>SIAZ01000049.1 GCA_009695405.1 Pedosphaera sp. | reverse complement strand
CGAGGACTCCGGCTCAAACCGCGCCTCCACCACTCGCCATGCCTTGCCAAGCCCGAGCAACTGTCCAAAGGTCTGTTCCGGTGTCATCGCTCGGCATCATCCTCTAGCTGTCAAGCCCCCCCCGGTTTCACTGGAAATAGCGAGGAACCTATCTTTTAAGTAAAAGAGTTCACTCTCGACGCGGATCGTGGCGAAGCTCACAACCTTGACAGCGCGCTTGTAGGGCTTCTCTCTAGGCTCCGTCCAAAGAACCTCTATTCCCATAACAACTTTCATAATCGCTCCGATTAAGGACCTACATCGCCAAACACACTCGAGATCTATCCTTCCATGACATTGAAGTTCTTTGCCGTCATTTTACTGACCCAAATCCCCTTGGGCATGTTAAATCTGAGCGCCGCCGATTCGCCGCTTGAAGCTTTCTTCAGGCGTTACCTCGATGAACGCTTCGCTCTGCACCCGCTCGAAGCAACGCAACTTGGCGATCACCGTTTTGACGATAAACTTGACGATCTATCTCCCATCGCTTTGCAGAGATCCTTGGATCACCTGAAGGTAACACGGTCCAATCTTCCACGCGCCATTGATCGAACCGGACTTTCCTCCGACGAAAAGATTAATTTCGATCTCTTACAACACGAACTCGATGCTACTCTTTGGCTGCGGGAAAACACTCAACCCTTTGCCACCAACCCTCGTACTTACACCGATTACATCGGTGATAGTGTATTTCTTCTGCTTGCTCAATCGCGCCTTCCCAAGGAAATCAATATCACTCATGCCTTGGCGCGTATGCGGCAGATCCCCTCTATTATCGCTGCGGCAAAACAAAATCTTGCCAGCCCGCCTCGGGCCGTTCTAGAAACAGCTCTTCGCCAAAATCAAGGCTCCATCGGTTTCTATGAACAAGATCTTTTCGATCTCACCGGTGCCACCCCTCAAATGGACGCCCTCAAAGCTGAAGCCGCCCGCGTGGTTCTTTCGCTGAAAGAATACCAGCAGTGGTTGGAAAAAACACTTTTACCTCGGGCCACTGATGACTGGCGGCTTGGGGCGATTAAGTTTGCTCAAAAACTCGACTACACTCTCAATGCTGGACTGAGTGCGGACGAGGTTCTGCGCGCTGGGGAAGCCGAGTTCATTCGTGTTCATCAAGAGCTCTATGTCATATCTCGCCAATTATGGTCCGCTCATTTTCCCACCGTGCCTTTACCGGTGACCGATCCAACCGGTCGCCGCGAAACAATTACCCGAGTAATCACCGCCGTTTCGAAAGAGCACGGTAAACCGGAAGAATTGGTTGCTGACGCCCGTGCTTCTGTTGATCGAATCAAGAGGTTTATTCGCGAAAAAGATATTCTCCGTCTACCCGAACCGGATCGCTGTCAGATCATTGAGATGCCTGAGTTTCAGCGGGGCAACTCGCTGGCGTACATGAATGGAGCACCCGCCCTTGATCCGGATGCCCCTAGCTTTTACGCCATCAGTCCGCCATCTAAGGATTGGGATCCAAAACGGACGCAAAGCCTTCTTGAGGAATATAATCGGCACATGCTCCAGATCCTCACTATTCACGAAGCCTACCCCGGTCACTATGTCCAACTCGAATACTCAAGCCGGACCACATCTCACCTGCGCCGAGTCCTACAATCGGGTGTTATGGTCGAAGGCTGGGCCGTTTACACTGAGCAAATGATGCTCGATCAAGGTTACGGTAATGGGGGGCTAGCCTTAAGGCTCAACCAGCTGAAGTTTTATTTACGCGCTGTTTGCAACGCCATCTTGGATCACAAACTTCATACTCAAAACATGAGTGACAGCGACGCGCTCCGACTCATGATTGAAGGCGGTTTTCAGTCGGAAGAAGAAGCCCGCGCTAAATTGATCCGCGCCAAACAAACTTCGACCCAACTGAGCACCTACTTTGTCGGCCGAATGGCTCATGTCCGTTTGCGCGAGGAAATGCAGCGTCAACTGGGCGATAAATTTAGCCTCGGTCGCTACCACGAATCGGTTCTTTCTCACGGTTCTATCCCAATGAAATACTTGGCTGAACTGGTTCGATCAAACCCAGCAGCCTCCTCGAAATAACCTCACCGAGTGTCTTCCTCTGCGCACTTCTCATCGGAGGGGTGCCGCAGCCCAGCCTCACTTTTACTCCGAGACCTTAATTCACCCTGAACGATACCGCGTTTGCGTCTCCTTGTAGGTCCTGCATTCTCACAACAGTTAACGCGTTCCGAGACTCCTTCTGAAGCTCAAGTAACTCGCCGTAGCCTTACTCCATTCTCGGCTCTAATACTCACTTATGAAAACTGGTTATCTCATCGACATGGACGGCGTTATTTATCGCGAAAACAACCTAATTAAGGGGGCGGTCGAGTTTGTCTCAGCGCTTTTAAATACGGGGACAGCCTTCCTTTTCTTAACCAATAATTCGGCACCAACAGCAGAAGATCTCGCCGTTCGACTCCGACATCTTGGGGTCAATGGACTTTCTGCGAAGCATTTTTATACGTCAGCGATGAATACCGCTGATTTTCTCGACGAAACCCATCCTAACTGCACGGCCTTTGTCATCGGTGAAGGTGGCCTGATGGCCGCGCTTCACCAACACAAGATCGCTAACGATAGCATCAGCCCAGACTATATCGTCGTTGGTGAAGGCGCGTTCATTGCCGAAAAATTGACCAAAGCACACGAACTTATCGAGAAGGGAGCCCGATTGCTGGCCACCAACCCCGATAACTGGTGTCCTGTTTCTAGCCAAAAAACCCGCCCTGGTGCCGGTTCAATCGCTGCTTTTCTCGAAGCGAGTACAGGTCGACGAGCCTACTATTTAGGCAAACCCAACGGCTACATGTTTCACCGAGCTTGCCAGAAACTAACTGATGTTGCATTGGGTCCGATCGAACGAATTATGATGATCGGCGATACCATGGAAACCGATATCCGTGGCGCAGTGGAGGCAGGGTTACACAGCTATCTCGTTCTCACCGGCTCAACCCAGATCGAAGATGTCGGCGATTATGTTTACCAACCGACCCGTATCTTTCAAAGCATTGCTGATCTCGTCGAAGAGGTTAAAACGGGTATTGTTGCCGAAAACCCACCTAACTCAATTTTGGGCAATGTGCGCCACTCAGGGGGGAAATTAGGGAGCCGCCATCAAACCGACGTTCTCGCTCTTTACAAACCTCGCCCGCGACCGGCTATGACCAAATAAGTTTTCAGATTAGATCGTGCGCGCAATCGGGGTGAAATGAGTCTCAAAGAGGGAATCTGTCGGATACACCTTGCCACGCTGAGTCTTCCCAGCGATTCATTAGGCCAGCCCTTTTTGATGACCTTATTATTCCGCTTTCTCTGCTTGGTTTGTCTTACTTCGCTCCGCACAACTCTCGCGGAAGAGGGGTGGTCGCAATTCCGCGGTTCCGGCGGCTTGGCTGTCGCCCAAAACGGCAATCCCCCAGTACATTTTGGCCCTGACTCGGGCTTGCTTTGGAAGACTTCTTTCGGCCCCGGTAATTCCTCCCCGTGCGTTCGCGGGGATCGACTTTTCTTGACTACATCTGGAGCGGGCGGATTGGAAACGGTCTGTCTCCGCCGATCAAACGGCCAGGTGCTCTGGCGGCGTGCCGCACCCACGGGTCGTGTCGAACCGACACATCGCTTGGGCAACCCGGCCACTCCAACACCCGCCGCAGATGATCGCTCTGTGTATGTGTACTTTGGATCATTCGGCCTGATCGCCTACGACTTCGATGGCCAAGAACGCTGGCAAGTCCCACTAAAAACGCCCGTCGTTGAATTTGGGACATCCGCGTCACCAGTGCTGTCTGGGGACCGTCTCTTTGTCGCCTGCGATCAAGACGAGGGATCTTTTCTTCTGGCTGTAGATAGTAGAAGTGGTCGGACTTTGTGGCGGGTCGAACGTCCCGAATTTCGGCGGAGCTTCGCAACGCCGTTGCTGTGGAAACATAATGGGCAGGAACAACTGGTGGTTCCGGGATCTATCTGGTTGAAAGCGTATAATCCCAAAGACGGTCGCGAATTATGGACGTATAGTGGCACCTCGCGGGTTGCTTGCAGTTCGCCAACTGCTGGCGATGGGCTGCTCTTCAGTGCGAGTTGGAATGTCGGTGGTGATGCAGATAGCCGCGTTTCTATGGAACCTTTCGACGACTTTGCCCGCAGCATTAAACAAGATCCCACTGCTGCTATCGGCCCAGAACTAATCCCAGCGGGTCCGGTCCGTGAACGCTTCACTCAGATCGATCTCAATAAAGATGGAAAGGTCAACCGCGTAGAGTGGGAAGGGATGCGCACTATGTTTGCTCGCGCCGGAAATGCAGTGCTGACTATTCGACCCAACGGCAAAGGTGACATCACTGCGTCTCATCTCGCTTGGAAATCAACTCGTAGCCTTCCCTATGTCGCATCCCCTCTTTTCTATCAAGGTCGGCTCTACACGGTAAAAAACGGCGGCCTTATCTCCTGCTACACAGCCGACACGGGCGAAGTTCACTATCAAGATCATCGCATCGATGCCGCTGGCGATTATTATGCCTCCATCGTTGCCAGCCACGAACGCATCTACTTCACCTCCCAAAAGGGGGTCATCACCGTTGTGGAAGCTGGAAAGGTGCCACGTATTCTTGCGAAAAATGATCTGGGTGAAGCTATTATGGCTACCCCAGCGATTGTTGGTTCTGCTCTTTACGTGCGGACAGAGACTCACCTCTATGCTTTCGGCGAGGGGGCTCGGTAAAGCGTGCACGGCACAGTTTACTCGCTCTAACACGGCTAAACTGAGGCTCAGTCTTGGTCAACCTTGAGCCATTAAGTCTTCGATATCGTCTGCTTCAATAGGGATATCACTCATCAGGTCAATGGGTCCCGAATCGGTGATCATCACCACGTTTTCCAAGCGAATAGCTAATTGCTCCTTGGGAATATAAATTGCCGGCTCAACCGTCATTACCCACCCGGCTGCAAAGGAGACATTCATATTCCCAAGATCATGGACATCTAATCCAATTGGATGCCCGTTGCCGTGCATAAACCACTTCTTTACTGGCTTTGCCATCGGATCTTCTACCTTCACTTTGAGGTCTCGAGACTTCAATAAACCCAGATCAACGCATTCCCTCGCCACAAGATCCTCAGCTTCTAATTGCCATTGCCGCCAAGTCTTCCCTGGGATCAAGCCAGCAATTGAGGCTCTTAGGACACGCAGTACGGCAGTGTAGACCTGTTTCTGACGCTTGGTATAGCGACCGTTGACTGGAATCGTTCGGGTTAAATCTGAGTTATAGTTCGCATAACTCGAGGCCACATCTAAAAGCAGAATATCGCCATTCTTGCAGTCTTTATCGTTGTCTACATAGTGGAGAACACAGGAATTCGCTCCGGCTCCAATGATGGGATTATAGGCAAAACCACCCCGGCGACGGATAAATTCATGGGCAAATTCCGCCTCGATCTCGCACTCGTTAACTCCCGGTTTCACAAACTGACATACTCGCTCAAAACCCGCCTTGGTAATTCCACACGCCTGCTGGATCAGGGCGATTTCCGCTTGGGTCTTGACCACACGCAATTGGTGCATTAAGGGGGCCAAACGTCGAAATTCATGGAGCGGATAAGTGTTTCGTAACTCCTTCGCAAACCGGACATCACGGCTCTCTACATCGATCACTGCCCGCTTGTGTTCGTTGGTATTAAGATACACTTGGCCCGCTTCACAAATTAACCGATGCAACATCCGCGGTAATTCAGAGATCCAAAGAACTGTCTGAATACCCGAGACCTGAATCGCCTCGTCCTTGGTTAACTTGTGCCCCTCCCAAATCGCAATGGTATCGCTGGTTTCACGGAGAAATAAAATTTCGCGCAAACGAATGTCTTCGGCATCGGGAAACAAAAGGAGAACACTTTCTTCCTGCTCAACACCGGTCAGGTAAAAGAGATCAGTATTCGCCGCGATACGCAGCGTGCCATCGGCATTGGTGGGCGGAATGTCATTGGCATTGAGAATCGCCAAGGATCCAGCGGGTAAGAGGGCGCTGAGCCGTTGGCGATTTCCAATGAACAGTTTAGGATTGATGGGAGCATGACGCACCCCTGCCAAATGAAGGAAGAGGGCTCGTACGTCAATCCTCAGGATTTTTACCGGACTCTTTCTCGACACAACTGGTCATCAAAAACTAAATCGTCCCCACTCAATCTAGGGCCTCTATCCGCGTTTATCTGCCTCTCAGTCGCCATTTAACTGAGCGGGCTCAATCCGCCTCATCAATGCGTCGGGCGGCAATGCATCGAGGAATTCTCTGATCGATAACGTGTGTCCAGGCAAGAATCGGTCTGGTGCTAATTCAACCAGTGGTTGCAGAACGAATCGTCGGCAGTGCGCCCGTGGATGGGGCAGAATCAAATCAACTGAGTTCCACACAACCTCTCCCCAACTAATAATATCCAAGTCCAGAGGACGAGCCTCATTCATCACCTTTTTCGGCAATCGCCCCGCCTCGGTCTCCAACTGCTTGAGCCACTCCAGAAAACCTTCGGGCGTAATTCCATCGAGGGGAATAAGTTCTACCACAGCATTCAGAAAAACCGGGGATCCAAGCGGACACTCCAAGGGCGTACTCGTCCAAATAGAAGAACGTCGGAGTTCCACCTTGGAAACGGTAGCTATTCGATCCATCGCCCAGATTAAGAGATTTGTTGAATCTCCTAAATTCGAGCCAAGGGCAACGATCACCTGCGGATTCATCTGTCCAAAGACCTTCGTCTTATTCGATTGTCAACGGTCTCACCTTAATCCAAGAACGTCTTGCATATCGTAGATGCCGGGAGGACGTCCAACGACCCAACCGGAGGCTCGAAGGGCGCCGTTGGCAAAGGTATCTCGGCTGCTGGCCTTGTGGGTTAATTCCACTCGTTCGCCTGTCGCCGCAAAAATCACGGTGTGATCTCCAACCACATCTCCGCCACGAATAGCATGGATGCCAATCTCAGAGGCAGTCCTCTCTCCCACAATTCCCTGCCGACCATGCCGGAGTGCCTCATCAAGTTGGACCTTTCGAACATCGCCCAAGATCTCCAACAGGGTGGTTGCTGTTCCGCTCGGAGCATCCTTTTTTAAGCGGTGGTGCATCTCCAAAACTTCCAGATCAAAGGATGGCCCAAGAATTTCCGCTGCCTTGCGTGTCAACCAAAACAGGGTGGTAACTCCGGTGGAATAATTAGAGGCCCATACCATCGGTATTTTAACTGCCGCCGCCCGAATAGAGGCTTTCTCCATCTCGTTATGTCCTGTTGTGCCAATAACAAGCGCTTTGCCGGCAGCGGCACACAGTGAAGCGACTGTCGCCGTCGCATCATGGTGGCTGAAATCAATGACGGCATCAGCTTGAGGCATCAGCGAAACCAAATCGTCGCCAACATCAATGCTAGCTACTACTTGAAGTCCGGAATGATTGCCAGCACAGGCAAGCAAAGCCTGCCCCATCCGGCCCTTGGAACCATTAATAATAATGCGGGTCACGAGTGGACTTTGACAGAAAGGGGAAAACATGGCACGCCTTCGCTCGCTCTCGGCGCAAGGTTCCGCTTGGATCTCCGGACATGCACGGTGTCCCCATCTTGGCTCCTTCTTCTATCAACCGCCTCCCAGCGTGGTTTTTTATCGTCGCTTTAGCTCTCGGTTTACTCCGTCTCCCTTTTAACCTCTGCGATAAACTTTTCTTCGGTTGGCAATCTCAGTGCTTCGCTGTCCTTCTCCTCGCAACGGCTCTTCGCACTCTTGGTGGAAATTTGCCCACTCAAAACCAGGTCGCATTGACTCTTCTGACGATTGGGGCTGTCTGGGCAGGGTTGACTCTAAGCGTAAAGCTGATTCTCAGTGGCTTTCTCTCAAACTCGAGTGAAATTGCCTCTGTCTTCCTCCACACAGCAGCCATCCTTCTTGCTCGTGGCACCGCAAAGCGGATGCTCTTGCCGCTCAGGTCTTCCCCTCGCTTCGGCCTCTGGCTCATTGGAATTGCTTCGGCCTTGAGCCCTCTCTGGATTCACGCTCTACGACCTACGCCCTCCGGTATTTTCGCAATTCCACCTCTTCTGTTCGCCCCAATGACTGCCCTAACTTTGGTGGCCATTACTCCTTGGGTTTTAAGCAAGCGCCCAGTCCCAGAAGTCGTCGATCGCAATCCAATTCTGCTTTGGAGTCTCTCACTTTGCCTCAGTGCACCGACTGTTGGTATTCACCCCTCAAGTCTCGCCGAAATTCTAGCCGCAGTGGCTCTCGCTGCTCTGCCTTGGATCGCCGAGTTGATTCTTGGACGTTGTGTCTCAGCCAGAAGCTACCGACCGTCGATTCGCTCCAACGATTGATACATCATACCGAGGTCGCTTTATCCCAGAGAAGCTCTTGGAGCAGGTACTGAACCAAGCGTTGCGCGTTCTCGGCGCAAGGCTAGTTTTAAAACTCGCATGCCGTCTAATTCTGTGACGATTAAAACATGCTGACTCCCTACTAAAGCCGTATCTCCGAGTCGAGCAAAGCCCCCCATTTTGACCATGATCCAACCCGCCACCGTGTGAACCCCGTCGGCAGTCACCGGTTCACGAATGAGTTCCGATAGTTCAAAAAGAGGAAGTGTCCCGTCCAAAGCCCATTCTTCGTCTCCGATCTTTTCAATTCGTGCTTTTTCATGATCAAACTCGTCCTGAATTTGACCTACTAACTCCTCAAGGACGTTCTCAAGCGTCACCATACCGGTCGTCCCACCGAGTTCATCCACGACAATGGCCAAATGCAAATGGCGCTCGAGAAAGATTTGTAAAAGACGATCCAGTCGGGCTGTCTCGGGGATATAAATCACCGGCTTCACCAAGGGTCGTAATGAGGCGACGGTTCCCGAAGAGGCGCGGGCCGCATACAGATCCTTGGTATGCAAAACACCGATTACTCGGTCCAAATCCCCATCCTCGCAAAAGGGTAACCGAGAAAATCGTGTTTCATCGGCCAGACGAAGTCCGTCGATCACCGAAAGGCGGGCATCAATGAAGACCATTTCTCGACGTGGTCGCATCACGTCGCGGGCCCGTCGACGGGTTAGATCAAAGGAATTAAGAACAATTTCTCGGGCCAAAGTTGAGCCGCCTCCTGCGGCGAGAGAAGACCCTAACATCAGCCGAAGTTCATCTTCAGAATGAGTCTCCGAATGCCCCCCACCGCTTTCAATTCCCAACTGTTTAAGGACCCACAACGAGGTCTTGTTCAACACCCAAATCAAGGGATAGGTCAACATGTAGAACCAGTGCAACGGATAGGCAACCCACAATGAGGAAGGCAGAGGTCGCTTGATGGCGATAAATTTAGGAGCTTGTTCACCGATCACGACGTGGAAAAATGTGACCACAGTCAGACCAATGGTAGCCGACAAAACATGGCGAATCTTCTCAGATTCAATCTGAAACCAGCCGAATAAGGGATTTAACAAGGCCTCGAAAACCGGTTCAGCCACCCACCCCAAGGCAAGGCTCGCTAAGGTAATTCCTAGCTGACAGGCGCTCAGATAGGGATCGAGATGAGTCAGGATATGCTGGGTCATCCCAGCTCGGCGATTCCGATTTCGGATCAGCGGATCGAGTTGGGTTTCGCGGATCTTGACCAAGGCAAATTCGGCCGCGACAAAGAACCCGTTTAAGGTCACTAACCCGAAAGCCAAGAATAACTTTCCACCCACATCCCAGAACGAATGGGCACTCATCCTGAGGTCTCCATAAAGAGGGCTCGAAGAATATCGGTCAATGTCACCACTCCAGTTTCCACTCCGTTAACGCCTCGAATAATCGCCATGTGCTGCCCAGAACGTTGAAAAATCCGCAGTGCTTCTTCAATGCGCACAGATTCATCCATAAACAGAGCCGGACGCAACCAATCTCGAACCAACGGGCGTGTGGGGTCTAGTTCAGAGTAAAGCAGATCCTTAAGACTGACGATGCCTTCTATTCGGCGGGTCTTTGCCGCCGTACTCCAGACTGGGAATCGGGTGTAGCCTGTTGTGCATCCTAGTTCCATCCATTTGGCTACTGGCACGAGGGAGGTCAGGCTAACCGCCGATTCTAACGGATGCGCAACCCGCCCTACCGTCAAGTTCTGAGCATCCAAAATACGCCCAATCAACGAGCGTTCTGATTTGGAAAGTGCACCGGTGCTTTCTTGGATTAACGCTTTTAATTCATCGCGATTACCAAAGAGACGTCCGCTCAAGACTCGATCACCCGTAATCCACAACAGCACCGCAGAAAAACGTTCGATCAGAAAAACAACGGGAGATAAAACAATGTGGATACCACCAAAAACACGTACTAGATACATGCACAACCGATTGGGAAATCGCTGAAATAGCCGCTTGGGCAACAGTTCGCAGGTGAGGTAAATGCACAAGCCTATTACCAGCAAGAGTGGCGAAAAAAGCTCAACCCGATCGCTAGACCACCGTCTTAAGTCCCCAATCATCAAGGCAACCGCCGCGAAATTAGAAAGGGTGTTCCCCACCAAAATTGTCCAAAGAAAATCCTCCGGACGATCCATGTAACCGAGCAAACGGCGCGCATTGCCCTTTCCAGCGAGAGCCATTTGACGAATCCGGAGTCGACTCAACTCAAAGACGCCTGCCTCCATGCCCGACAGGAAAAAGGAAAGAAGCAACCATCCCCCAATTGTCATCCAGTGGATTGAGGTATCAGTCATGCCGCCGATTCCGTTTCCACTAAAAGTTCACGAATACGTCGCTCATCAGCTTGTTGTACGGTGAGTCGTAATCCCCCATACCGGAACACCTCACCGGTTCGTGGAATCACATCCGCGAGATACGATACTAAGCCGCCGAGCGTTTCGATATCATCTGGCACCACCAAAGCTGGGTACTCACGAATAAAGTCATCAAGTCGCATAGCTCCATTCACTCGCCATCGCCCTTTAGCGATTCGCTCGAAAACAAATCCCTGAGCCTCTCCTTCCCCTCGCAACCCACCCACCACAGCCGAAAGGATATCCTGCAAAGTAATTAATCCTGCAGTGCCGCCATACTCATCCAGAACAACCGCCACACCGCGCCCTTGCCGTTGCATCGATTCAAACAAGGCCAGCAGATTCATACTCTCCGGCACAAAGGCGGGAAACTCCATCGACATAAACAAATCTGGGGCGGGCGAAAGCAAAAGTGCGCGGCTATTTAAAATGCCGATAACGTCGTCCGGTGTCTCATCGTATAAAGGAATCCAGTGATGCCCAGAGCGGCGCGCCGCAATCACCATGTCCTCTAATGGCATCTCGTCGGATAACATAACCATTCCCGATCGAGGCCGCATTACCTCTCGAGCACACCGTTGGTCGAGGGATAAAACGTGCAAAAGGATTTCCTTCTCGCCTGCCCCTAAGGTCCCTTGCTGATGAGCAATCTCAATAAGATCCGCATATTCATCATCCGACACGCCTCCCACAGGTCTAATCGATTTTGGAATAAGCCGGTTCAGAATGGAATCAACAATCGTTTGGGCCACACGTCGCACCGGTCGGGTTACTTGCACAAAAAACCAAAGCGGAAAGGCGACTCGCAGGGCCCACATTTCAGGTTGTCGAACTCCCAATGTTTTGGGCGTCACTTCGCAAACTAATAAAAGTAATAACAACAATCCTACGGTGATTAGTCCTCCCCGCCATCCTTCACCCATCACCTCGGAAGCCCCGGCTACAGTCAGCGCTACCAACAACGCATTGGAGAGAGTATTCCCTAAGGCAATCGCCGCCAGAATATCAGAGGGTTGAGTTAAGAGCTGCCCGACCCGTTCCGCTCTCTCTCCACGCTGCTTTACTAAACGCCGACTGCGCCAAGTCCCCAAGGAAAATAAGGCGGACTCCGCTAATGCAAAGAAAAAACTCGACGCACTTAGCGCCAACAATAACGAAATAACGATGCCGATTTCAAACCTCAACTGGTCAACGATACAGATCAAAGCCGGCGGCATCAATACGTCAGTAAAGTACAATCGGATGATCGGTTGGCTTTTTAAGGGCAAAAATTGGAGCCGATTTAAGGGCAGGAGAGTTCCTTGCGGCTCTTACGAAGGGGTGTCGATCGGTTGATGCAGGTGTCAATAAACGCTTCCTTGGCATGACCCAGTTTGCGGGTCTTCAAATAAGTCGCGCCCCATTAGCGCTGGAGAGATTTACCCTCTAACGGTCTCGTCTTTAACTGTCCAAGGGAGAGTTCAAGATCGACAACCACGGATTCCGCTTCGGCGCTTTCTGCTTGCGGCGACGGCATCAAGCACTCTTCATCTTTACCCTCTTCGTTTTGCAGCGGGCACTTATCTAACGTCGCAAGTGAACACCACAGGCCTCGCTGTTACCGATCACACCGTGACGGTCGGCCCGATGCATTTGGCGACAGGAACTCTGGCCATCAACGGAACGGGATTCATCCAGACCGAGCAGTTGGTAATTAATCAGATCAATGCCTTAAGTGGCGTGCTCGGGCAAAAAATTACAATCATCGACGAAGACGGTGCGATCGATTGACCTACAGCGCTGAAAAGGTGAAGAAGCTGCTGGTGAATGACAAAGTAGCCTCTGTTTTTGGATGTTGGACCTCTGCCTCACTCAAGGTGGTTTCGCCGGTGTTCAAAAAAGAGAACGGCAGTCACTATTATCCCACATTTTGAAGACTTAGCGCAGTCGAAGAATGTAATCTATACTGGACAAGAAGCGACTCAGCAAATTATCGCGGGACTGGATCGCGAAGGAAAAGAAGGCTAAATCGTTTTGCCTGATTGGTTCTGACTGCATCTGTCCTCATGCCTAACGCAAATGCGATGATCTATTTGCCGACTGAGATTTTTGATTTTCCAATGATGCCTACGTCGACCGGCCCCACAAAATTTTTGGATGGCTCGGTCGATTTAGCCATGATCGGCGGATTCAAGCGACTAGCGCAAGGCAGTCGGGCGAGTGGATAGATTCATGGCTGACGTTGCCGATGCCTTGTTTGCGGAACGTGCGACTGATCTGCTCTGGACTCCATTGATCGGAGCAAAGCTTGGCCTCCACGGCCAGCAGGAGGTCAGGCGGAATGGTTCGTCCCGCCCACTCACGCGTGTCCGCATCCTTCTGCGCGGTGAGATGACAATAGGTTTGGCGGGTCATTCCCGCCCGTTTGAGTTCGCGTCCCACGCTCGACGAATGCACTCCGATGATGCGGGCGATGAATTCTTGAGAGTATACCTGGCGGCTCAGGCTTTCGATGGTGTAGCACTGTTCTGGGGTCAGTCGCTGATAGTGGCGCATTAGCTTGGGGTTTCGGTTTGGCGATCGAACCACAAGCCTCACACAACTTCTGGCCCGTTACCATCCCCGCCCCTTGCGCTAGCCACTTGAATCCGCCGGTCTAATTATCATTTAAACCAAGCCTCATTTTGGGTTCGCTGAAACAAAAAATCGACCCTGCATCGAACATCTACACGCGGGACGGAGATCAGAGATTCCTAAAACGATTTAGAGTAAGCCAAATCGGGAAATCTAGATTCAGATTGATTCTCTGAGACGCGACCGAGGAATTGGGCCGATATCTTTCGTCTGCAAAAACTGATTTCTCTAAGCTGCCTGAGAAATGGTGCCCACGACAGGACTTGAACCTGTACGATGTTACTCACTAGAACCTGAATCTAGCGCGTCTGCCAATTCCGCCACGTGGGCCTAACGTTGTTACTTTGGCCCAACCGGACCAAGGAACAAAGGTTTTTTTCATTTGATGAGATTTTGCTGGCTAAAATTAAGGGGGAATCAATCAAGAGAAGTTCCGCAGTAACTAGAAAAACAGCGCTACACCTTTAGCCTTTTTGAAAATTGATACACTCACGCGGTATGGTCTCGTCCATTCCTCCCTCGCTCCGTTTCTCAGGCGGCAATCTCTCTAAGTCTTGGTGCGATGGCTTAAAGAGCTTGTGACAGATGCCGATGTCCTCATAAGTGCCTGAGGATTACTGAGGGGCCCCCGTCGGAGTTGCGGAAACATACAGTGCGCTATGAGTCACCAAGCTTAAAAGCTCTCACAATGCCTTCGCAAAAGTACCGAATACGCGGCAGGCAAAAGACCAACGTCATCGGCTTGGCGATGGGAATCCTCCGCGTGCTTTATATCTGGAGAAAAGTGGCCTCCCTTTACAAAGACAGAAGTAGGCCTCAGGACTGTAAGCGCGGGGAAAAGCAAAGCTGGAATGCATAGGGAGAAGCGACCTTTGAGCGCCTCACGCGGGCGTCACCGAAGTCGGATTTTCCGGATGATTTAGCCCGCCTTAGTGCGACATTCCGTAGAAACACTTCCTTAAAAAACTCAAAAGGTGTGAAATTTTGATTTCACACCTTTTGAACGATCGCGGGAAAAAAATCAGACGATAGCTTCTTCGCCCTCGAGGAATCCGTGCAACTGACGAAGGCGGGTTGGATGACGCATTTTGCGCAGTGCCTTGGCTTCAATTTGCCGGATACGTTCGCGGGTGACTTTAAACTGCTTACCCACTTCTTCCAGTGTCCGGCTATATCCATCGAGTAAGCCGAAGCGAAGTTCGAGAACTTTCCGTTCCCGTTCGGTCAGAGAATCCAAAACATCCGCTAATTTAGCCTTTAATAGGGCATAGCTAGTCATATCGGACGGATTCTCGGCAGATTTATCCTCGATGAAATCGCCGAAATTAGTGTCATCCGAATCACCGACTGGACTCTGAAGCGAGATCGGTTGTTGAGCCATCTTGAGGACAGCCCGCACCCGTTCGACCGGCATCTGCATTTCGTCAGCGATTTCCTCTGGGGTGGGTTCGCGTCCGAAATCTTGAATTAACTGCTTCTGCACTCGCATTAGCTTGTTAATCGTCTCGATCATATGAACTGGGATACGAATCGTTCGAGCCTGATCTGCAATCGACCGGGTAATCGCCTGACGAATCCACCACGTCGCGTAAGTAGAAAATTTGTAGCCTCGGCGGTACTCAAACTTCTCGACCGCCTTCATCAGACCCATGTTCCCTTCCTGAATCAAATCGAGGAAAGAAAGACCGCGGTTGGTGTACTTCTTAGCAATGGAAATGACCAATCTAAGATTGGCTTCAACCATTTCAGTTTTGGCTTGAAGCGCCTTCTTTTCGAAGTGCTTCAGTTGATTGAAAGCCTCGATATAGCCCGCAAAGGTCATGCGAACGAATTCCTCTAGTGCCTTAATTTTTCGTTCTTCAGATTCAATAATACTGAGGGCCTGAGGGATCCTCCGCTGAGGTTCGAGTTCACGGATGGTGCGACGCGATGTCTGAAATTTCTCGTGAATGTTCTCAGCAACAAGCGACATCTCTTCGATGACTTTTTGTTTATAATAGAACTTTGAAAAATTCTTCTGCAGTTTCTCGTCGACCTTTCTAAATTCACCGATGAGTTTATCTTCACGCGGCTTGGCAATTGGCTCTTGGAGTTCACGCCAGAATTCATCGACCTGTTGATCCACTACTCGGACATCCTTGACAAGTTTCCTCAGGGCTTTGAGATGTTCCTCACGAATTTCGATTTTCTTATCAACAATAACCCGATCGAAACGTTCCTTGGGTGGTTCAGAAATGAGTTTCTCAGCGAGGGCGATGTGCTCTTTCGCAGCAAATCCGAAGGAATAAATAATCCGCTTAACCTCGTTTTCATTCTCCTCGATACGCTTAGAAATCTCGACTTCTTGTTCACGAGTGAGCAGTGGGGTTTGGCCCATCTGCTTGAGGTACATCCGAACCGGATCATCGAGAATATCGAGGCGCGTCTTGTCTTCTTCTTCCTCGGGTTCGGAGCTTTTCGGTCGATCAACCTCGGCTTGATCGACAATCTCAATCTCTAGGTTGCGAAGTTTGATGTAAATCTCATCCATCTCTTCGGGAGACATGGCAGTATCGGCCAAGGCATCGCCAATATCGCTGTGGGTGAGATAGCTCTGCTCTTGGGATTGACGAACCAGTTCCTTAAACTTCTCGGTGATATCAACTCCTGAAGCATTTTTCATGGCGCCGACACCGCCGGTTCCAGAGGGAGTTTCAGGGGTGTCTAGGTCGGCGAGTTGGGCTGCTGTAGGGCCGGCAAGGTCAGCAATATCTTTTGGATGATGTGCTTCAGTGTTCGCTGAATCATCATCTTCTTCTTTTTTGACCCTGCGCTTTGTAGGCGTTTCCGACTCCGATCTTCCCGCTTTGGAAATTTTAGAGGGCTTATTCGGCAATTTAGAAGCCAGACTCGATCCCGAAGGAGGGTCGATCTTAGCTAGAACTTCGGCCTTCACTGGGGCGGTGGCCTTCACTGGGGCGGTGGCCTTCACTGGGGCGGCGGCCTTCACTGGGGCGGCGGCCTTCACTGGGGCGGCGGCCTTCACTGGGGCGGCGGCCTTCACTGGGGCGACGGCCTTCACTGGGGCGGTGGCCTTCACTGGGGCGGTGGCCTTCACTGGGGCGGTGGCCTTCACTGGGGCGGTGGCCTTCACTGGGGCGGCGGCCTTCACTGGGGCGGCGGCCTTCACTGGGGCGGCGGCCTTCACTGGGGCGGCGGCCTTCACTGGGGCGACGGCCTTCACTGGG
>SIAZ01000048.1 GCA_009695405.1 Pedosphaera sp. | reverse complement strand
CGAGGACTCCGGCTCAAACCGCGCCTCCACCACTCGCCATGCCTTGCCAAGCCCGAGCAACTGTCCAAAGGTCTGTTCCGGTGTCATCGCTCGGCATCATCCTCTAGCTGTCAAGCCCCCCCCGGTTTCACTGGAAATAGCGAGGAACCGCTTTTTTCCGATGTGACCGCTCGAACCGGAGGCGGTTCAGGGACTTATAATCAAGTTGAATGGGGAAATGGGTTGGCCGACTTTAATAACGATGGATTCAGAGATATTTTTATAGCCTGCGGCCATTTGCAGGACAATATTGCGCAATGGGATGATACGGGTATTTACGCTGCTCGTAATATTATTCTGACCAATAATGGTAGAGGTAAGTTTACCGATACATCTACTAGTGCTGGGGATGGGCTTGCGGTCTTGGGCAGCAGTCGCGGGGCCGCTTTTGATGACTTAGATAATGATGGGGATGTGGATGTGGTAATTAACAATAGTCGCGCGGAACCGACTCTGCTGCGGAACGATTCGGTACCAAAAAATCATTGGCTGGGAATCCGGTTAAAAGGAACCCATGGAAATCGAAATGGAGTTGGCGCTTCTGTTCGGATCATTTCGGGTAATTTAAGCCTCATCGATGAAGTTCACAGTGGCCGAGGCTATCAAAGCCATTTTGGTTTTTATCCGCATTTTGGACTGGGGCAGCGGACCCAAGTTGACAGCATTGAAGTTCGTTGGATCGGGGGTAAAACTCAGTTAGTTAAAGGGCCTTTGATTGATCGAGTTTTTGAAATCGTTGAACCGCGTCGATGAGGTTACTGGGAGGAAAAACATAATCTTTAGTGACCGAGGGCTGGGGCATGTTCGTTGTGCCTAGGATGAACCGCGGTCCATCGTGTCCCTCTGGCGAGCGTGAGTAGAGTGCGACCTGAGACGCGCGATTGAGTTCGTATGTCGCCGCACCCAAACCAAGGCGCTTTGCTATTTGCTCCTAGAGCTTACATTTCAGAGTATCTCCGAAATGTTTTTAACCGACGATCTTATCGCTAGGGCCCGACGGGTTCGGCTTTTTCTCTGTGACGTCGACGGTGTGCTCACCGAGACTAACATCATTATGGGAGGCGGGATTGAGAGCAAAAGCTTTCATATTCGAGATGGCTTAGGCCTTCGGCTTCTTCAGTCGGAGGCCGCGATTCGTGTAGGATGGATCTCCGCTCGTCCGAGTACCGCTACCTCGATGCGGGCCGCTGATCTTCAGGTCGATTTTCTTCGTCAATCATCGACTCCCAAAGGCGAAGTGATCGAAGCGCTTCTCAGTGAAATCGGACTTCAGTGGGAAGACGTCCACTACATGGGAGACGATGTTGTCGACCTCGGTGTCTTAAAGCGGGCAGGCTTCGCCACAGTACCGGCCGACGCCATTCCCGAAGCGCAGGCCTTGGCTCATTTCGTTTCCAAGCATCCCGGCGGACGCGGTGCGGTGCGTGAAGTCACCGATCTGATCCTAAAAGCCCAGGGTCATTGGGAAAGTATTGTTGCGAAATTCACTTCCTAACTGGGCACCTTGGTTCCAAGACTAGTTATGTTGAAACGATCGAACAGCCCCTTTCTCGCGGCAGGACTGCTCATAGCCTTGGCTACCGGTGCCCAGCCCCCGGACTTGACTCCAGCCACAGGCGCCATTCGTAATTGGGGCATCAGCCTCCGGGACGGTCCTTCGGGTCGTATTCAGGTCCGTTTTTCTTCCTCAGAAGCTATCCCAGATAAAGCAACCCAAGGAGGACTTATGCCCTCGACTTGGGATGTCTCTAACCTCCGTTTGGAGACTTTTCGCCCCGACGAAAGGCAAGATTTCATCCTCGAATCACCCCGCTGCCGAGTGAACGTTTCATCGCGTGATGCCTCATCAACCGGTCCGTTTACAGCCCGCCGAGAGGCCGATGGACTCAGCCTGTCCGGTGTTGGTTTTACTTTCGACAACGCCCACCAACGCTTGATTGTTTCCAATGACGTTCGGATTCAGATCCGCTCCTCGCTTGTCCAAACTAAATCACCCACAAAATGATCCGATACGTTGCCCTAGTTTTTGCTTTCTTGGGACTTTTCTCTCAGGCACTCGCACAACTTCAAGAGAACATCCAACTGACGGCAACCAATGCCGTCCTCGAGTTTCAGGATGGCACCTACCATCTTTGGGATCATGTTCGGGTAGAGTCACCTGGGGTACTCAGTCTAAAATGCGACGATCTCCGCGCTACAGTGCCTCAAGATAAGTCTGTAACAACAACTCCCAACGGAGCACCCGCCGGACGTCTCCAATCCCTGATCGCAACGGGCAATGTTCAAATCGAACTCTACCAAAAAGGGACTGCTGGCATCACCAACACTGTTCGTGCCTTCGGTAATCAGGCCGAGTATGGAGCCACCAACGAAGTTCTAATTCTCACTGGAAATCCCCGCATCGAAACTCTCAGTGGCACAATGATCGGCACAGAGGCTCTTATTTATGATCTTAAGACGCGCAGTATGCGCAACAAAGGGCCCTACCGTATTGAATTGAGATCGGATATTCTTAAGAAATCGATCCTCTTTAATCAGAGCAACTCCTCCTCGCCTAAACGTTGATCCGATGCCTGCTGCGCCTCTCACTGTAGGAAAGACTCCTGCCCATTCTGGAACCTACCTTCTCGAAGCTTCTAAACTGGTAAAGGCTTATCGCGGTCGGCGGGTGGTCAATAGCATTTTTATTCATGTCGCCGCCGGTGAGGTCGTAGGATTGCTCGGCCCCAATGGTGCTGGAAAAACTACCTCATTTGGGATGATCGTCGGACAAGTCCGACCCGATGAGGGTACTGTTTTGTTGAAGGGTCGCGATATCACCGACCTGCCTATGCACCGACGTGCTCGATTAGGTGTCGGCTACCTAACCCAAGAACCCAGTGTCTTCAGAAAATTAACCGTCGAACAAAATTTATTGGCGATACTTGAGACCTGTGATGGCTCCTCGGAAGAACGTAAGACACGACTCGCTTATTTGCTGGAAGAGCTCGATCTGACGCGTCTTGCCAAGAGCTACGCGTACCAACTCAGTGGCGGTGAAAAACGCCGACTCGAAATCACCCGAGCCTTGGTCACTTCACCCCAAATACTCTTACTCGACGAACCCTTCGCTGGGATCGATCCCATAGCAGTCTACGAGGTACAGAAAATTGTTCGTCGCCTTCGAGACCGTGGTCTCGGAATTCTGATCACCGACCACAATGTCCGTGAAACTCTCCGCTTAGTGGACCGCGCCTATGTGATTCATCAAGGCCATGTGCTTGCCTCGGGTTCTGCTGAATTTCTCGTTCAAGATGCGCAATCCCGAGCGATCTATCTCGGACCGGAATTCAACATGTGAAAACACCGTCTTCAACCCCTATATCAGTACCCTTGCCCGAGGTAACGGTGGACCGATTTTACAGCAATCACGCTACTCCACTTGGTCTTCAATTGATTGCGGGTGAAGGCGGACTCAACCGCACAATTCTTGAGCCTACCGTCAATCGACCAGGCCTCGTCCTCGCTGGATTTCATCGCTACTTCGCAGGAAAACGGGTCCAAGTCATCGGCAATGTTGAAACATCTTACCTTCGATCTCTCCCTTCCGATACTCGGCATCAGCGCTATTCTGAACTCTTTCGTCAACGAATCCCTTGCGTCGTTCTTTGTCGCAATATCGAGGCTGACAAAAAAATGATCCAGACTGCTGAAAAACAAAGTGTTCCGATTTTTCAAACGGGTCTGGTCACGATGAAGTTTATTAATTTAGCAACTCTCGCGCTAGAAAATCTGTTTGCACCTAAGACCCAGATCCACGGTTGTATGGTCGATATCCAAGGCATTGGAGTCATTATTCAAGGCGAAAGTGGTATTGGAAAAAGCGAAGCAGTTCTCGGTCTCCTCGAACGCGGTCATAGCCTCGTCTGCGATGATGTTGTCTGCCTCACTATCCAAGACAGACGCGAACTGGTGGGCACTGGCAAAGCCATTACTCGGAATCTCATGGAAGTCCGTGGAATAGGCATTATCGATGTCGCTTCTCTTTTTGGTATCGCGGCTATCCGTTCGGAAATGCGCGTCGATCTTGTTGTCACTCTTAAAGCTTGGGACAAGGCCGGTGATATTGATCGCCTCGGTCTTGACCAGAACTATATCGCCCTTTTGGGGCTTCAGGTCGCTCATATGGATCTCCCAGTGCGACCCGGACGCGACATTGCTCGTCTGATTGAGGTGGCCGCTTTCCACACCAAACTAAAGCTTAATGGAATCAATCCAGCCGAGGATCTTCAGCGTCGGCTCATGCTTCAAATGAACCCTCGCCTCTAATGATCCAATCACCTCGCACTCGAGTCCGAGTCAAGATCTGCGGCATTACCCGTCTTACCGATGCCCTCATCGCTGTGGAGGCGGGAGTTGATGCGCTGGGATTTGTTTTCGTCCCTGGAACTCCACGATATATCGAACCCGCTGCGGCAGCTGAAATCATTCAACAGCTGCCACCCTTCATTTCCCGAACTGGGCTCTTCGTGAATGCCAGTGAGGAAGTTATCCGAAACATCGCAATCCAGACTGGGATAGATACCCTACAACTACACGGGGAAGAGCCGCCAGAATTAGGGCAAACACTGGGAGGGTGTTGGAAGGTCATCCAAGCCTTCCGAGTCCGCGACGCCGCGTCTCTCGAATCATTACCCGCTTACCGATCTAGTTCTCACGCTTGGCTGCTAGACGCCTATGTTGCCGGTGCCCATGGAGGCACGGGGGCTCAATTTGATTGGACCCTAGCCCTCGAGGCAAAACGATTAGGGCACCCCATTGTGCTTGCAGGCGGACTAAATCCGGAGTCGGTTGAAAGAGCCATCCAACAAGTTCATCCCTACGCTCTCGATGTCTCTTCCGGTGTCGAATCCTCTCCAGGATTAAAGTGTCCTCAGCGGATCCGTGCTTTTCTCGACGCCGTTATCTCTTCTGGTTCTAGGAAGAACCCCTAAAAATCAATTACCACCCGGCAGAAAGGGGAAAGGTGCAGGCTGAGTGGGTCTTTGATTTCTGATCGGATTGACTGGTATGGTGCTACCAAAATCACCGGTCGCCGGCTGAATCGCTTGGACTTCAGAACCAAAAGTCCCTGGTGTTGCTCCAAGCTGAATCGAGGGTAACCCAGCCCCTGTACTGAAATTGCCCGGTGAAAGCGACCCACTATAGCCCCCCTGCACAACTCCACCCCGCCCAATTAACGTCGCCCCACCCGTTTGAGCCCCACCGGCATATCTTGGCAAAGGTCCACCCAAGGGCGATACCGGAGCAATCCCATTAACTCCGACAATACGAGACGGAACAGTCTGTCCTGCGGACGGTTTACTAGGTGCTCCCGGTGCGCCACCGGAAGGAACGACGGTTCCTTTCATCCCGTTTTTCTCAAAATCTAAAGTAATTGGTTCTCCATTGTACTGGATCTGAACCGAATCTAGCGATTCATCAATACCCAACAAAGTTATGCCATCTACTTCGACGCCTTCCATCAGTGCCTCTGGAAATTCCATAGGTTTACCTTTCAATTGATAAGCAATGAAAGCGCGCGATTTTCCGCCAATCCGAGTGAATCCGGATAAAAAGAAATCTGGCCGTTCCTTGGGAGTTTCCGGCACCGGTTCGGGCGCGGCAGCCGGTGGCGCGGGGGGGCGAATTCCAAAAAGATTGCGGGCCGATATCCTCTGGTACGGATTAGAAGCTGCCGCTAAACTAGGTGTTGGCTGAGTCGGTTTTGGGGTTATTTCATCTGCAAGAACAACCCCTGCAGCGAATAAAGCGAACACCGCTTTCCCTCTTCCTTCGAACCACTCTTTAACACAGCTTCGCAAAATCACCGTTCCAAAACACCATCATTCTGGATTGGTTGCAAGCCCAGTCCTGCAAACTCTTCCTAGGCGATATAACTCCAAAAGAAGGTTACCTGGGAAGGCGCAGCAAAGGGGCTAAAATGGCCCTGCTGCCTCTAATGCGGATTTGCTCCAAATCAATCATCCCAAAATGAGCAAATCTGCCAAAGCCAAAAACCGAAAGAGGTGTCCAACCGCCCAAGGACCTTTGCCCTTCCAATTTAAACTCTTTTGACTTTTGATCACCTATCAGATTTTGAGCTATTGCCGACACATTCAAAACCCCCTCTTGACGGTTGTTCTGTTTTCCAACGCAGTTAAGAATCTGATGCTCTTTCGGAGCAAATCAGGACGAAGGAGTACGAGTGGACAATGAATTTTGCTGACTTGCGATTTTGGGAATGTTTAGCGGTTAGCCTCGGATTTGCCGCAGTGGTCCATCTGGTGTTTCGGCGACATCCCGCCCTTCGCGACGGTCGATTTGACCGGGTCTTTCTCTTGCTTCTCGGACTCATCCTGCTCGGCATGGTGAGTTGGATCAGTTTCGTCATTCATTTCGTTATTGCAGGACTTACCTACGGAATTGTCCGCTGGGGAACGGCTCGTCCGGCCTCCCAAGGTTATTGGATCCTCGTCGCACTAGTGCCCCTTCAGTTCATACCTTTAGCTTGGTATAAGTACGCTGGCTTTATCGTCCATGACCTCTTCGGCAGGCCGGTTTCAACGGCAACCCAAACCCTGATCCCAGCCGGAATCTCTTTTTACACTTTCCAATTGGTCGGGTTTGCTGTGGACACTCTCATTCGGCGCAACCTCGTCCCTGGCTTTTTTGACTTCTTCAATTTCGCTGGGTTTTTTCCTCAAATTGTCGCCGGTCCCATCGAAAGACGGGACGATTTACTCCCACAAATCCAATCATTTCGATTGAAATGGTCAGCATCCGATATCGACGCTGGTTTTCGGTGGATGGCTCTTGGTCTCTTTTTTAAATGTGCCCTCGCTGACACATTGGCAGAACACTTCCGTCGCGCTGCTACCTCAAATGCTTGGTTGATATGGTTAGCAAATATCCTCTTTGGACTGCGTATTTATTATGACTTTGCCGGCTATAGCCTCATTGCTATCGGTATAGCTCGATGTCTGGGAATTCGTTTAAGCATGAATTTTCTCAGTCCTTATTGCTCCACGAGTCCTGCCGAATTTTGGCGACGTTGGCATGTCACTTTGAGTCATTGGTTCCGCGACTATCTTTACCTGCCGCTTGGCGGTAGCCGAACCCGCCTTTGGGCTCTCAATATCGCACTTGTTTTTCTTGTCTCCGGACTTTGGCACGGTGCGGGTTGGAATTTTCTGCTCTGGGGATGTCTCCATGCAGCACTCATCATCATCCAACGCTTGGCACGCTCAATCCAAATCTCCTCCCCCTTGGGTTGGCTCGCCACCCTGACTGCCGTGCTCTTTTCTTGGCTGCTCTTTTACGAAACCGATTCAGCGACTCTGTCTCTTAAACTGCATACCCTCATTACCCCCTCCGCTTATGGGGTAACCGCATTCCGAGAAATTTTCACCGTCTACGGCGGCGGCGATCTTGTCGCTTTAATTGGGATTTTAGGAATGTCAGCGGCGACTCTCGCTGCTGAAGCTTGGTCCTTAAAAAAACACAACCAACCCTACGCCTGCCTGACCACACCTCGGGCTCTGACCTTTCTGGTCATACTCACCCTCTTGCTTGCACCCGGAAAGAACAATGGATTCATCTACTTTGCCTTCTGAGAAGCGCCTTCCAAATCTCGCTGTTCGCTTGATTTTAACGGCAATTCTAACTTGGGTCGGTGGCGCACTGTACACGATCTACATCAACCCCGAGGTCACTTTCTTTCGACGTGTTCATCAATCCAAAGTGGCTTGGGAAAAAACGCTTCCAGATTCAAAGCGGATTCTCTTTGTGGCTGGTTCTAGTTGTATGACTTCGCTCGATCCAGTCGCTCTTCGTGATCGTCATGGAATCAACGCCCTTAACTTAGGTCTAGGTGCTGGAATGGGGCCACGACTCCTCGCTCGTTACGCCATTGATCGAGCACGTCAAGGTGACTCTCTTTTACTTTCTTTTGAACAAGGTCTACTCATTGGCCCGATGGATTGGGAACCACTGGGCCTCCAGTTCGCCATGGCTACCGACGATCCGACGAGGTTGCTTCAATTTGAGGGGCCGCCAGTATCCCAGATTCTTCTCGCCCTACGGCCCGGCGGCTATCACCTATTTACGCTGCTAGGGAAGGCACTCCTCCGACAGCCTTGGTACAGGTATTCATCGGCAGAAATCCAAATCGGTGGCTGGCACCAAGTTTCTGTTCGTCGCCTAGTTAGTTCGCCGGGCCCAGGTCCAACCGCACTCTCCTCTGAAGCTCGAATTTGGCTCAAAGAAGTTCATCGTGAGTGCGAAAAAAAGGGGATTCAGGTCGCTTACACTCCACCTTTCCTCTACGGAGCAGACACCGAGGCCACAAGCATTCGCGAGGCCAATCGCCGATTCTTGGTCGACGTCGAATCGATCTTACCGGTGCTGCGTGATGCAGAACTGGGTGTAAATACCAACCTAACCGACTACGCCGACACCGTTGCTCATCCGAACGGAGCGGGAGCACAGAGGAACACCGACCGAATTGCCGCTTTGGTGAAGGCTTGGGAAATAAAATAGGCCCTTGAAAATGCGTCGTCGTATCAACTTGTTTGCAGAAACGGCTTTCCTGTCGGCGAAGGCCTCGCACACTCCCGTCCGCACATGAGTTCCAAGACCTATCAGATTGCCGCACTCGCGGGAGACGGCATCGGCCCCGAAGTAATACGTGAAGCTCTAAGCGTCCTGCGCGCTGTCGGGCAAAAATTCCACATCCAATTTAATATCACTGAAGCACCAGTGGGTTGGGCCGGTATTGATGCCGCCGGAAAGGCGTTACCCGACGACACACTGGATCTGTGCCGAAGGTCCGATTCCATTCTCTTTGGCTCGGTTGGATTGCCCGACCGCGATCCGACGATTCCCAAGGATCAACGACCTGAACGCGCCGCACTTCTTCGCATTCGTAAAGAATTTGGTCTCTTCGCTAATCTTCGCCCTGTTCAACTCCCGAAGGCCCTGGCGCATGCCTGCCCTCTCCGACCAGAACGTCAAGGTGACGGAATCGATATCCTCGTCGTTCGCGAACTCACAGGCGGCATGTACTTTGGGCAACCTAAGAAAACGGAAGACCTCCGGAACGGCCAGCAGCGCGCCATTGATACGATGGTGTACACCACCAGCGAAATCGAGCGCATTGCCCACGTCGGATTCAAGGCTGCGCAACTGCGACGCAAGAAACTGACCAGCATTGATAAAGCGAATGTCCTCGAAAACGGCATTCTCTGGCGTGAGGTCGTCAGTCGTGTCGGCAAGGGCTATGCCGATGTCGCGCTGGATCATATGTTTGTCGATAATGCGGCTATGCAACTTATGTTACGGCCCACCCAGTTCGACGTACTCCTCTGTGAGAATATGTTTGGAGATATTCTGAGTGACGAAGCGGCAGCTCTCGCTGGGTCCTTGGGTATGCTCCCCAGCGCCAGTCTCGGCGCGACGACTGCCAATCAAACTTTTGGTTTCTTTGAGCCTGCTGGTGGTACAGCCCCGGACATCGCTGGCAAAGACCTTGCCAACCCGATCGCCCAAATCCTCTCGGTTGCACTGATGCTGCGCTATAGCTTCGGCCTGAATACGGCCGCCGATGCTATCGATAAGGCAGTGGGCAAAGTCATCGATGCTGGACTTCGTACCGGCGATATTCACTCCCCTTCGGATACTTCCGCCCGCCGAATTGGCACTCGCGAAATGGGCGCTGCCATCGTCGCCGCCCTTTGAAATTCGCTCGTTCTGAATCAAAAATGCCGTGATCGGATTTGGAGCATCGAGGAATTTTTACAACACGATGCTGACGACATTGATCCCCTACTGCTCCGCTCCAACCACAAGCCCGTCCGTCAATCTGATCGCCCGATACTTAACCCGCAGGGAAATGTGTAGCTCGACTTGCTTGCGACGAGGGGCGGATTCGGGGTTGGCTTTCCTCGGTCGCTGGATCCCCTCCTCGGAGGTAGCTCAGCAGTCCGTTTGATTCTTCTCTTTTTCCTATCAAACGTCTCCATCACTATACAAATCCCGCAGCAAGCGGCTCTTTCAACATAGACAGTGAACGAAATCAACGATCTTCCTCATTGGTGTGAGGCGCTCTACGACGCGCAAGCTGCTGCCTTGCTTGTCTACGGTCGGGCTCTCGGCCTGTCTCATGCAGAATCTGAGGATGTCCTGCATGAAGTATTCTGGGCGTTTGTAATTCGGCCTACGCCACCCGATCGCCCTCAAAACTATCTGGTTACTGCTTTTCGAAATAGAGCTCTTAAGCAAAAAGTCTCGCTCTGGTGCCGCATTACTCGGGAATTTGAAGCGATCTCTTGGTTTGAAAGAATCTCTCCTGAAGATCCTCGCGAAGGACGAGCCATGGACTGTCTACAACAGTTACCGAACGATCAGCGGGAAGTGATTGTTCTTAAATTCTGGAATGATCTAACCTTTCAGGAAATCGCGGCACTTCTCTCAATTTCGCCTCACACTGCCGCTGGCCGTTATCGCTACGGCTTGCAGAAACTAAAGAACGTACTCCACGACTCCACTTATGAGACCGACAACTCTAAATCCATTATCCCACTGGTCGCTTCGCCAACCTTCCCCCGCTCTGAGACAGAGATTGTTCAATAAACAGCGAGAGACCGATGGACTGTCCGCCAGCCTAGGTTGGTTTACCCCGGGTCTGAGTGCCGCGTGTCTTCTTGCGGCAGCACTTTTGCCGACGACCTTGACTCCTCCAGACTTAAGTCGGGCCGTTCCAACAAATTTATTTCTTTTTGCGGCCATCGAATCCGACAGGAATCATAGCCTGATGAACCAAGTCAGCGCCACCCGCTTTGCACCCCACTCCGGACTCACAGGGACAGCCACCAATGATCTTTTTATCGACTGATCCGTAGCTACGTCTCCTTTACTTCTTCTCTCTTTTAACCTCCGCTCACTTCACCCAATTCACCCAATGGAAAACTCAACGACCCGACCTTCCTTCGGTAAACACCCTGATTCCGTCTCCAAGCCGGCCTCTTCAAAAGGACTCGTCATTGAAGCCCAACGGCTCTTCCGCCCAACGGACTGGTTCAGTTTTCTCTTGGTTACCGTGTTCGTTCTGGCCGGTTATCTCTACACCGTTGCGCCCAACCTCACTCTGGAAGATTCAGGTGAACTAGCCGTCGGTTCAATGTACGCCGGAATTCCGCATCCGCCCGGATACCCCGTCTGGACTGTTTATTCTTGGCTCTTCACCCAATTGCTTCCCTTTTCCAATATCGCTTGGCGGGTTGCCGTCTCGTCTGCCGTCGCTGCTGCACTTTCGGCCGGTCTTACTGCTCTGCTTATCTCTCGTGGTTCTAGCCTAATCCTCGAGGGAATTGACCTCTTCAAAGGCATCGAGCGCCGGACCGAGGCCGCCATCTCTTTAGTTTCAGCTTGGGTGGGCGGTTGCCTTCTTGGCTTCAACGGCTTCATCTGGAGCCAAGGTGTTATTGTCGAAGTTTACACGCTGGCAGTTCTCAATCTTGTTGCTCTTTTTTGTCTTCTCTTAAAGTGGATGTACGCACCCGAAAAACGGCGCTTCCTTCACTGGGCTTTCTTTCTTTTCGGCCTTTGCCTCTGTAATCATCAGACCCTCATTGTGGCTGCCATGGGTCTCGAAGTCGCCATCGCCGCAGCTGACAAACGACTCGGGCGCGACTTCTTTTTGGGTAACACTATTATCTGGGGCTTCCTTTTGATTCTCTACGCCATGGGGGTCATCAAAACTTTCCAAGAAAATGCGCCTCTGTTCATTATCTTTAATCTTGTAGGCCTCAGTTCGGCACTCGTTACCGCCGTTCTAGCCACCCAGACCCGAGTTCTCGGTAACCAACTCCATGTCGTTTTAATTGCTGGACTCGCCTTCACAGTTGGCGCCGCTTTTTACCTTTATATGCCGGTGGCAGGTGCCTCTAACCCTCCTATGAACTGGGGTTACCCTCGGACTTGGGAAGGCTTCATTCATGCCTTCACTCGGGGACAATACGAAAAAACAAATCCTAGCACGGATCCAACCCTTCTTTTCAAACAACTCTGGATGTACGCGCAGGGCGCTCGTGAAGAGTTTAACTGGGCAAATCTTCTCATCGGTCTTGTTCCCTTCGCTTTCATTCAGAAAATGCGGCAGCGTGAACGTGCTTGGTTGGTTGGATTATCCGCTATTTACCTCTGCCTCGCTGTCCTTCTACTGATCCTCCTCAATCCAGGTGTCGATCGCTCTGCTAAAGAATTGGTCAAAGTCTTCTTTACCTCTTCTCATACCATCGTGGCTCTCGCCGTGGGTTACGGGATAGCACTCATTAGCGCTACCTTGGTAACCCAATATCAAAATGGAGACTTCCGCCGCTTTTTACTCCTCGGCGGCACGATTGCTTGTGCCTTTAATCTTTATGAGGTTATCAGCATTTATCGCGAAACCATGTTTACCATCCTGAGGGTGGCCGGTTTGCTTAGCCTCATCTTGTCGGTCGCCTTCACTCTCTGGATCATCATTCATCGACGATCCATCTCCCTTGCCCCCATTCTCGCTCTCTTTGTACTGATTCCCTTTGACTCCATTCTCTCTCACTGGGGCGATAATGAACAACGCGGTCATTTATTCGGGTATTGGTTCGGTCACGATATGTTCGAACCAGGTCGTGACGCCGGCCATGGTAAGGCCCCCAAAGACAAAGCGGGGAAACCTCTCTACCCGCCTATGGCAGCTCATGCAGTCCTTTATGGCGGTACAGATCCGGGACGTTTTTGCCCAACCTATATGATTTTCGCCGAATCCTTTACACCTCTGAAGGATCGACTCGACTCAGGATTCGACCGTCGTGATGTCTATATTATCACCCAAAACGCGCTCGCAGATAATACCTATCTGGACTACATCCGAGCTCACTACAATCGATCAGAACAATACCAATATGATAAGCCTTTCTTCCTTGGAATGCTTAATGATCGAAAATCCGAATCTCGAGGGCGGACTAATTTTGTGGCTTCACTTTTCAGTCCTCTCGACCGCGCTATCCAAGGCCTTGGAACTGCTATCGAAGAAAATCGACGTACCGGCGAATCGCTTTTTAAAGCGGATCATTTTAAGGATTTGAAAGCCTTTCAGTCTCGTCTTGCAACCGCAACAGATCCTCTTTCTGTTTTTCTGAAATCACAAACAAGGTCCGCTACCACCCCAGAGACAATGGCGACCGCGCTCAATCAACTCCTTCGAGGCCCGTCCCTCGCCGAAGATTCTAAACGTTTTGCCCAAATAAAGCTCAGTAATCATGTGCGAGCTTTCGCTGTTCAGAATTTACCGCCAAATCGTGTCCGGCTTAATCGACTCCTCCTCGAGGAATCCTACCCCGGCCTCTTTAGCCAATCTCTTGGGGGTCTTTATCCGGACCTAGAAATCCTCTCAGCCAGTCCAGATGACGCCTCTCGTAGTTTTACTGAGTACGTCCAAGACGCCTCCAAACGCTATCCCAACAACCTCAAACCGGGCGAACAAGTCAACGTCATGTCCGATGGTCGGGTTTCTGTCTCTGGACAGGTCGCAGTCATGCAGATCAACGGACTCCTCACTAAGGTCATCTTCGATAAGAACCCTACTCATGAATTCTACATCGAAGAATCCTTCCCGCTCGATTGGATGTATCCCCACTTAGTCCCCTACGGCATCATCCTCAAAATTGAACGGAATCCAGTAGCCGAAATCACTGAGGAAATGGTCCAACGCGATCACGAATACTGGTGTCAATACTCGGAACGGTTCATCGGCAATTGGATCACCTACGAGACACCCATCGAAGACATCTGCAAGTGGGCACTCAAGACCTATCAGCAACGGGATCTGACCGGGTTTCAAGGCGATCCTACCTTTGTTCGCGATGATAATTCCCAGAAAGCCTTCTCCAAACTTCGCAATGCTATCGGTAAATCCGTCTACACTTGGCGGATAAATACCACGACGAATCCGGTCATCCAACAACGCATGATTCGTGAGGCCGAATTCGCCCTGAAACAGGCTTTTGCTTTCTGTCCTTATAGCCCTGAAACCGTGTTCAACTACGCTCAACTCCTCGCCTCTCTCGGCCGTTATGATGATGCTGTCCTCGTGGCGAGTACTTGCGAAATTTTCGATGCCGATAACCAAGGAATTCAGAGTCTGGTGAACCAACTCAAATCCTATCAACAGTCCTCTTCACCCGCTGCAACTGCCGCCCTGAAAAAGAAAGCATCAGGCCCCAATGCCGACGCCAAATCAGTCTTCGCGCTTGCCTCGACTTATCTCTCTGTCGGCCAAAGCAATGAAGCTATCGCGGCCCTAGAAGTGCTGCTGACCAATACCTCAACTCGACCCGAATACCTGCGCGCTCTGGTCGAGGCCTATCGACAAATAGGTCGTTTCGACAAGGCGGAATCGGCTTTGGTGCTTTACTCAACTGTCGAACCATCCCGCCCAGAAACTTGGTTTTATCTCGCTTCTTTTCAGATCATTGGAGGTCATCCGGAAATAGCCATCGCCAATCTTAAAAAAGCGATGGCTCTCAGCGATGCTCGATTGGCTATGGATCCCAAAGCCATCGATCTTCGCAAACAAGCCAAGGCCGATCCAAATCTTAATTCCTTGTCTGGCTTCTAAAAAAACTACTTTCCGGTGGTGTTAACCCACCACCGGACTTGCAGGGAATGCCAGTTAACCAGAGAGTCTCCCCATGTTGATCCGCACTTCGCTCGCTTTACTCACTGTCGCCGCTTGGCTTGCGACGGCGGCTATCCCCGATCGACCCGAAAAACTAGCGTTTCCCGAACTGCGCTATCAACCGCCAGATCCCTCTCTTCATCGCACGCAGCTCAAATCAGGACCGGTCGCCTATATCATCCCAGATCGCGAACTCCCTCTTGTCACTGTTCAGGTGACCGTTCGAGCAGGCAGTTACCTCGATCCCGTCGACCGCCAAGGTCTGGCTTCGATATTGGGGACTTTGCTGGTTCACGGCGGTACAGAAGAGGTCTCCGCCGACGCCCTCGAAGAACGACTCGCTTTCCTCGCAGCCTCGCTCTCTTCTGCCATTGGTGCCGATTCAGGTACTGTCTCTATCAATCTTCTTTCTAAGGATCTTCCCGAAGGACTCAGAATCCTCCGCGATGTCCTCAGTCGCCCACGGTTCCAAGAGGATAAATTGGAATTGCGACGCCAACAAACACTGCAGGGATTGAAACAGCGCAATGATGATTCGGCCGATATTGAAGCCCGTGAAATAGCGGCCTTGGCTCATGGACCTGACTTTTGGGCTGCTCGAAATCCGACCGGATCTAGCATCACTGCGATCACCCGTCAGGAACTTCTAACCTTCCATCATAAGTGGTTTCATCCGGCGAACTTTACCCTCGCTGTGAGTGGAGATTTCGATCGTACCGCGATGATCGCACAACTCGAGTCACTCTTTGAAAAGTGGCCGTTCCAAGGCGAGTTACCGCCTCCCATTCCAGCGGTTCTTCATCCCGCGGCTCCCGGTGTCTACGTCGTCGATAAAGATGTCCCCCAAGGTCGTGTCTCAATCCTACTATCTGGAGTGATGCGAGATGACCCGTCGTATCCTGCTATTCAAATGATGAACGACATCCTCGGAGGGGGTGGGTTCACCGCCCGCATTATGAATCGGGTCCGTAGTGATGAAGGCTTGGCTTATTCAGCGGGTAGTTCCTTTCCTGGCGGCAACTGGTTCCCATCGACCTTCCGCGCTGGTTTTCAAAGTAAGAGCCGTACGGTCGCTTATGCCTCAAGTATTGTTCTCGAAGAAATGCAACGCATGATCGAGAAACCTGTTACCGAAGAGGAACTGCGAACAGCCAAGCGCTCGTTCATCGATACGTTCCCAGAAAACTTTAATACCCAAAGCAAGGTAGCGGCGTTGTTTGCTCGAGAAGAATTCACTGGGCGTTTTAAAAAGAACCCCAATTTTTGGAAAACATATCGCCAAAGGCTTGAGTCGGTGACCATCGCCGAGGTTCAGGAAGCCGCTATCAAACATCTCCACCCAGACCGCGTCACCCTGCTAGTGGTGGGGAAAAAGGAAGAGATTCTCAAAACGCATCCCGATCATCCGGTTAGATTAGAAACTCTCTCCAAAGGCGGTATTCGAGATCTGCCCCTGCGCGATCCACTCACTCTTCAACCCCTGCCCTCTAAGACTTCAGACGCAGATCGATAATCAGGGGAACAGGGTGGCTCTATGAAGGTCTCTCTTCATGACTACACCCGAACCCCCGCATCCATTGGGCTCGGAAAGAATCCAATCAGCCAGATAGCAGATTCAGATGTTTCCGATTTTTCAAGGGACTCGATCCATAAAAAGAGACACAACAAATTCCGATTTCGACGCCTTGATCGCACTACAGTCAGGGTTTTTGTCTGCACTTTTCCAGTCATAGTCACTAGGGCAGCAGATCTAAAATACTCGATCATCAGACCGGGAATGATGAGGTTCATTCGTAAGCGTACGCCCAACCTCATGGTTCCCTAGTTGCCGAAAGTAGGATATTCCGCGATCGAAGGCGGGGAAGAAAGGTCGACCGACCGGATTAGGCTTTCGCCGGTTTCCAGTTCCAAGGCAGGAGTTCGGCAACGGTATGGTTCGT
>SIAZ01000047.1 GCA_009695405.1 Pedosphaera sp. | reverse complement strand
CCCACCTGTATTGGGAAGAAGAACTGGCTCTTCATTGGGCACCCGGACGCAGGATGGCGGAGTGCGGTGATTTACAGTGTTTTAATAACTGCACGACGATACGGGTTAGATCCGGTGGCAGGGTTGACGGATGTGTTGCGGCGTATTCCAAAGGCAACGAACCCTACCGTTGCCGAACTCCTGCCTTGGAACTGGAAACCTGCGAAAGCCTAATCCGGTCGGTCGACCTTTCTTCCCCCGCCTTCGATCACGGAATATCCTACTTTCGCTAACTAGGGAACCATGGGGTTGGGCGTACGCTTACACTTATTCACCAAATCCAACTTCAAATCTCAGAACCAATGAACGGTTGGGAAATCTTTTTCAATCTGCTCACGCGAGGCCGACTCACCCCACTGGGTCAGGGCAAATACCTCGACTGGAGGCCCCTCTCCTAGCCCCAGAGAGCGCCTTTGTCTGAGGGCGCGTTCTCGAAGTGTTTTTTCCCAAGTCGGCAAATCGGCTGGGGGCGACATGTCATGGCGCCCAATCCAAGGAAGCCACTCTGTGATCTGACTTTGGTGACACCAAGATTGCTGTACGATTTGGTTGAAACCAAGTTCTACATCCACCCAAAAATCAGGTCCTCGACTGCCACTGGCACCCATGTAGCTGTCGAAGGTGTTGAGAATGACGGGGGTCTTAATCCATCGCGATACGGATTCATCGGCGACAGGATATTCGTCAAGAAAGGCATGGGGAACGTTGATCATGTATGCGACTCGACGTACCGCTTCAGCCACGGTGATATGGTCAGGGTGCACTCCGGCACGTGTGTCTTCGGGAAGAGGGGGGCAGAAAAGGTAATCCGGTTCGAAATCGCGAATGGCCTTCCAGAGAGCGGCCAGAAGGTCGTTGGTCAAGAGGCGCGCCTCACCGAAGGATCGACCGTCTGGGCGGGCGAGTCGTTCGAACTGATACCCACCCACCCGCGCCGCAGTCGCTTGTTCAGCCAGACGGATCCGAGCTGTCTCCTCGCGGGTACGGAACTGGTGACCCGATCGTCCATCGGTGCAGATAACAATTTTTGCCTGCAGACCGGACTCAAGACGTCGTCGAAACAATTCAAAAGTACCTGCCGCGACAAATTCGAAATCATCGAAGTGCGCGTGAATGCAAAGAATGCGCATGAAATAGACCATTGATTGTTGGTGGGCGGTGAGGGATTCGAACCCCCGACCAAATGCGTGTAAAGCATCTGCGCTAACCACTGCGCCAACCGCCCCACCGAACCGACGTGGACGAAGTTAATCGAAACTAATTTTGTTTTCAATCTACCAGTCAAAAAGCTGTTCGGAAGTTGGTCCAATGGCCGATACAGTTTACGCTCAAGCTCAGATGTCCGCAGAGTTTAACCCAGTAACGGCTCAAAGATCCGACCCCAATTCTGACTCGGTAAGCAGTCTATCCACCATTGTTGAACAATTGGGGATTCCTGAGAATCCGAGGAGTTGGGCGCCAGTTACGCGCGGTATTTTAGCCGGAAAAGTGCTAGCTGAGCTTCGGGAAGGGCTGATTCAGAACACGGAATGGCCAGCTATTCTTCAAGCGGCAGAATTAACCCGTCGCGGGTATCATCGGGAACTCCTCCAACTAGATCAGCGCTTTGGGCGAGATCTTTCTCCTTCACTGGCTAAAGCGTCTTGCTGTGTCGGTAGGCATCAATTGGGACGATTACGGGCATTACGGGACCAAAAAATCATTCAATGCTATCTTGATGCGATTGAGACAGGGCAAGCGCGAGGATGGAACCCCATTGTCTTCGGAGTGGTTCTTGCTGTCTTTGGAATCCCCTTGCGTCAAGGGTTGGTTCACTACGCCACGGCGCTCCTTCGAAATCATGCCGAGCAGATCGCAGTCAACCCCGCCGAAGCACAGCGTCTTCTCGATGAAAGCGTAAGAATGTTGCCTGAATCAGCGAATAAAGTGCTCGATTCTCAGCCTAAGTCCGGACTTCAGATTCTCTAAAATCGCACGAAGTTGTGAGAATCCCCTTTCCCCCGAAGCCTCGCCCCGCTTTCCTGCTGCCCGAATTATGCTTAAGACCGGCATCGTTGGTTTGCCTAACGTTGGTAAATCGACCCTATTTAACGCTGTCACCCGCACCCGCAAGGCGCAGGCAGCAAATTACCCATTCTGTACGATCGATCCTAATGTAGGGATTGTCACCGTGCCGGATGAGCGACTCGGCGTCCTCCAAGGGATTGCCAAGACGACCGTTGTCATTCCCGCTGCGATTGAGTTCGTTGATATCGCAGGACTGGTGAAGGGCGCCAGTGCGGGTGAGGGCTTGGGTAACAAGTTTCTCACTCACATCCGTGAAGTGGACGCCATCGTTCAAGTGGTACGTTGCTTCGAAGACCCCGATATTCACCACGTCACCGGCAGCGTGGATCCAGTTCGCGACATTGAAATTATCAACACAGAGTTAGTGTTAGCGGATCTAGAAGCGGTGAACAAGCGACTCGACAAAGTTGGCAAAGATGCCAAGCGAGGGATCAAGGAAGCGCAAGCGGAACAAGCTGTTCTGCACAAACTAAAGCCCCATTTGGACACGGGTCGACCCGCACTGACATGTGAACTGACTGCAGAGGATAAGGTGTTGACGAAGACCTTCTGGTTAATGACCGACAAGCCGACAATTTTTGCCTGCAACGTCAAAGAAGGGGACTTAGCCACAGCGGATACGAATCCCTTTGTGATTAAAGTCCGTGACTACGCGAAGATCAATCTTGGCTGTGAAGCCACGGTGGTTAGTGCTCAGATTGAAAGCGATCTCGTCGACCTCACCGATGAGGAGGCCAAGGGATTTCTCGCGGAAATGGGAGTGCAGGAATCCGGAGTTGGATCACTGATTCGTGCGACCTATCATTTACTAGGGTTGCGGACTTACTTTACTGCAGGCGAAAAGGAGGTTCGCGCGTGGACTATTCACGCTGGGGACACCGCCCCGAAAGCGGCCGGCGTGATCCACAGCGACTTCGAGCGTGGCTTTATCAAGGCTGAAACGGTCTCTTACAAAGACTTGGTCACTTGCGGATCGGTCGCTGTGGCTCGCGAAAAAGGCCTCTACCGAATGGAAGGGAAGGAATACGTCGTGGCTGATGGCGACGTCCTCCTCTTTAAGTTTAACGTGTAAAGAGTTACCAAGACGGTTCCGGCAGAAATCGGAACCGTCCCTTCGATTTGGAAGGTAAATCAGGCGCCAACAACCTTGGAGAGCAAGGTGTTCATCCGTTGCAACATCGCTCGCGGATCTTCGAGGCGTCCGGAAGCCAAGCGGGCCTGATCGAAGAGTTGTTCAGCGACCAAGCTAGCGAGTGGGCCGTCTGTTTGACGCAACAAGTTTAACTTCACCACCACCGGATGGCGCGGATTGATTTCCAGATCGGGTGACGGGTCGGTCATCTCAGCCATATCTCGTCCCATTAACTTTAAAGTTCGACGCATCGAAGCGGTGAGGGATTTGTCACTTTCCACCATGACCACCGGACTCTCCACGAGGCGCTTTGATGACCGAACCTCTTTCACGGCTTCGCCTAATGTCAGCTTGAGCCATCCTGAGAGAGCGGCGGCATCGTCATCCGATAGAGCTCCTTCTTTATTCTGATTATCCAAGTCTAACGCCGCCTTTTCCGCTGCCGTGATTGTTTTACCGTCAAATTCGCGCAAACGATCCATGACAAATTCATCAATCGGATCTTCGACAAAGAGCACCTCAAACTTTCTCTCACGGAAAACCTCGAAGTACGGGCTTCCCTCAGCAGAGGCACGATCCTTGGCCAAAAGATAATAGATCTCTTTTTGTCCTTCAGGCATACGCTTCACATAGTCGGGAAGAGAGGTCTTTTTGCCGGTTTCCATAGCGGAAGAGTCGTAGCGCAAAAGTTTACCCAAAGTCGCTTGATGCTCCCAATCACTGAGGACGCCTTCCTTAATGAAGCGATGGAACTCGGTGTAAAATTTGTCATAAGCGATCGGATCTTTTTCAGCCTCTTCACCCAAGTGTTTGAGGAAGCGATTGGTCAGGGCCTTACTGAGCTTCTGCATCAGGCTAGAATCCTGCATCCGTTCGCGTGACACATTGAGCGGTAGATCCTCGCTATCCACGACGCCACGGATAAACCGCAACCACTCCGGCAATAGCCCACGAGACTTGGAATCAATCAAGACTTTTCGGCAGTACAGTTGGACTTCAGATTCCTGACGTCCCATTCCTGGCATTTCCATACTCCTCGAGGGCACATAAAGGAGCGACTGAATGGCGATAGGAGCGTCGGCGGTGAAGTGTAACCGGTATAAAGGTGCCTCTTTGTCGTGAGCCAGAAACTCGTAAAATTGGCTATATTCTTCCTCCTTCACCTCATTCTTTGACCGTGCCCAAATGGCTTGCACGGTGTTGAGTTGTGTTCCATTCAGTTCTAGCGGGAAGGCGACGAAGTTTGAGTATTGCTTAATGATCCGCTCAAGAGTTTCAGGTTCGGCGAAATCCTTCGCATCGTCTTTGAGAGCCAGAACAATCCGAGTCCCTGGGGCGGCATCGGGTGCGGGCTCAAGTACGAATCCATTTCCTCCTTCGCTTGTCCAACGCCAACCCTCGGTCGTATCTCTCTGCGAACGGGAATACACGTCTACCTGTTTTGCAGCCATAAACGCCGCGTAAAATCCCACCCCGAACTGACCGATCAAACGTGTATCTGGCTTCTGCTGATCAGCAAGTCCCTTCAGGAATGCTTTAGTACCAGAATGCGCGATTGTTCCCAAATTCTGCACCAACTCCTCTCGGGTCATACCGATACCGGTATCCGTCAAAGTCAATGTTCCGGCTTCAGTATCCGTTGTGAGAGTAATAGTCGGTTCCACATCGCCGCCAGCAATCTCGCCGCTCGTCCGAAGGAAGCGGACCTTTTCGCACGCGTCGGCGGCGTTCGAAATAAGTTCCCGCACGAAGACCTCTCGGTCCGTGTAGAGCGAGTTGATGACGATTCCGAGAAGTTGCTGGATCTCGGCTTGAAATGAATGCTGTTCCGGTTGGCTCATGATTAAATTCTGCGTTCTGGATGGTCCGACCCGCTGGGAGTAGATCGGATCGAAAGGACAGTTCTACTCGCTCACCGACCTCCGGTGTCAAGTCTCACTCGAAGGTAAAGTAAAAGTCGGTTGAGCGCCATCCGACATATACAAACTCCCCTTATCGAAACCTGAGGTCGGGTATCGGTGCGCCGATAGAATGCCCGCTACCAAACCCGCGCCCAAATGACTTTCAAATAACGGCTTTCGGGACAATTCGACATAACTGGATGATCTTCACCCGGACCCGTTCGATCTAAAATCTGCAGCTTACGGCGAGTTCGAGCGGCCATTCGAATAACGATATCATCAAATTCTTCGGCAGAAAGCATTCCTGAACAGGAACAGGTCACCAGCAATCCACCCGGACGAGTTAGCACCATGCCCAATCCATTGAGATCCTCATAGCGTTGACGCCCTTCCGCAGCGTCTTCGTCATCGCGACTATGAATGAGCTTGGGTGGGTCGAGTACAACTGTATCCCACTGACTTCCATTATCGCGCATTTGACGCGCGTAGCTAAAGGCATCGCAATGAGTCCAATTAACGCGGACCTTATTGATGTTGCCATTGCGTTTAGACATCGCGATCGCTGCTTCGTCGAGATCGACTCCAGTAGCTTCAACTGCACCACCGAGAAGCATTGATGCAATGGAAAACCCACCCGAATAACAGCACAAATCGAGAACGCGTTGACCTTGAGTGTAGCGAGAGAGTTTAAGTCGATTATCGCGTTGATCGCAAAAGAACCCCGTTTTATGCCCTTCAGCAAAGTCGACTTCATAGCGGACTCCATGCTCAGTAATCTTCACCATTCGCACCGGGTCCATCTTGGCTAAATTAGAGGAAATACCCTCGTTTTTTGAGACAGTGTCATCGATATCAAATACCACTCGCTTGGTTCCCAGCAGTTCGTGCATCCGCGCGATCCAAGGTCCGATCCGTTGAAACATACCAAGGCTATGGACCTAAATACTCAGGACATCAGCAAATTTATCGACAATTAAACCGCTCAAGCCATCGGCATCGGAATGCACCACCCGAAAGGCATCGGTGACCTTAGGTAGTTGCAGGAAATCGATACGGTGACGAATGGCTCGATCTACTAATTCTGTCAGGAAGGTCTCCTCCACAAATTGCTCACCGCTGTGAAGCATCCTTAAAGGAACCCGTGATCTTGGATTCCAAAGTCCATTACCGGCTGGGGCTCCAGTTTTGTCGTAAACATGGACCCAATCGCCAGGTTTAGCCCCCGCCGAGGCATCGCGGATCATGGCTGGGTACACAACAGGATTTGCCGTGTGGTACTTCAACCAAACCCAAGGAGCCTGCCATTTTGAGGTATCCACCGAAGGTGCCGCGACCGGGCCATCGCCCGAATTTTGGGCGCGGAACGGTCTTAATGGACGGAAGGACGGACGTTGAAATGGCGGCATCACTGGGTGTTTATAAGGGTTTACGCCCTCGGAGCCAAGCCGCGCGAAGAAACAGGGGTTAAAAACTCTAATGTTGATACCAAGCAAACGGATCTCGCTCGGGATTTAGTACCTAGCGCTTCGGTTTTGTCTCATACTTCACGACCTTACCGATCTTCGCAAGTTTAGGGCGAGTGGCGATACCGTCGTGGATAATTTTCAGGACTGCCTTACGCTCAGGGCCCTTGAGCACCAACCGAGGTGCGCGGACCCATTCTTTTCCAATGCCGCACTCTTGAACGGCGAGTTTAATATACTGAACGAATTTCGGATGAATATCCAAGTGCAGAAGCGGAGTGAACCAACGGTAAAAATCACGCGCCGCATCCCAATCTCCACGGCGGGTTAATTCCCAAAAATATTGATTTTCGCTGGGAAAAGCAATGCCAGTGCCGGCTACCCATCCATCGATACCGAGGATCGATGCCTCGAGTGCGAGATCATCGACTCCGGTAAAGATCGCATAGCGACCGCCGACAGCATTATGTAAATCGGTGATGCGCCGGATATTTCCGGAGCTTTCCTTGAGGGCAACGAAGTTCTTTTCTGTGGCTAAAGTGGCGAACAATTCGGGCGTAATATCATGCCCATAACTGATCGGATTATTATAGACCATGATCGGTAACCCGGTAGATCGGGCGACATTGCGGAAGTGATGCAGCGACTCTTCAGGATCCGGCGACTTATAAATCATCGGCGGCATAAGCATAAAGCCGTCGATCCCTAATTTTTCGAGATCCCTAACGTAGCGAATCGCTTCTTGCAGGCTTGATTCTGCCACACCACTCAAGACAGGCACACGACCCTTGACCGCTTGGATCATGGCTTCCATTAACAACCGCTTCTCGCTACCCGTCATCGATTGATTTTCACCGAGGGACCCCAGAAAAATCAATCCACTAACCCCGCTCTCAATTAGGATATGGGCGTGTACAGCTGTTGCTTCCAAGTCGAGAGACCCGTCCTTGTGCAATTGAGTGGTGATAGCTGGAAAAACTCCGGACCAATAAGGTTTCATGTGCTAAAAGGAGAAGAGTGAAAGGGTGGGGGCTGTCAGTCTTGGTGTTCGAGCGCAGCCAGAATGTCAGGTAAGGCATAATTCACCCGACACAGTGCTGCTGTCGATTGACAAATTGAAATCGCTCTTCAGGCCCGCGCGGCCAGTTCAGAGGACAGTCTTAAAATCTCCGGAGCAGCGAGCTTAAATTCGCGATCCAATTCCTGAATAAGGCCTCCAAGCCGCTCTAACCCTTCCGTTTCAGACTCATTCTCCAACTGATGTCCCAGCGATTCCAATGCAGACAAACCAAAAATTGAGGAACTCCCTTTGATCGAATGAGCCAAGAGGCCTAGTGATTTTCGATCACCAACGCCAACAAGCCGCTTCATTTCTTCGAATCGACCTGGAGAATCCTGCAGATAGCACATGAATAGCTCCGAGGCACTTTCTGAACCGATTTCTTCAGCCAATTGTCGACTGGTTGCCTCAAGCAGAGGGAGATCAAAGTTGTTGGCCAGAGGCGTCATGTGAGAGATGGCTGGGTTAAGTTAACGACCTAATTCTAGTCAAAGATTGGATTTTTATCAGTAAAACTTACAACTGATAATTAATAAATTTTCGAATGAAGCGAACGTTCTTTTGAATCGTGTCGTTTCCGACAATCGCTCCCTAAAATACTAAGGTTTAGACAGGTCCCTTTTTGCGATAACCGTGTGTTGCTCTTCCTGCTGGGTCCAGAGGGCGGCCATAGCACTCACACGTTCCGGATGAGCGGCAGCAAGATTTCTGGATTCTGCTCTATCAACGGCAAGATCGTAGAGTTCCCAAGGGTTATCCTTGCCAGCGGCAACTAACTTCCAAGAACTTATCCTCAAGGCTCTATTTCCTTCGTGATGCCACCAGAGAAATTTTCGATGGAGATCGCGATCTTGTTTAAAAACTGGGGTCAAGCTAAGCCCCGGAGATTCAGGCCCAGCTTTGCCTTCCTGCCAAATGTGAGAGAAACCATCGGCAACTTCTAGTAGGGTGGGTACTAAGTCGACAAGATGCCCTGGCGTAGTCCGATTTTCACCTCGCGCAGTAATTCCTTGAGGCCAATGAACAATCAATGGCGTAGAAATGCCGCCCTCGTGCACCCAGGTTTTATGACGTCGAAAAGGAGTATTTGCCAAGGAAGACCATCCGGGTCCGATACTCAGAAAAGTGGCACCCGTACCACAAACCGCTTCAGGATGATGGCCGTCACCTCGGACCATCATTTCGGCGCTAGCACCATTATCCGAAAGAAATAAAACCACGGTGTTTTCGAGAGACCCTTGGGTGCGAATTTGAGAGATAATACGCCCAATTTCGTGATCCATGCGATCGACCATTGCGGCGTGAACGGCCATTTTATTAGCCTGAAACCGCTGCTGCGCTGGTGTTAATTCAATCCACGGCAGTGGGCGGTTCACTTCTTGGGCCCCCAGACTGAGAAGATCGGTTGGAAACCCATAGGGAGGGCCTAGATCACGTTCAACTGAGGCCAAAGCGTCCGTAGCAATTCCTAGGCGCTTGAGTTGACCCCCTCTTTGGATTCGCAATAAATCCCACCCAACGGTGTAGAGATTCAGATACCGCTCCACATCCTCGGCAGGGGCTTGCACGGGAAAATGCGGTGCGGTAAAGGCAACGAAACTAAAGAAGGGCCGATCACTAAATTGAGCAGCATGTTCCCGCAGACAACGGATCGCGTGTTCGGCTATCGCCGTGGTCGCGTAATAACCGCTATTGGTCTTCACTGGGGGCAGATTGATATCATCTTCGCGATGAAGCTTGGGATAGAAGTATCGGTCGTGATCATCCAAACTATAGGAGTGATCAAATCCGTTTTGGAGCGGTTTTCCATCCACATGCCACTTGCCGGAATGATAATTGCGGTAACCGAAAGGACGGAGGTATTCTGGTAATAACCGAGCCCAAGGAGGCCGTACCCCAGCGATGCCACTTTTTACCCCAGAAACTGTGTCGCGCCGCACTTGTTGGGCATAATAACCCGTGAGCAAAGCAGCACGGGAAGGCCAGCATCGGGCTGTATTATAAAATTGGGTAAACCGGAGCCCCCCCGCGGCCAGCGCATCTAAGTTGGGTGTTTTAATTTCACCGCCGTAGGCACCGATATCGGAAAAACCTAAGTCATCTGCGAGAACCAGAAGAATATTAGGCCGTATCGACGGTGCTGATTTAACCGCAGCTCCAAGAGGATAGAGAAATGGGCTAGGAGCCAATATTAGCAGCAGGCCCAGAAGGCTCGCCTGCCGAAAATAGTTCAAAAAAAACAAAAACAGGGAATTCAAAATTCAGCCCTTTCATCCTGAAAAAACAACGAAAGGTGAGCTTCGTCAACAGCCAAGATCTGAAAACGAACTCAAGATAACCCTTCAAGCTCTTAGAGGCATTCCATCGCGACAAAACCAAACCCGATTTAATCTGCTGAGGCGTTAGCAAGTCGACTGAACTCATCGCATCAATCTCCCATCACTGCTTTTTGAAGCAGATTAAATATGTCTGTGGACACGATGCGTTCTTGGGGTAACGGGCCTGGAGTGATGATTAACGGCCAATCCTGACTCGAGGAAGGCCTTGCACCATGCGATCCACGAACCAACGAAGCATCTAGAGGAATCACATCCATCAACATCCGGAATCCCAGCTTCTTTTGAAGCAAACGCCAAAGTATCTTCAGCTTCACTGCTGGAATTTTTGGATCAAGAAACAGTTCTACCGGATCGTATCCGGGCTTCCGGTGGATATCCACGCAACGTCCAAAATCAGGGGCGCGAGCCTCGTCTAACCAGTAGTAATAAGTGAACCAAGCGTCCTCGTACGAAACAGCGATTAAGTCACCTGCTCTTGAATGATCGATGCCACGAAGACACTTCGCCTCCGACCCAAGCACCTCAGCCACTCCGGGTGTGGCTACCACAACAGCACGAACAGCATCCCGCATCGCAGGATCACGAACCACGATGTGAGCCACCTGATGATCCGCAACCGCAAAGGCCTTGGAATTTCCAATATCGAGCACTTCACGCCCTAACTCTTCCTTCAGAGTTAACCAACCATGTTCGCGAAAAATGCGATTGAGATGAATGGGACGAGAAACAGCGGTGATACCGTACTCACTGAGCACCACGGGTTGAACCCCCCTTTCGGTGAAGAAATCGACTAAATCCCCGACAATGGAATCAATACGCATCAGATCGACGGCGATTTCCGGATGCCCTGGCCCAAGTCGTTGAAGATTGTAGTCGAGATGCGGCAGATAAATCAGATTCAGGGTGGGCGACTGAGCCTCTTCAATCCACTTTGCTGAGTTAGCGATCCAACGCGTCGCCGCATCAGGCGCCCCTTGTGGGCTTTGCACTCCAGCCGCTGGACCCCAGAAAGTCGCAAAGGGAAAATCACCCAACGCTTTCTTTAGCTCCGGTCGTAACCCATACGGCCAAGAATAAATATCGAAGAACTTACGACCATCAGCCGGATACATGGGGCGGGGTGTGACCGACCAATCCGCGTTCGAGTACATATTGTACCACCAAAACATTTTGGCACAGGTAAACGCTGGATTCCGTTCCTTTAAGACATCCCAGATTTTGGGTGCGGTAACCACCTGATTGGACTGTTTCCAAAAGTGAACCTCGGACAGCAAGCGATCATACCAACCATTAGCCACGATGCCATGTTCAGAGGGCAGGCGCCCAGTCAGGTAATTCGATTGAGCCGTGCAAGTGACTGCGGGGAAGGCGGGGTCGATGACTGAATGATTCCAAGTCGATAAATACCGACTCAGTCGAGGTGTATGAGGTCCAATATGCCTCAAGCTAAGCCCAACAACATTCAGAACAGCGATACGATTCATAGGTCCATTAGACGATCCGTTTCTGAATACGAGCGACGATAGATCTCGGCACCGCCGGATCGGGCCGTGTGTCTACCGCAGCAGCTGATCCCAAGACCGCTCGACAGGATTGGCGGGCCGTTTTATTCCATAAAAGGAGGTCCCCATTCGCCTCATCTAGATTCCACTGGTGTAATCCGACATACCCCTCTTCTTGAGCTTCATTCTGATAATGCCAGAGAAACATCCATCCACCCGGCCGGGTCACCGCAAACATCTGTTGAATACACCGCATTGGATCTCGGCTGTGGTCCAATGCATTAGAACAAACAACGATGTCAAAGGTGTCCGGTTGAAAAATAGAAAGAAGATCTTCGCCAGAGGCCCTCTGAGTTTGCGTTGGAGGCTTGAGCTGAAGTTCACTGATAATTTGATCAAAGGTATCCGCCAAGGGATCGACCGCAGTCAGTTGGACATTGCGCCCAGGCCAATGATGACCCACCCCACTCAGAGGGCCTGCGCCGACATCAAGAACCTGAATTGTGCCCGTGAAAGCTACCGGTGAATTTGCCACTAATTCTCGCAAAGAAAGCTGAAACTCGAAGCACGGATCCATTCGCATCCGAAACGCTTCCGCATTCCAATGTCGCCCGCCCTCGGCAAGGGAACGTCGCCAAAAGGCAGCTTCGTCCCTAAGCCCCTCGTCGTACGAAGTGGTTCTTCCGAGCAATCGATGACGGAGGCGTTGTAAAAATCGCGGTAACATGGATAACAAGAACGGGAACCCCGATAAACTTCGTGAGAATTCTAAGAGAGAAGTGAGGCTACAAAAAAGACTCGGTGACGTCGATCCTAGAGACGTACTCCAACCGATTTGAAACCGCATCGGGACCCCTAAATTTGACCAAGACAAAATAGCCTCGTTCTCACCTAGGACAATCGACGGCGGGGATGGTCATCTCCCGCGCCGTCAAAGGATAAACGCAGTCAACCCACTTATTTACCAACGTAGTCGAGGCGAACAATCTGAGTATTTTTGTTATTGCCCCAAGCCGTTCCGTATTCAATGAGGTAAAGGCAACCGTCTGGACCGAATTCTAAATCCATCGGCCGCTTAAAGGTCATCTTCGGGCAGAACCGTTCCATTTTTAGAGAGCCGGCGGCGTTCTTTGCAATTTGCTCGTTCTCATCCAGATGCACCGCAACAATCCAATTCCGCGACCATTCATAAATGAACAGTGTGTGGTCGTATTCCTTGGGAAGCTTCGTCTCTGATTTATTTTTGGGGTCAAAATAATAAATCGGCCCAGCCATAGCCGTCCGTCCACCGCCCCCGTTGACCGCTGGAAACTTGGTTGAGGTCCCGCCGGGGTACCAAATGAAAGCCGGTTGTATGGGCGGACAATTTTTAATGCCTGTGTTATTCGGAGAGTTATTAACTGGATGCTCAGCAGAAAAGAAAACCGTCTCCATAGGCACATAGGGGGCCGGAGGTTTGGGGGCCACCAAGGTCACTGTACTGACGTCTTTGGCTTCCTTAACCGCTTTGGCGTAAGCCGCCTTTGCCTTGTCGTACTCTGCCTTGTCTTTTACATAAACTTCAGCCGCAGTAAAATCATAACGAGCATAGGTTCTATTATCGCCGCGAGAATACGGCCACCCAAAAAAGCCTGCTTTTTTAACCTGAATAATCGCGTCAAATCCGGCGGGTCCGCGCTTCGGATCTTGTTCGCCAGCATCAGGGCCAACATCGCCCCAGTACAAAGTCCCGCTGCGTTGGTCCACCGAGATTCGGAATACATTACGGCCACCCTTTCCAAACACCTCCGGACGCGTCCCTGGGGTGCCCGGCGGGAATAAATTACCCTTGGGTATCGTGTAGGTCCCGTTTGGTTCTGGATGAATACGGCTCACACCTCCGCGCAAGTCATTCATGTTAGAAGAGGACTTTTGGGCATCCCACGGAGCGCGCCCAACCCGTTCATCACTTGGGGAACGGCCATCTGATTCAAATGGATTGGTGTTGTCGCCGATGGCAATATAAAGATTACCCTTGGCATCGAAGGCCAAAGAACCACCAACATAGCAACAGGCTTTCCCCCGCAATTCAGGAATGTCGATGACGGTCTTTTCCGAAGCGAGATCCAACGTATTTCCAACAAGCGTAAAACGGGAGACTCGGATAACACCGACGTCTTGGCCGCTTGCGTCTTGAGTCGTTTCTGGAAGGGAGTGATTAAGAAAAATCCAGCCGTTCTTTAAGAAATTCGGATCAAGAGCGATGCCTAACATCCCATCTTCGTTTCCCTTAAACACAGGGACTTTTCCAATCTCCACCGTGACTTTGGTGTCCGGTTTCCACATTTTAATAATGCCGTTGCGTTGGGCATAAAAAACTCGACCATCCTTGGCGACGGCCAGTTCCATTGGATCTTCGATCGTGTCTTCCCTAGTACCATCTGGTTTCTGTAAATCCGCATCCAGAATGACCTTCCTAAATCCTGCGTCCATCTGTTCCCCGGCAAGAGGAGGCTGAGGCACATTGGGAGACTTTTGAGCCGTTAGCGATACGCCGCAACAGAGCGAAAGTGCGAGCAAGGTTGATTTCAAGGCCGCCATCGAAGAAATACTGTAGAAATCATTCAAGGAAATTCTGGAATATCTGATGCTTTAACTCTTTTTTGGTACCGTTTTGAAAGCTGTCCAGCGGAAAAAAAAGGACAGGACTTCAGTAGAGGACTCGGCCCCTTACTTGGCGGCGGGCTTTAGCCACTGATCGAAAAAGGTCATCATGGCTTCTTGTGCTTTCTGCGCGTCCGCACCCTTAAAGCCGTGACCCGCACCTTCCATCGTCAGAAGTTCCACGGGCACAGCGCTCGTTTTCAAACGATCCACAAGCCATTGGGCTTGTTCATAAGCAACATAGGGGTCAGCTGTGCCGTGAATGCAAAGGGTTGGCGCAGCGCGTGGAGTGACCCAATTAAGGGGGCTACCTTGAATATGCTCGCGGAGCTTGGTCGAAAGGTTGCCACCAAAAAAGAGAGGCAACACTTCTCCAGCATCGACACTCCGATTATAAGACTTAGTGAAATCTGTCGGACCACTAAAGCTCACCACACAAGAGACAGCGCTCGAGTACCCCAAATAACCCCTGCCCTCGAACTCGGGGACGCCTGCGGTCAACCCCAAGAACAGCGCGAGATGTCCGCCCGCCGAACCGCCAGTGGCGCCGATGCGGGTGGGATCGATCCGATACTTTGCTGCATTGGCACGCAACCAACGAACAGCAGTTTTGCAATCTTGGACAGCAGAAGGAAACCGTGCGGCTGGGGACAATCGATAGGTGACCGTTGCGGCGACGTAACCTTTCTGAGCCAACTGAATACAGAGGCCGTCGTACCCTTCCCGAGTGCCAGCGCGAAAACCACCCCCATGAATACAAAGGACGGCGGGAAACGGCCCCGAACCTTTCTTCGGAGCGGCGATATTAAGTTGAAGCGGTTCGCCCGACGGGTTGGAAAATTCCACAGCTCGAAGAAAGCTAATATCTTTTGGGATCGCTAAATCTGCTGCCCTAGCTTGGAGTGTCAGGAGCCAAACCAGCAAGGTGCCAAAGGGTGCGTGTTTCATGGGTTAAATAATCGTTGCTGAGTCACCTCGATTTAAGAAAGAGAAATGGGGAACTTTTATCCGGTGCGGTTTTGAACCAATGACCTTAAAGGTTAGTGAATTACGCTGCGTGGGGATTAGTTAATCTTTTGATGTTTGGTTTTTCTATAACCCATAATCCCATTTTATGCGGGCACCAGAGAGATTGGTCGGCGGATTTTTCCGGCCTGACTTCGCTTAACTCCCTAACCGCGCGGAGCTCGAAAGCAAATTCCGATTGGCGGTTTCCCTAGTTAGCGAAAGTAGGACTTCCAAGTCCAATGACTGGAGGCAGCCAACATTGAACAAACCAAGTTTCTCCATTGGGAGGATTTTGAACTGATTCTCGGCCCAAGCGTGCGATATCGGTCCCACCAATAGGCACAGTTTCAGACGTTGCCAACGGAACATTGCGTTTCCTATTTACAATTTTCTATTAAATTGAACCTTTTACCACCAAGCCCTTTTTATGATCTCACAATCCATTAGTCGAGCCTCTCGAGGCTTCACGCTCATCGAGTTGCTGGTCGTCATTGCCATCATCGCGATTCTTGCTGGAATGTTGTTACCCGCTTTAGGGAAGGCTAAACAAAAAGCCCAGAGTATAAGTTGTCTCAATAACTCACGACAAATTATGTTGGCAGGTAAAATGTATGTCGATGACAACCGAGGTAAACACGTTGTTTCTTATATATTTCCACCCTACACAAAGGGACTTATCACTTGGTTTCAGCTGCTTCAACCCTACTTAGGTTCTACTAATATTCTTCTTTGCCCATCTAGAAAAGAGAAGTCTCTTGCACTTGCACTTTGGGATGGTATCTCGGTGAATTCACCTACTTCCACTGACTTTGCCATAAACCATCAGTTTGCTGGGGAATTGAGCTCCTACGTCCCCTACGTCCAGCGGACTGAACTGAGTATCGCTAATCCATCACGCACCATTTTTATTGTCGATTCAGGGTCGAAAGGGGTCGCGGGAAAGAATCCAGCTGTAACGCCAACTTCGCCGAAAAAACCAGGCTCTTGGATGTTAGGAGATGTCCAAGCTGGCCAATGTCCCGATTGTGTCACCGGAGATAATCCTAATTGGTGTGCCCCAGCATTGCGCCACAATGAGCGAAGCAACAACGGCTTTGCCGATGGTCATGTTGAGGCAATGAAAGGGGGGTGGTACTATCCTGAAACCCCGTGGTTAGATCCCAGTCGCGGTGGCAATTAACTAGCGGGCATAAAATCACCATTAGTTAGGGCTCACTCTCCACTCGGTTCCATTTTTTGATTCTTCAAGTGCTTATACCGACAGAAAATTGTCATTATAGACTGGCACACTTTGAGACAGGTCATCGCTGGCGGATTCAAGCGGCTAGCGCAAGGGGCGCGGGTGGGTGGAAGATGGCATGAGGCTCAGATCGCAACGACCGCTAGTTCGGTCAGATCGATAACGATCGAAAGCAATCCGGATCCGTGCATTCACAAGTTGACGGTAAGAATCAGTTCCAGAGGAGGTGATCGTCCTTGTTTTTGACCAAGACGCAGAGTTGAAGGAGATGGGTAAGGCCGGGGCGGCTCCAGAACTGACCACAGCCCCGGAGACGGCGCTGAAACTG
>SIAZ01000046.1 GCA_009695405.1 Pedosphaera sp. | reverse complement strand
GCGGGGCTCCCTCCGGGCTGGACGCGAAGAGGCCCGTCTGCGAGCGTCCGGGTCAGGCAAAAAGCACGACCCTTGAAGAACCATTTCAGACCCCAAACCATAACTTAATTCCGACCAAAAGTGGTCCAACGATCGGGGTCCACCTTACTGCATCGGTGTCAACTAATCCGCGAGGCGGTCGTTGATCAATTAAAAAAACGGAACAAATCGCTCTTTAAACAGTTGGATGTTGCTTCTCTAAACCCTGTCCCAAATCCAATAGGGTGCCGTGGGATGAGCCTTCCTTTTCAAGCGCAAGAGGGGCTCGTTCAACTGTTACTGACTTCACCCGAAACGGGTTATCTGTCTATTCTTGATCCTCTCACAGACCAAACGCCTAGTCAGTGGATAGGGACGGTTTCTCCCTTTTTAAAGGGAGAAATACCCATCGCTGTTGATAAAGCCGCACCGAGTCGGGCTTTCGCAAAATTAGTGGAGTCGGAACATCGTCTTGAAAAATATATCAGCCAAGGACAGTCTTGCGTTGATTTAGGGGCTTCGCCTGGGAGTTGGACCTATATTCCCGCACAGCGCGGTGCTCAAGTTATTGCCGTTGACCGATCTCCGCTCCGAGACGATTTGATGCGACATCCGCTCGTCAAATTTGTCCAAGGTGATGCTTTTCAATTCGCCCCATCTGGCCCAGTTGATTGGCTTCTTTGCGATGTTATCGCTGCTCCAGAGCGAAGTATGCAACTCCTGATCGATTGGGTTCGTGAACGCCGCTGCCGTCAGTTTGTTGTTACCATCAAGTTTAGAGGAGACACTGAGTACACTAAACTCGACGAACTTAAATCGGAGATGCCGAAACTTTGTGAGGTATTTCATCTCCTGCATCTTTGCGCTAATAAAAATGAAGTGTCCGCGTTCGGCATTGGGCGGCGTTCGGTTTGATGTCGAAGAAAGCCGATGACTCGAGCACCTCAAGAAAGGCCTTTCACTGAAAGCCGAACTAACGCCTAATGGCTGACCGCCGCTCAAAGCGGCTTGTCTACAAACCATGGAAAAACCCCTAGTCACAGTCGTTTTAAGGCCCGGAGAAGCAGACCGCGTTGTCGCAGGACACCCTTGGATCTACGCCGCCTCCATCCTGCGCGCCACTCAACCGCCAGAAGATGGCAGCCTTGTTCAGGTCAAGGACCACCGCCAGCGCTTACTGGGCGTGGGTTTCTTTAACTCAAAATCGAAGATTCAAGTTCGCTTGATTCATACCGAGCGAGTCGAAGTAAATCAGGCTTTTTTTGAAGAACGTATTCGTGCCGCGCTCGCTCTTCGCAAACGATTCATGCCGGAGGCAACCTCTTTTCGCGTCATTAATTCGGAAAGCGATCTTCTCACCGGCTTGATCGTTGATAAATATGAAGATGTCATTGTTCTTCAGACAAGTTCCCTCGGAATGGACCTGAGGAAGCATCATATCGTTGGCGCGCTTCAAAAGATTTTTAACCCTCGCTCGATCCTTGAACGTAACGAAACAGCCTCCCGCAAATTCGAAGGACTCGAGGCTGTCAGCGGCGTTCTCGCTGGTGAACCTGTTGAATCGATTGATGTTCGTATTAATGGACTTAAATTCACAGTTGATCTTCGCGATGGGCATAAGACTGGGATGTATCTAGATCAACAGGTCAATCACCACTTGGTCGCTGGGCTCGCCAAGGATGCCACCGTCCTTGATTGTTTCACTTTCCTCGGTGGCTTTGCTATCCCCGCTGCCAAGGCCGGCGCACGTCAAGTCCTCGGTATCGACCAAAACGAATCAGCCATTAACGCTGCTCGTACCCATGCCGTTCTTAATGGCGTCTCGGATATCGCCACGTTCGAGGTTGGGAATGTCTTCGACTGGTTGAAGGGGCACACTACTACCGGTCCTAACGATCGTCTCTTGGCTCGTTTTGACCTCATTATTCTCGATCCACCCAGCTTCACTCGGAATCGTGCTTCTGTGGGTGATGCGCTTCGGGGCTACAAAGAAATCCACGTTCGCGCCCTCAAACTTCTCAAGCCATGCGGCAAATTGGTTACTTTTTGTTGCTCGCATCACGTCGATACGAAATTATTTGAAGACGTGGCCCTCAGTGCTGCCTTTGACCAACGTCGGTTGCTCCGACGTATCGCCACCTACTCACAATCGCCTGATCACCCTATTCTTCCTAGCATCCCAGAGACTGAGTACCTCAAGGGGGCAGCTTACGAATTAGTCCGCTAATTATCTCCGACGGATGACCGAGAACAACCGCTTTTCCAGCGCCGGTTCTCGGTTTTTTGTCTCAGGCTCTAATGGACTTCTTACCTCGCAGTCTCTCCACCTATTCTCCATCCCACCGAGGCAATCAAGGTTAAGACCGCTCGAATAAGTCCCTCGACTCGCAGCTCCATTGGCCAATCAGAGGGACTCTCTAATGTGTAGCCCAATTGGGAGCGGTGTTGCGCTAGCCAGAAGGCTTCAGGCCAGTCCGATCGGGTCAGGGGATCAATTGACGGACGAATAATCCCCGGTTCAGCCGTCGCTCGACCGTCAATTTGTCTTCCTCTATCGATTGGACAGACCTCCGCAACTCGGATGATGGCTTCCGTTGCCGCTGAATTGCGTCCCTCTAGATTGATTTCGTAGAGGTAGAAACCGTCCGCTTCCCAATCCTCATGCAGACACAAATGAAGATCGAAACTGGGTTGTTTACCAAGCCAACCAACGTGTGCAGCGACCTCAGAGGATCGCAAGTGACGATAGTCGCGGTTCTGATCGATACCTGAGGCATTATCTCTTGTCGTTTTAAGACAACCGCTCGGATTCAGGCAGGGGCAAATCCACAGATTGACTCCGCTAGGCCAAGCATCTTTGCGAACGAGTTCTCGAATTGCCAATTGGGCCGCAGGTTCATCGCCGTGAATTCCGGCGGAAATATACAAATTAACCGATCCCTCTGAAGGTCTTTTTAGAAAAAGAAGTTCGACGTCTTTGGCTAGGACTATGTCTTCAATAAAACCTCGTTCTCGGGCGAATTTGCGGCAGTCTCCTAACACCGCCACGCTATCAATTTTCTCTCCTCCATATCCTCCCACATTCTGACCGGTACGTTGCACACAAGGAGTCTTCAAAATGGCTCCGACCTTACAATCGTGTACTTGATTAGCTCCTCTCAAACTGATCTCAATTTTCCCATTGGGCACCATCCAATTCTACTCTACTTTCTGCAGCGGTGTTCTCTTTTCGATTAGTAATCCTAGTCGGCCTCTGGTTTGGGCCTTGGACTTTTTGCACCCTTAAGGCAGGGGATCCACTCCCCTTTGTGGCAAAGGAAATACACCCTGGTCGTCTCGCCGCTCTTACCCATTGCGGGACGTGTCACATAGTACCGTTACCTACCGATCTGGACCGTCGCACTTGGCATGAAGAACTTCTTCCAAAAATGCGGTTTGTTACCGGCATATTACCCCCTCCAACCAATGGCTATTTTCCGGATCTACAACGCTTGCTCGACGGGGGATTTTTTCCCAAGAAACCGTTACTACCAGCGGAGGTATTTGATCGAATCGCAGATTACTACACCAATGCCGCTCCACTCACCCAAGTCTCGATTCAGGATGGGTCAAAGATCGCTCTTGGATTGACCCTGTTTCAAGCTGAAGCACCCCACTTCAGACGCTCACCGCCACTCACTCCTTGGCTGAGTATTGATGCCAAAAAGCACACACTCATTACCTCCGATATTGCCACTCAAGGCATTGACTTCCTTGATCCCGAGGGGCGTGCCCTTGGCTCACTCCCTTTAGGCAATATAGTGGTCTCCATGGCTTCCACAGACCGTTATTGGTACTTGGGCGCCATCGGTCATTTTTTTCCGCGTGAAATGCCAGTAGGCCAAATTCTTCAAATCGATCAAACAGCCGCCAAATTTAGCTCTAAAGCTCTTCTGTCGGAACTTCCCCGTGTATCACACATCAACTGTGCCGACCTTAATGGGGATGGAATCAATGACCTGACCCTCTGTGCTTTTGGGAATTATATGGGACGTTTTTCGTGGTTCGAAGGACGAACTGACGGTGGTTTCATTGAACATATTTTGCTCTCTGAACCGGGAACTCTCCGATGCGAAATTGCTGATTTTAATGGCGATCATCGTCCCGACCTAATGGTGCTTCAGGCGCAAGCAAAGGAATCCATGTTGCTATTTATCAATAAAGGATCCGGTCGTTTCACTCAATTGTTACTTTTCCAGAGGCGCCCTAGTTGGGGGCACTCTGGATTCGAATTAGCCGACTTTAATGCAGATGGCTTACCCGATATCTTAGTTACCAATGGAGATAATGCTGACTTTGGTACCTCACCACCCAAACCTTTTCACGGAACCCGCATCTATTTAAACAGAGGTAAGCTCAAGTGGGAAGAAGCTTGGTCAACTCCATTGAACGGAGCTTATCGAGCTCTAGCTCGAGACTACGATGGCGATGGTGACCTTGATATTGCCACGATTTCTTTCTTCCCAGACTACACACTGACGCCACAGGAAAGTTTTATTTATTTCGAGAATATCAGTGGAACAAACACCCTCCAGTTTCAAGCGCGTACCCTTCGCCAAGGCGTCACAGGTCGTTGGATTTGTCTGGATGCCGGGGATCTCGACGGCGATGGCGATATCGATCTGGCCCTAGGTTCGCTGATTGGGATGCCAACGGCAGTGCCGGAAAAATTAAAAGCACTCTGGACCGAAAAAGGCCCTTCAGTCCTCATTTTGCGCAATCGTTTCAAACCCTAATCGGCACACGGCCTCAGGGACGTCGAAATGGAAATCGAGTGGCTAAAGTCTCTCGAATAGGCAGCAAGTTCATCCGTGGATCCATTGCCAACCCTCCAGCCATTCCCGAGGCAAACGCGGCTGATACCGATGTTCCCTGGACTGTCCAAGAAGCTCCATTGATTGTTACCTGAGTCGAACCCGGCACGGCCAGATCCACAAATGCCCCAAAATTAGCGTACCCAGCCAATTGCCCATTTCGCGAGGAAGCTGATGCGGTTACCGCCAAGGTGGACTCGTAAGCTGCGGGATAAAAGGGCGCCGCCCCAGCCTCGTTGCCTGCTGCCGCGATCACCATAACTCCCTGATCCGTCACAGACCGAATGACATCTCTGAGATAGGGGCTGCCTTCCGAACTCCCTAAAGACAGATTTACAATGGTCGCCCCCTCTTGAACGGAAGCGGCCACCGCTTGGGTTACGTCCCAAGTAGAGGTGGACACATTGCCTCCATAAACATCATAAGGCCGAACGCGTGTTGAACTCAAATTATTGGGTGAAGCCGCTGCCAGTCCGCGTATAATCGCCTCGGCCATTGATGTTCCGTGGGTGGGTTCCTCCGATACAGGCGCGCCGGCAACAATTGCAACGGCGGGTAACATAAATGATTGAAAATCAGAGGCCATCGCCTGAACATCTGAATCAATAAGGGCGATCACTCGCCGCGTCCCGTCGGGTGTCACTGAAGGAGCTAAATTCAAGGGAGCGGGGCGTCCATCGGTCAGTCGACTTGGCATCTCTGGCGGAGCGAATTCTCGATTATTCTCAACGGCGGCTATTTCCGGATCCGACTCTAATTTGGACCGCGCTGCCGTCGCTGCTGCTTCAGATTCAAACTTCAAAAGAGCCGCCAAACCATTGGTTCCAAGACTCTCTGCTCCCCACTTCAAAGCCAGTTTTGAGGCATCCAAATCGGTTCCCCCCTTCAACCGAACAATCAATTCATCTCCGATCAAACCGGCCCCAATGTCTCCAATGATTTCTTCCCGAGCAGCCGAAGCGACAGATCTGAAGACTCGCAAAAGAGAAACCCCGTTGGAGGAAGTCGTGAACGAGTAATTTAGTCCACCTAGAATCCGAGGAAAGGCGTCTCGAGTACTTAAACCTTCAAAGCGAGCCTTCACTTGGGTTCGGATTCCGGATTCCATCAGAATTTTCCAACCAGTTTGAGCCTTCAACCGCCCAAGAACTTGATTTACTGGCCACCCTAGGATTGCCGCGTCATGCCGGTCTAACCCAGAACGCCAGCGAAGACCCGAAATCACACGGTTCGTCGATGCACCCAGTGCCCAAGGGGCCCCTAACATCAAAAGAATAAATAGACGGACTAGATTCAAAGCTTTCTGAGTGTAGCGAGGAACAGGAACTTCGCCACAAGGAAGAAAGCCAGAGAGAAAACAGCTAAAATTGGGACGCCTTCAAGACTGGGAGATAGCGAATTGGAGGCTTCACCTCCCTATCGGCAAATCAAACTCGCTCTCGACCTCCATACCGGCAACCTCAGATTGGTTCGGAGGGTCGATGGAATTAAGCCTCAGTTGGGCATTGGCCGCATCGTAAGCTGATTGCCATGGGGATTGTCCGGTTAAATAATGACCGAAGCCTAAAAGACTCGCCCTCGAATTCACTGAACTATCGGATTTGGCCCAATTCAAATTTATTCTAAAAACTCGTCAAAGATTGCCCTGAGGAGATTTCCAGCACTAGAATTGTGAAAGTATGCCGGCCCAGCCAATTGTTCAGATTCGTGACCTTTCAAAAATCTACAAACAGGCCGACCTAGATGTCATCGCCTTGAATGCGATTTCGCTCGATATTGAGGCTGGAGAATTCGTGGTTTTGATGGGGCCGTCGGGCTCAGGAAAATCGACTCTGCTTCATATTTTGGCAGGTATCGATACAGCAACCCGAGGTACAATTCTGGTTCAAGGGGTTAATGTCGCTGGGTTAAACGAATCGCAGTTGGCGGAATGGCGAAACCAAAATGTTGGATTCGTTTTTCAGAGCTTTAATCTGATTCCAGTCCTGACCGCCTTCGAAAATGTGGAATTACCTTTATTGCTCACTGACCTCAGTCGGACGGAGCGACGGCGTCAGGTTCAAACCGCTTTAGACTTAGTTGGGCTCACTGATCGAATGCATCATCGTCCCGATCAGTTATCCGGCGGACAACAACAACGCGTGGCGATTGCTCGTGCGATTGCGACCGACCCAGCCTTGATTATTGCCGATGAACCCACGGGTAATTTAGATTCAAAATCGGCGTCGGATGTCCTTGGCATTCTGCAATCGCTAGCCCAATCAGCAGGCAAGACCGTGGTGATGGTTACACACGATCCCAAGGCTGCCACTTATGGTTCTCGTGGGTTGCATTTGGAAAAGGGAGAAATTGTCAGATGAGCCGCGGACTTTCTATTTCCAGTTTCATTCTAAAGAACGCCCTGAGGAACGGTCGCCGCGCCTCTCTCACTGTGGCCAGTGTCGCAATTAGTTGCGGTCTGCTGGTTACACTCCTCACCTTGCAGCGGGAGTTGACCGTGCCACCGGAATCGGAGACCGCCTCATTTCGGATTATTGCCCGCAATAAAGTATCGTTAACTCAGCCACTGCCGGTCCGTCAGATGGCTGCAATTCAGAAGATTGAGGGGGTCCGGCAGGTGACTCCCTTTACTTATTTTGGTGGGTTATTCCGCGAGGAAACAGCGACGAGTTGGGCTCAATTTGGGGTTGAACCCACTCGTTTTCGTGAATTTTTGCTCGAAGGCAGGATTTCGCAGGGATCCTACGAAGCTTTTGTCAAAGATCGGAATTCTTGTTTATTGGGTGCCGACACACTCCGACGTTACGGATTCAGGGTAGGGGATGTTTTGAAGTTTACTGGGACTTTCTATCCGGTGGATTTAGAACTCCGAATTGCTGCTGTCTATGAGGGAACCATCGATGACCGGAACTGTTTCTTTCATCATAAGTTGTTGGATGAATTGATGGGTGATTGGGGTAGGGTAGGAACTTGGTATATTCTCGCCGAAACAGCCGATGCAGTGAACGGGGTCATTAGCCGAGTCAATACGACTTTTTCAAATACCTCTGCAGAAGTTCGTGCTGAAACAGAGAGAGCTTTTCAGCTCGGTTTCGTCAGTATGTTTGGCAATGTGAAACTGCTTTTTGGATCGATTAGCGCCGTCGTGATTTTCACTTTGGTCCTCGTTTGTATGAGTACGATGAGTATGGCGATCCGTGAGCGGTTCCGCGAATTGGCGGTCCTGAAGGCTTTGGGTTTTCGTCGGAGAGAAATTTTTGCCTTCATTTTAGCCGAGAGCTTTGGGCTCGCCCTCTGCGGCGCTGTGGTTGGGATTGGAGGGGTTTGGATCTTTTGGAATACGATTAACTTACAGGCATTGACCCAAGGTTTTTTACCCTACTTCGAGGTAACCCCAAGAATCATGGCCACTGGAGGTTTGGTTGCTGCGCTCCTCGGGATTTTGGCAGCGATTGGGCCGACGTTAGCTATGGCGCGAATGAGTGTCGTGCAGGGCCTCAAAACACTCGATTGATGCTATGGCACTCCCATTAAAATATAACTTTCGCAATGTGATCGTTCGTTGGCGTACCACCGCCTTTACGGTTATTGGAGTGGCCGCTGTGGTGTCGGTGGTGATTTTGCTGCGCGCCTTGGCGAAGGGAATCGAAGCCAACAGTGCTTCCACCGGTGATCCTCGTAACCTGCTGGTGGTTCGTAAGGGATCACAGGCCGAATCGGGTAGTTTGGTGACCCGCGAACAATTTCGTATCCTCCAGTTTTTCGATGGCATTGAGTGCAACGCCAAAGGCGATCCGATGATATCAGCTGAGTTAGTGATGTTGGTGAATGCACCCCGACTTGGCGGGGGTGGGGAGGCCAATACACTGATTCGAGGTGTCACACCCCGCGGCATTGATTTGCGATCTCGAGTGACTCTTGTGGAAGGTCGTTGGTTTGAACTCGGTAAACGCGAAGTAACTGTTGCACGAAAATTGGCCAGCCGCTTTGCTGGTTTTCAGGTCGGCGGAATCATTAAGGTCGGTGCCGCCCATCTTCGTGTGGTAGGGCTATTTGATGGAGCTGGATCTGCGTTCGATTCGGAGGGGTGGATGGATGCAGACGAAGCTCGGGCCATCTTTGATCGTGGGGAAATGTATTCCAGTATTCTCCTACGTCCGAAGGATGCAGCAGCCCTGCGATCTTTAACCCAGCGCATTACCCAAGATCGACGACTAGCTCTTCGCGCTGAGCCCGAATCGGAGTACTACAGTCAACAAACAGCGACGGCCTTACCTTTTAATATTTTAGCGGGACTTCTTGGCACCGCTATGGCGGTAGGGGCTATTTTTGCGGCGACAAACACTATGTACGCTAGCGTTGCAGCACGAACCCGTGAGATTGGAACATTGCGAGTCTTGGGTTTTTCCCGTTCGGCCATAGTGATCTCATTTCTCATTGAAGGTGCTGTTTTATCTGGGTTTGGCGGCTTACTTGGCTGCGCTCTTTCATTTAGCCTCTATGTTTATGTGATCGCTCGTGGAATCACCTTCGGTACGATTGATTTTCAATCTTTTTCAGAAACGGTTTACCAGTTCCGCGTCACACCTGATCTTATGCTGACTGGGCTGGTTTTCTCCGTGTTAATTGGTTTAGTCGGAAGCCTGTTGCCCGCTCTCAAGGCGGCTCGGTTGCCGGTCATTACAGCCCTCAAATCCTTATGAATGACTCACTCGAACGGCTACGGATTGCGTCGCATCGAAAATCTCGCTCCTCGGCACCTCTTTGGTTTATTTTTTGCGGTGTTTTAATCCTGACTGCGGGCATTGCTTTTTATGCTATGCCAAGAGTCTCTGACAGCGATCGTTCTGGTGCAAAATCGGGAGCGCGTGAGGTAAGTAAACCAGCCGAAATTGCCACGTCTGGCCGAATGAATTCGGAGGCGATCGCACCAAAGGAAAAATCGCAACTCGACGGTGCAACGAACCGAGTCGAAGGGAAGGGGATCTTGCTCACTGTTTCGGGCTATATTGTGGCCCGAGAACGTATTGAGATCAGCCCGCGGTTTATGGGTGTCGTTAAATGGATCGGTGTGCGCAAGGGCGACAGCGTTACCAACGGACAAGTGGTCGTGGTATTAGACGACACCGAATACCAAGCTCGGCTTGCTGAAAACGAGGGTCTATTGGCGGTAGCTAAAGTGGCGGTTGATCGAGCTATTATGGATCTTCGACGCACCACCGATCTGGTGGAACGTCAGGTGGAAATGCAAAAAGTACTCGATGATTCGCGTCTCAATTTACGTTCTGCCGAAGCCCATGTTCAACAAATCCAGGGAACGCGGCAGACTATTGAAACTTGGCTGAATTGGTGTGTCATTCGTTCTCCGGTAAACGGGGTCGTCCTAGAAAAACTGGTCGATCCCAATGAATTAGTGACACCCCAAACCTTTGGCGGAGGGCGTGGCCCGAGTACTTCTTTAATTGCCGTGGCTGATCTAAAGGATTTGCAGGTGGAGATTGATATTAACGAGTCGGATCTCGCCAAAGTTTCATTGGGGCAAAAGTGCGTTCTCTTTCCACAGGCCTATGCCCATAAACGTTATGACGGTGTTGTTACCGAGATTGCTCCGGAAGCGAATCGACAAAAGGGCACACTTCAAATCAAAATTCAGATTATGTCGCCGGATCGTTTTCTGACGCCTGAACTCAGCGCAACTGTCGAGTTTTCTAAACCTTGATCCACGTCTTTTTGTGTTCGAACTGCCGAGTTCCAACATCGGCGTGCCTTACCGTTGTGGGGGTCGGAAGGGGGCATCAGGCATCTCGGTGGGTTAAGCGGTGGGTAAGCAGATCAGGGCGCTACTCTCAAGGGAGTTTATCGACCCACCGCACTGAATCCAGACGCGGCCGTCTTCGACCCGAGTAAGGTAGGTGCGAACCGGTTTTTCTGGGTGCTCGTCGCAGGCTCCTGTTTGGACATCAAAACTCCATTCATGGAGTGGGCAATGAAGTTTGGTGCCTTCAAGGCAACCGGCCCCCAGTGCGCCGCCTCGATGCGGACAGGCATCGACCACCGCATAAAAGCCGATAGAAAGACGGGCTAACGCCAGTCGTAACCCGCGGATTTCGACGGTCCGACAGTGTCCAACTTGAAGACTAGATTCCTCTGCAACATCAATCCAAACGCTCATTGTTTGACTAGGAAGCCAGTATCGGCAGGCAAATGGCAAGAGCGAGACTGAAGGAACCCGCTTGGCAGAATTCGCCTCCGATGTACTTTATCGGCACCGTCAAGATTTTGAGCACCTCCAAGGTAATCTCTTTGATCCCAGCGGATTCAATTATGTGTCCTCGTTTCCTTTTTTTAGCCGTTGCCATTGTCTCCGTAGTTGCTGGATCAGCCCTTGGACAAAACGGAGATAAGCAGGGTGAAATCCAGTCTGAAGTTGTCGCCTCGCACCTTATTCCAGCTGCCCCTGTTTTATCACCCGAGGATCAAATTAAATCCTTTCGGCTTCCGCTCGGCTTCACTGCGGAGCTAGTCGCTGCCGAACCCCTTGTTAAATCACCGGTCGCCATTCAGTTCGATCATCAAGGGCGCCTTTGGGTGGTGGAAATGTCGGGCTATATGAGATCACCGGATGGGGCAGGGGAGCCACAACCTCTTGGGGCGGTGGTGATTTTAAGTGATTCAAATGGGGATGGTCAGATGGATCGTCGCACTGTTTTTGCAGATAAATTAGTCATGCCAAGAGCGGTCATGTTAACTCATGGAGGCGCATTGGTAGCGGAACCTCCGCGCCTTTGGTTCATGAGGGATACCGACGGGGACGGTCGAGCCGATGAAAAGTTGTTGGTGTTATCCGATTATGCCAACCAAAACAACCCATCGCTTGGTGCAAAGTCCAATCCGGAACATGCAAGTAACGGGCTGCTTTTAGCTCTCGATAACTGGATTTATTCAGCCAACCACACCACACGATATCGTCACGGGGGCGGATCGCCGACTAATTGGGTGGCTGACCAGACCTCCTTTCGTGGGCAGTGGGGCATGACTCAGGACGATGAAGGGCGACTCTTCTATAATTCTAATTCCGACCAAATCCGAGCGGACCTACTGCCGGGGAATGCCCTCACTCGTAACCCCAATTTGCGACAACCCTTCGGACTCAATTTTCAATTAGCTGCGGGTCAAAAGGTGTGGCCAAGTCGAGTGAACCCAGGAGTGAATCGTGGTTACCAGCCCAAGACACTCGCCGCAAATGGGCGGTTGAACCAATTCACAGCCTCTTGTGGTCCACTGGTGTATCGTGGCGATCAATTTCCAAGTGACTATCAAGGAGATGTTTTCCTCTGTGAACCCAGTGCCAATCTCATTCGCCGCAACCATATTCGAACCTCCGAAGGCGTTTTGCAGGCAACCAATGCTTATCCCGAATCGGAGTTCCTGACCTCGAGCGACGAACGCTTCCGACCGGTCTCCTTACAAAACGGCCCCGATGGTGCCCTCTACATTGTCGACATGGCCCGAGGCTTGATCCAACACCGTATTTATTTGACCAGCTATTTGCGCAAACAAATTGAATCACGTCAGCTACAGGGGCCTTTGGACTTGGGACGGATTTATCGAATTGTTCATTCCGGCAAGAAACCTGAGCGAACCAAGGTGTTGTCGGAGCGGCCTTCACTCGCCGAGAAATTAAGCCGACTCACTGATAGTAACGGGTTTTGGCGTGATACAGCCCAGCGGCTTTTAACACAGTCGCCCGAACCCGACACCGAAAAGGCACTCAGCGGATTACTGACTTCCGCAACAACTTCAGCGTTAGGTCGGGTGCAGGCACTCTGGACTTTGGAAGGGATGCGAGCCATTAAGCCCGATCTTTTAGCAGTGGCACTGGTTGATACCGACCCTCGAGTCCAGCGCGCTGCCTTGAGAGTCCTCAGCGCCTTGGTATCGGGTCCTCAGCGTGAGTCTTTCCTAAAGATCCTTTATTCAAATGTGGGGCGGATCCAAACGGAATCTCATTCCCAACTACTCTTAACTTTAGGAGATCTTCCTGCAGCACAAGCGGAACCAGTGATGCAATCTCTGCTGATGAATTATGCCGGTTCTAATCTGCGATTTGATTCGGCGGTGAGCGGTCTCCGAGGCCGAGAGTCCACTTTTCTCCAGAGGCTATTGACGGATCCTTCCAATACTATCGGAGGAGACGATCATTCGCCTTTATTTTCGCGACTTGCTCAATGTGTGATGATCTCGGGCAATGCTGATGCCATTTCAAGTACGCTCGCCTTGGCAGCCAATCGATCGCCCAATGACAGTCGGATGGTGGCGATTCTCGATGGCTTTGCGTTAACCGCAGTTCCCGTCAAAGTGGCGGGCAGTCCGAAACAAAAGACCCTGATGTTTCCCAGTGAACCAGAGGGATTGAAAGCCTTACGCAAACGAACTGAACCGGAAGTCGTCTCCCGATTTAAGAAGGTGGAATCACTTTTTTCTTGGGCAGGAAAGCCAGGAATGGAAACGGAAACAAAGACGCCTGTGCGGGCCATTAATAACGAATTCGCTGCCAGCATTGAGCGAGGTCGCGAGGTCTATCCGACTCTTTGTGGCGCTTGCCATCAACCCCATGGACGAGGGCAAGAAGGGTTAGCCCCTCCTTTAGTGGATTCTGAGTGGGTGCTAGGATCGGACCAACGCTTAATCCGAATTGTGCTCCACGGCGTTCGTGACGCCCTAACCGTAAAAGGGGTCCGGTATGAGTTGAATATGCCCGCGCTCGCAGAAGCTCTAGATGATCGGCAAATCGCCGATGTATTGACCTATATTCGCCGTGAATGGGATCACACAGGTGATCCTGTTAGTATCGAGTTGGTCCGCAGTATTCGACAAAGTGAATCCAAGCGAGAGGATTCTTGGACCGAAGCGGAATTGTTAAAACTTCGATAGAAATTGCCCATTGCAGAGTTCACCGATTGTAAGGTTGATTGAAAGGACACCTATGAGCACCCCTAATTCACACAAGGCTTTGCTTCGGTCGAACGCATTGCCCAGAGGACGATGGTCTTTTCTTGGATTGCAGGGAGGGTTGCTAGCCGTGCTCACCTTTTGCGTCGACGCCGCCCCTCCAAAACCGGTGAACCGCAACGCCCTTTGGTCTCTGAAACCAAGGAGTCAACACACCGTCCCGTCCAACGCCAGTCCATCAGCAAACCCCATCGATGATTTTCTGGCTGCGGAACAGCAAAGTCTGGGATTAAAAAGTGCAGGACGAGCGGATAAGTCGACGTGGTTACGCCGTGTCACCTTAGATCTAACTGGTTTGGCTCCCACTGTTGAAGAGCAAGAAGCCTTCCTTAAGGATGAAGCTCCTGAAGCCGCTGAGGCTGTGGTTCAACGCTTGTTAAGTAGTGAACAGTATGGAGTTCGTTATGGACGTCATTGGCTGGATGTCCTGCGATACTCCGACATCGATGAAAATATGCCTGCGGCACCTGGGATTCATTATTGGCGGGACTGGGTTATTTCGGCGGTCCACCGCGATTTGCCAGCAGACGACTTTGCTCGAGCGCAAATCCTCGGAAATCGGGCACGGAAACGACGAGAGATTTCGGCTGCAGGCCATTTGAGTTCTGTTGAAGCCCGACCGGAAGATGTCTTTGCCTTGGGGTTCTTGTCGCGCGGTGCAACAAGTTCCAATGACAAAGACCAGATGTTGGCGTTGTCAGCGGTTGAAACCATTTCGACGGCTTTCATGGGTATGACCGTGGGTTGTGCCAAGTGTCACGATCATTTCTATGACCCGATCCGGCAGTCCGACTATTACTCGATGAAAGCCTTGTTTGATCCATTGGTCTTGCGACAATTGGATTTAGGGACGCCGGAGCAGGTGTTTCGGCAGGGAGAGAAAGTCGATGAGTATGAGCGCCGTTTGAAGGTTGCGGTGGATAAAATGAGGCAACTAATCGAGCCGTATTATCGCAAGCTCTTCGAAGAACGGGTGCTTTCTTTTCCCGCTGATGTTCAGTCGGCGATACGGAAATCAGAAGAAACCAGAACAGTGGATGAACAGAAAATCTACAATGACTACTATCCTATTTTGCGGATTGATCCGCCCAAGATCAAACAGGTTATGCCAACCGAGAAGGTGGCAAGTTATGATCAGGTTTTAAAAGAGATTGATGCCCTAAAAAAGCCAGAACCTTTGCCTGTTGTTTTCACAGTGGAAGAAGACTCCAAGAAACTAGCTGAGAAAAGTTTTGTGCTGAACACTGGTGATCCGACGAAACCGAGGTTGGATATGGAAGTGCAACCCGGCTTTCCCTTCGCGGAATCCCCTCCAGAATTTCGGGAAGGTCGGCGTCAAACTTTTGTCGATTGGCTTACGGCACCCGAGAATCCGTTGTTCGCTCGGGTACTCGTTAACCGCATTTGGTATTGGCATTTTGGGACAGGCTTACACGGGTCTGTCAGTGATTTTGGATCCTTAGGAGGTAACCCGGTTCATCCCCACTTATTGGATTGGCTCTCCACAGAATTTGTAGCCCACGGCTATAGCCAGAAGTGGCTTCATCGCTTGATTGTCTTATCGGAAACCTACCAGCGCTCTTCAACGTCCGGCGAAGAGCATGAATCCCATAATTGCAAGATCGATCCAGACAATCGTCAGTATTGGAAATTTCCGCTGCGCCGATTAGAGGCTGAAGCCCTCCGCGACACTCTCTTGCAGGTGGCAGGGGCCTTGGATTGCTCATTGGGCGGTAAGTCCTATGAGAATGCAGTTCCTACCCAGCAAACGGGTCGGCGAACGGCTTTTTTAAGGCGAGGCTATCGTTCATTTCAAGAGGTGATGCCCGACTATTTGGAGACTTTCGATGTGGAAGATGGGCGGCAAGTGTGTCTGCGTCGTACTCAAACCGTGACCGCCCCACAAGCATTGTGGCAGATGAATAATGCCTTAGGACAACGTGCTTCGGCGTTGTTTGGAGAGCGTTTGGAACGAGAGAGTCAGGGCGATCTCAATCTCGCGGTGGGACTGGGTTTTCGTTGGGCTTTAGGGCGACCGCCAACGCCGAGTGAACGGAGCCATTCCCTCGCTCTACTCGATGGACAGCCCAAGCAGTTGCCCACTTTGGCGTGGGTTTTGTTTAACTTGGATGAGTTCCTTTATATTCCATGACCCCGAACCCATTCCCTTGCGGACAAATCGGACGCCGCCAGTTTTTGCACCAAGCGGGCTTGGGTTTTTTTGGGACAGCCATGGGTGCCTTATTTGCGTCAGAAGGGAAAATTCAGTCAGCAATTGCTGATTTTCAGCCCCGAGCTCGATCGGTCATCTTTTTATTTATGTGCGGCGGGGTTAGCCACATCGACACCTTCGATCCCAAAGACAATCGTCATGCGGGCACCTTGATGGATGCCGTTGGCTTTGGCGATAATATGGCCCAAATGAAACGGCCGGTTATCCCGTGTAAACGCACTTTTCGTCGCTACGGGCAGTCCGGAATCCCTGTGTCCGATTGGTTTCCTGAGGTGGGTTCTGTTATCGACGACATTGCGGTTGTGCGATCGATGTTTTGCCATGAAACCAACCATTTCCCAGCGGTCATCGAAATGGCCACTGGGCATCGAGATCGGTTGCTAGAGCATCCTTCGATGGGAAGCTGGATTTCCTATGCGCTAGGTAGCGAAAACCAAAATCTTCCCGCGTTTGTAACCTTAGGAAAGCCATCGTCGCCGGTTCAATTGAGTGGGGGTTATCTGGGAGCCTCTTTTTCGGCAACGCCGTTTCAAAGTGGAGATGTCCCTATTCACAACCTTTCGACTCCCAAAGAAACCAGCAAACGAGAACGAGATCGCCAAGTGGAGGC
>SIAZ01000045.1 GCA_009695405.1 Pedosphaera sp. | reverse complement strand
TCACCGCCATCCTCATGGAAACCTCCGATGAGTGGGAAACCGGACGCGCCTACTTCTCCGACCCATCCCAATCCTAAACAACCAACCAACCCCCACCTCCAAATTCAGCCTTTGACTCTTTTACAGAAAAAAAGTTGCGCGGCCATTGAGTATCGGCACTTCCATTATTATCTCCATAACATCCAAACAGGTATAAACTGAACTATTATTCGAAAAACTCAGGGCGCGCCAACGCACTGCTGAATCGGTCCCAATCGTCTTAGATTGAATCTGACTCGTAATAATGAGGAAGTGTCTCCATCTAGTAATCGCTAGTGGAAACACAGCATCGCCTCTTTTCCCATCCGGTCTTTGGCGAAACCGTTAGTGTCCGACATTGAGTCGAACCGCAGTGATGAGCTCAATCAAGTCGTAGTCTGACTTCAGAGGCCCTTTATCAGTCGAATTTCCTGCCCTTTATCAAAGGCATTTCGTAGAGGGAGAGATCCTGTAACAGTGGCGCAACCGTGCGAGATTTTCACCCGCTTCCCGAATTCCCTCAGATGAGGTCTGAGGTGCTTGATTGAGTGGGAGGCACAACATCTAGTGGTCTCATAAAAAGAACGCCACAATACGTGGTCTTATAGAGGCGCTTCGTCAATTCAAAACATTTTACAAAAGTAAAAAAGAGGGGGCTATTTAATCGAATAGAATTCTGTGGAATTCGGCTTGCATTGAGGTCGGAATTATCGGTTTGAAAAGCGGCGAATTGAAGGCAAAAAATGGGCCGGAAGACGTTCCAGCCCATTGAAAAATTAGTAGTCGACAAAAGGAAACTTTCCTGTGTCAAAAGAGTGTCGAATTAAGAGGCCTTTTTCTTTGCTTCATCCGATGCCTCGACTTGGGTAGTTCCCACATTTTTGATTTCGGTTGTGGTAGTGCGATCGACTTCGCGGTCATTGCCATTCATGTTGACTGTCCCTTGGACCTTGATTTGATATTTGGAAAGAGATCCGTCCTTGATCCAAAAGGTGACCGAGCCTTTGGCATTGCTGTAGGTGGGGCCATTGGCACCGGTTGCGCCGCCGCGCCCTAAACTCATCAGAGCTTTGGCGCCTTCTTCAGTGAGATCGCCACGGAGAGAATCGCCTTCTGATTTCAATTCCTTTATTTTCTCGGTGAGATCGACGATTTCGACTGAGGGAATCTTGTAAGTAGGAAGCATTCGGGCAGCGAAACGGGCCGGATTTTGTCGATCTTCGTTGGCGGCAGCTTCGGTTGCAGAAACCCAGCCTGCATCGGTTTTTATAGCCCCTTTACCGTTTTTAAGGACAGCTTGGAGAGTGGTTTCTCCTCGGGTCATAGTGAGACTGGTGTAGCCGTCTTTTTCGGTTTTGCCTTCCGTAGGACCCGGACGCATACGACCCCCAGTACCAGCAGGGGTTTCGACTGTTGACTTCCAACTGTAATTGGATTGAGACGCTAGTTTTGTTGCAGCAGCTTTGACGAGGTCCTTGGAGTCGGCCGCAAAGGCGTAGGATGTGAAGGCGATTAGAAGAGGAATGAGGCGTATTTTCTCATAAGAAAAGGAGTGAACGAACTTGTTTTAAGGGGAGATGGGACGCTGGGAAAGACTGGCAAGTAGTAAGTTGGTTACAGTGAAGTCGACATTGGTGCGTCTGACACTTGCGGAATGGATTATTGCAGCCAATTCTCTTTCGGGTTTATGAATGATTTTAGTGACGCTGCATTAGTGCTTTTGGGGCATGGATCCACCTTGAATGCCGACTCATCCTCGCCAACGTGGCGTCATGCGGATGAACTGCGGCGACGCGGTCTATTTGCACAGGTTGTAACTGGATTTTGGAAGGAGCACCCCTATTTTTGCGGGGTTTTACGTGGTGTTTTTGCGTCTCGTGTTTTCATTGTGCCCTTGTTTATCAGCGAGGGATATTTCACTGAGGAAATTATACCGAGAGAACTTGGATTGGCTGAGCGAGGGCAGACAGAGTTTCCAAAAATTCAGCAACGAGATGGGCGAGAAGTTCACTATTGTGGACCCGTAGGAACCCATCCGAGCATGTGTCGTGTTTTAATGGCACGCGCTGGAGAAGTAGTGGGTACGGGGTGCGACGCACCAAAGCCTTCGGACACATCCTTGTTTGTTGCGGGGCACGGGACCAGCAATAACGAAAATTCTCGGCGCGCGATCGAGGACCAAGTCCTTGAGATACGTCGGCAGGGTCTCTACCACGACGTTCACGCAATTTTTATGGAGGAAGATCCACGGATCCAAGATGTGCATTCCTTGGCAGAAACCAAGAACGTTGTAGTCGTTCCTTTTTTCATTAGTGATGGCTTACATAGTTTTGAAGATATTCCGGTGATGTTGGGGGAATCGGAAGAAGTCGTTTGCACCCGATTTTTGAAGGGACAACCCACTTGGGTGAATGCAACCGAGAAGAAAGGACGCAGGATATGGTATACGCGGAGCATTGGAGACGAACCCCGGTTGGCGGATGTGATCATCCAAAGAGTGAGCGACAGTGCAGCGGCGGGGATTGCAGCAGGGTTTGCTGGGTAACCCGGTGCACCGAAAGGGGGCGCCGTTAGTCGGTTGAGTTATTCCAAGAACGCTCGATGAAGAGCTTTCATGGCGGCTTCGCCTTGGACCAGATCGATCACCACGCTGATTTTGATTTCACTAGTAGAGATCAGGCCGATATTGACCCCTTCAGCGGCAAGAACAGTGAACATTTTCGCCGCGACACCGCTATGGCTGCGCATGCCCACGCCGACGATAGAGAGTTTACCAATGCGTTCGTCGGTGGACACCTCTCGAAAGCCGAGAGAGGATTGAAGAGACTCGAGGACCTTACCGGCCTTGAGGAGATCTGGCTTATCGACGGTGAAGGTAAGATCTGTCGCAGGATTGCCTCCCGCATGGCTGGCATTCTGGACGATCATATCGACGTTGATCGCCGATTCAGCTAAGGCGTTAAAGATGCGGGCCGCTTGACCCGGGACATCTGGAAGGTCCCAGACCGTCACTTTAGCTTGATTTTTGTCGAGTGAGACGCCGCGAACAACGACGTCTTCCATACTGGCAGATTCTTCTTTCACGATAGTACCTGGATTGTCGTTAAGGCTAGAGCGTACTTCAAAGACCACATTAAATTTTTTGGCGAACTCAACCGACCGTAATTGCATTACCTTCGAACCCGCGCCGGCCATTTCCAGCATTTCGTCGTAGGAGATTTCGGAAATTTTGCGTGCGGCCGGAACAAGACGAGGATCGGCGGTATAGACACCATCAACATCGGTATAAATCTGGCAAAGATCCGCCTTCAGAGCTGCGGCCATGGCGATAGCCGAGAGGTCTGATCCTCCACGGCCGAGGGTAGTGATCTGCCCGGATTCGGTTCGCCCTTGAAAGCCAGCAATAATCACTACATTTCCGTCGTTAAGCGCCCGATGGACCTCGTCTGGAGTGATATTTTGGATTCGAGCTTTAGTGTGAGTTCCATCGGTGACAATTCCCGCTTGAGCACCGGTAAAGGAGATAGCCTTTTGGCCTTCGGCTTGGAGGGCAATCGCCATCAGGGCGATGGTTTGTTGTTCGCCCGTCGCCAAGAGCATATCCATTTCGCGTTCATCGGGCAGCGAAGTGATTTCTTTAGCGAGCCCGATCAGGCGATCAGTGACCCCGCTCATAGCAGAGACAACGACCACGACTTGATCGCCGTGGGCACGGTATTTTGCCACGCGTCGAGCGACATTTCGGATGCGGTCTGTGGTGGCGACGGAAGTTCCGCCGTATTTTTGGACGATCAACGTCATGGCCGTTTTAAGATCAAAGGGGGTTGTTCTCTAGGAAATAGTGCGTCGAATCAAAGGGAAAATTAAACATTTCATCTGAGGCTATGAACTTGCGGTCCAGTTGAGGCTGCTTTGAGGTTATTTTAAATGAGGGATGGCAGGCGAGCTAGCCAGTCTAAACTTGTGGGTTTGCGTCCTCGGTCTGGTTGAAATTTTCTCCCCGCAGTTTAGTAAATTAGTCGATGGTTTTTGTTTTTAAGGGCTTGGGCCTGACCACCGCGCTGGTTGACCCCCTCTTTATTCACCTTCTCGGGGTTGCAGTCTTTTTGAGTTTTGTCGAAAAGAGACAATTGCAGAGTCTTCTTTTTTGCGTTTTGTGACTTTTCCAATAATAGTCCCTCGTTCAAACACAAATGAATGCTCCCATCCGTGTCGCTGTGACTGGTGCTGCCGGTCAAATTGGTTACTCCCTCCCGTTTCGCATTGCTTCTGGCGCTATGTTTGGCCCGGCGCAACCGGTGATCCTGCATTTGATTGAGATCGAGCCCGCGCTGAAGGTTTTGAACGGGGTAGTGATGGAGTTGGATGACTGCGCCTTCCCCCTCTTACAAGGAGTCGTGGCAACATCTGATTTAGACGAAGGTTTTCGTGGAGCGAATTGGGCCTTGCTGGTGGGGAGTGTCCCACGTAAGGCTGGAATGGAGCGCAAGGATTTGTTAGGTATCAATGGTCGTATTTTCACCGGTCAAGGTCAGGCGATTCAACGTAGTGCCTCCTCGGATATCCGGACACTGGTGGTCGGTAATCCGTGTAACACGAATTGCCTTATCGCTAAGACTGCGGCGAAGGAAATACCCTCAAACCGCTGGTTTGCGATGACTATGCTGGATCAAAATCGAGCCGTTACACAACTCGCCCGGAAGGCTGGGGTCCCAGTCACACAGATTTCAAATTTGGCTATTTGGGGCAATCATAGTTCGACGATGTACCCTGATTTTCCAAATGCACGCATTGGGGGACGTCCTGCCGTCGAGGTCATAGGCGATGCGGCTTGGTTTCAGGAGACGTTTATTCCGACCGTACAAAAGCGGGGCGCGTCGATTATTGAAGCACGTGGATTAAGTTCGGCCGCCTCGGCTGCGAATGCGGTTGTTGATACCGTTCGTGCATTGACCACGCCGACACATCCGGACGACTGTTTTAGTGTTGCTGTGGATTCGGACGGGAGTTACGGGATTGAGAAAGGGTTACAATTCTCCTTTCCCATTCGGAGCAATGGAACGACGTGGGAAATTATTCAAGGTGTGCCAGTTGGCGAGTTTAGTCGCTCTCAGATCACCGCCACCGAGAACGAACTGAAAGAAGAAAAGGCGCTCGTCGCAGATTTGCTACAAGCATGATCGGTGATCATTCCCGAAAAATCGTTAGCTCGGTAGGGAGTAGCGGAGCCTTGGCTTGCACCGGTACTCGTCGTGCTTATCTTTATCAATCATGAGTTTTGCCGAGGCGTTTAACGCCTTGCCCTTCAGCAATTTAATAGAAAGAGCCAGAGGCGCAGAGTCGGCGTCGGTGGAAAGAATTATTTTAAACGGCCCCTCGTCACTGGCTGATTTTGCTGCCCTCCTTTCGCCGGAGGCAGGTAAGTCTTTGGAAACACTCTGTCGGCGGTCCCAAGCGATGACACGTCAGCGTTTTGGTCGGACTATTCGGATGTTTGCGCCACTGTATCTCAGTAATGAGTGCATCAATAATTGTGCTTATTGTGGGTTTTCTCGGGATAACCCGATTCTCCGAGTCACCTTATCGGTGGACGAAGTTGTGCGAGAGGCTCGGGCCTTGGCCGAGCAAGGATTTCGGAATATTCTATTGGTAGCGGGAGAGCATCCGAAGTTTGTTTCCAGTGGGTATATGACCGAGTGTGTGAGAGCTTTGAGGGAATTTGTCCCCTCCATTTCTTTGGAAGTGGGCCCTATGGAAACGGCGGAATATCTACCCTTGGTGGAAGCGGGAGCGGAGGGGTTGGTTGTGTATCAAGAGACCTACGATCGGGCCGTGTACAGTCGGATGCATACTTTGGGTCCCAAGCGAGATTTTGATTGGCGTTTAGTGACACCAGAGAGGGCTTATGCAGCGGGCTTTCGGCGCTTGGGGATCGCGGCCTTGTTCGGTCTGGCTGATTGGCGACTGGAAGCTATTGCGGTGGCAGCGCACGCGGTTTGGCTTTTGAAGCATTGTTGGAAGGCTCAACTAACTTTAGCCTTACCTCGGTTGCGACCTTGTGCCGGTGAATTTCAACCGTTGACCGCGTTTGGAGATCGAGAGTTGGTGCAAGTTATTGCTGCCTTTCGACTCTTCCTACCGGATGCGGGTATAGTTTTGTCGACTCGAGAACCGGCTAAGTTCCGGGATCATCTTTTGCCTTTGGGAATCACCCATGCGAGTGCAGGGAGCCATACCGAACCGGGGGGGTACACTGGGGCTGGCAAGGATGCGGTCCACAAGACAGTTCGAGGGCGTATTATAGAGCAGGAGTCAGGATCCCTCGATCGTATTGCACCCGTGGGACGTGCAACAGGAGCGACTGGGCAATTTGAAATAGCTGACGATCGGACTCCAGCAGAGGTAGCTCTACGAATCCGTCAGTTGGGATACGAGCCAGTTTGGAAGGATTGGGATGCGGCTTTGATGGCCTGAACTCGAGTTGGGATCAGAGTTTGAAACCCGCTTTAAAACGGTGGAATACTTCTGTAGCAACTTGTTCTGGGTCGATCCGAGTGAGGCAAGCAAGAGGTTCAAAGTAGTTGCATCTATCCTTCATACAGGGAGCGCAAGGAAGATTTGGGGTCCGTAGTACATTGTATAATTGGCCATAGGGACCTGTCCGTTCTGCGGCAGTCGGACCGAAAAGGGCCACTACCGGGCGGCCTAAAGCGGTCGCGACATGCATGGGACCGGTGTCATTGGTCACCAGTAATTGCATACGTCGGAGACCTTCGATCATTCCCGGAAGAGAAAGGCGACCGGTTAGATCTAAAATCCGTCCGGGAAGAGCTTGAGCGATTAGTTGACCCAACTGAGTTTCATCGGGTCCGCCAAAAACAGCGATTCGGCACTCTGGCAGGCGGGTGTTGAGACTCTTTGCTAATTGAGCAAAGGACTGGGCAGGCCAGCGTTTATTATCCCAGCGTGCACCCGGTTGGAATCCAATCCAGTAACCAGAATTGAGAGTTGGAAAGTCGCGTTCGATTTGAGAACGACCTGCTGGACGTTCGGGTAACCACTCGATTGGAGCGGTATGAGGGATACCGAGATGCCGAAGCACGTCGAGATACCAGTCAACCGCGTGGGTTTGTGAGGTTTGACGTGGGACCGATTCTCCTTGAAAGAGTGGAGCGAATTCGCGCCAGTCACCTAGGCCAACAAAGCGGCGCGCTGCGCAGAAACGGCCGACCAATGCGGTTCGGGCTAAGCCTTGAAGGTCGAGAACTAGGTCATAGTGTTGATGCCGAAGGGCAAGCAACTGTTTCAGAGTTTGTTGCCAGTGAGTCCATTTTCCCCAAGTTTTTCGATCAAAAGGAACAAGGCGATGTATATCTGGATCTTCGGCCAAGAGCGGCATCAGAGAGGGAAGAATCCACCAATCGATCTGTGCAGAGGGGTGCTGCCGGCGCAAGTGCCTAATGACAGGCAATGCGTGGATGATATCCCCGAGGGAACTCGGTTTTAGAACGAGGACCTTCACGCAAAACTAGGGGTGTCGATTTAACGCCGTACTGGGATGATATTCTAGGACGATTATCGACCGACACTCAGGCGATCTGCTAAACGTTGAGGTAAATCGGCAGCCAGGATTTTCTTTTGAGCCGTGGCAATATCGTAGTTGAGTCGACGTAGTTCGACTGTTTGAGTGGGCATATCATAAATGACATAGCCCGCTCTGGGATCTCCGTCGCGCGGTTGGCCTACACTCCCGACGTTGATAAAATACTTGCGACCCGGGTCGATCTTTAATTTGGAATACTGACCGCCTCGGATTGCAGTGTCGCGAATAAAGGCGACGGGCACATGGGTATGGCCGAAGAAACATACCTGAGTATTCTGGTAGGTAAAACTAGAAGCCGCTTCCAACTTTTCGAACACGTAACCCCAGCGTTGAGGGCCATCAAGAGTGGCGTGAACAATCGAAAAATTAGCAACTAACCGAAAATACTTAAGGTCTCGGAGCCATTTGCGATTGTCGGGAGAGAGTTGGGCCCGACTCCAAGAAACGGCTTCAGCAGCGGCGTCATTGAAACCCTCTGGATCTTTGTCTAATCCAATATATTCGTCATGGTTGCCTTTAACCGTAGGAATATTCATTCCCCGAACAATATCGAGGCACTCCTTTGGGTTAGCGCCATAGCCGACCACGTCACCGACACAAATTATATGGGTGCATTTCTGTTCTTTAATGTCGGCGAGCACCGTTTGAAAACCCTCGAGATTTCCATGGATGTCACCAATAATAGCGTACCTCATTCGATCAGTTACACGATGTTGAAACCGCGTAATCCTTCCGCAGCCTTAGACCAAGTCACAATTTCCTCTCGGATCAGCGGTCTGAGTCCGCTCTCGCGAATGGCGGTCTGAAACTCCTCGAGTTCCTTCCGAACGCCTTCCGCGATCAATTCCACCCTCCCACCTAGCAGGTTCCGAACCGTTCCGGTCACTTCATAGCCCGTTGACAAACGTTTTGTCTGATAACGGAAGCCGACACCTTGAACACGTCCCTCATATAAGATGAGCATTCGAAAGCGTTGCATAGGCTGAGTGACTCCAAATCGTCGGTAAATCGAAGATTTGAGGTCTTCGAAAAGAAACTTTAGTCACAGTGCCCCGATGGGGTGCAAACAGTTATTTGTAAGATCCTGAGATTCAACATCCTTTAGGGTGCCTGTTAAAGTCATCCCTTTGAATCACCTGCTTGATGCCTCATCGATTCGGCGTCACTCTAAGTGCATGATCTTCACGCGGATCCCTTCTTTGTTGTTCTTAATCGGAATGAGTCTGTTTCTCAATATCCTCTGGCCGTGTGCTGCGCTGGATGCGGGCGGGTTGGGGCGATTAACCGTGTTGGCGACTGAATCGGTCGACCCTGTTGTGCGCAAGGATATCCTCCGTGGGATGGATGCCGCTCTGCGTGGAAGGATTGGATTGGCCGCTCCTTTAGGTTGGGATCTTTTGGAGGCAGCGGTTATTTCGGGTGGCGACGCCGAGACTCGATCGTTAGTCCGAAGTCTGGGAGTGGTCTTTGGGAGTCGGTTAGCATTGGAAGCATTGAGATCGACGGTGGTAGACCAAGGCGCGGCCTCTGTCGACCGTAACGCAGCACTGAGCACCCTGTTGCGCACCCGAAGTAGTTCTCTCGTCGAACTTTTACAGACGTTGACGGCAGATCCGGCAACACGAGGATTGGCCATTCGCGGATTGGCCGGGTTCGATGATCCACGTACCGCTGGAGTTATCCTCTCCATTTTTGGGCGATTGGAATCGGTAGAACAGAGGGACGCCTTGAACACCCTCGCTTCCCGAGTCGCCTATGCGCGGCCTTTGCTAGAAGCTGTTCGAAGCCAAGTCGTTCCCAAGTCGTTATTGACCGCAGATTTGGTGCGGCAGTTGCGTTCTTTGAAGGATCCCGGAGTGACGGTAGCGTTGGGTGAAATCTGGGGTGTCGTCCGAGAAACAAGCCCTGACATGGTCGCTGAGGTGGAACGAGTCAAACGGATTTACAGTGCCGGCGGGTCGACACCGGGAAACGCTTCAAGAGGTCGAGTGGTGTTTAATCAGATTTGCGCGCAGTGCCATCGACTCTTTGAAAGTGGAGGCGTCGTTGGACCGGACATCACCGGCGCCAATCGAAGTGATATTAATTATTTGCTCCAAAACATTTTGTACCCCAACGCGGTGATTCCCAATGAATATCGGGCATCCACGGTGGCATTAAAGGACGATCGAGTTCTCACTGGCTTGGTGAGGTCGCAGGATGCTGTCTCGTTGGTCATTCAGACAGCCAACGAGACAGTGACAGTGCCCCGATCCGAAGTGAGCAAAGTGGAAATGACTGAAGTCTCGATGATGCCAGAGGGATTGATTGCGGGATTGAGCGACCCGCAAATTCGAGACCTTATTTATTATTTAAGCCGGCCTGGACAGGTCCCATTGCCCGTTGGCGAGAAGTGAATAAGCAGGTGTGAAAGCTAGGGGTTGGCAGCAAGCGAACTACCGACCGTGAGAGTGCGGTAGCTTGGGAAATGTGTGCGTAAGGAGGGAAGGGAAGAATCACCCATAACCAGCAGAGCCGTTGATAAGGCGTCGGTGAGAGTGGCTTCTGATCCGACAACGGTTGAGAATTGGGTGCCTCGGATCGGGTTACCCGTTCGCGGATCAAGAACGTGGCCTGCGCGTGAGTCGCCATCTTGAAAGTATTTGCCCCAAGTCGCCGAGATCGAGAGAGAGGTATTGATTAGATCGAAGGTTGTGTCGGAGGAAACTTCGGTATCTGGGATAGGAAGAGCGACCTTCCATCCTGTTCCAGTGGGGCCAGAGCCGATTCCTAAAAGGCTACTAGTACCGCCGTGGAGGAGGGCATTGCTGATACCCAATTCCTGCAAAAGAGCGACTGCGCGATCGAGCGCGTAGCCCTTTCCGATGGCTCCAAGATCGATCGAAGCCCCCAGTGATCGAAGTCCGACACGGTAGGTTGGCCCATCCATCTCTACTTGGGACCAACCGCAGAGCTTCTTGGCACGGGCGAGAGTTTCGGGGCACGGACGAATTCCCTGACCCGTGGTGAATCCCCAAGCGCGGATCAACGGCCCGGCCGTTGGATCGAAGGCACAGTCGGTCTGAACAGAAATTTTTCGAGCCCGCAGGAGCAGGTTAAAAGTCTCAGAACACACCCGAATCGGATCAAGACCTGCGGAAGCATTGATCCGGCCGATATCGGATTGAGGGCGATAAAGACTTAAAAGTGATTCGATCCGATGAATCTCTTCTAAAGCCTCTTCGGCAGCAGCGCGGAGACGTGCGGGATCACCCTCGATTAGAATAATTTCGAAGCGAGTGGCCATCGCATTGGCGGCGACGCGGACGCTGGCTAGATGCGGAGGGATCAAGCGAAAAAGTAAGCATCACAAAAAAGAAGTCGAAGGTGAATATTGATCTGCGGTGAGTACACCGGGAGGTTGGAATCGCAAGGTCTGTTGCATTGCCATAAGGAGGGGGTATTAGGTAAAGTTCGTTGGATGACCAACGTGTCCCGAGTTCGCTTACATGAATTACTGACGATCGCCCGTGAGACCGAGGTTTTGGTCGTGGGCGATGTCATGTTGGACCAGTTTGTTTGGGGGCGAGTCTCGCGAATATCGCCGGAGGCACCGGTGCCCATTGTCGACTTTGAGCGGGAGAGTTTTATGCCTGGCGGCGCCGCCAATGTGGCGAGAAATGTGACGGCACTGGGGGGACGTGCGCGGATGTATGGGGTCGTTGGGAAAGACCCTCAAGCCGATTTAATTCGGGAGATTTTGCTGGAGGATTCAGTTGATTGTGGAGGATTGCTTGTAGGTGCTGGGCGAATGACCACCACCAAGACGAGGATCGTAGCTGGACAACAACAAATCACCCGTCTAGATCGGGAAACGCGATCAGAGATTGGGGTTGATATGAGGGCACGGATTCTGCGGCGGTTGGAGAAAGATATTCCACGAGCGCATGCGGTTGTGATTGGGGATTACGGCAAAGGGTTGGTAAGTCAAGCCCTGTTGGAAGAGGCTCGTCGGAGTTGTAAGATTCACGGACGCTGGATCAGTTTAGATCCGAAGCCCGTTCATTCTTTGGACCTCACTGGGCTTTCGCTGCTGACCCCTAACCGGAAGGAAATATTTGAACTCGCCGGTATTGCCGACACAAAGCGTCACCGAGATCCGCTCGAAGATACTCCTCTATTGACTGCGGTAATCGCCATTCAGAAACAGTTTCGTCCAGCACTCTTATTAGTAACCTTAGGTGAGTTAGGGATGTTACTTTGTCGACGAGACGCTCCTCCCTTTCATATTCCCACAGTGGCCCGTGAGGTGTTCGATGTCTCAGGTGCTGGCGACACCGTTATTGCCTCATTCACCCTAGCCATTGCCTGTGGGGCCTCACCGATCGAGGCGGCGGTCATATCCAATCATGCGGCCGGTGTGGTCGTGGCAAAGAGAGGGACAGCGGTAGTAACACCCGATGAACTTCTGGCTACTTTTCCAGTAAATTCATGACCCATTTTTCACCTGCGATTTTTCTCGATCGCGACGGCACTTTGATTGTCGAAAAGCATTATTTGCATCGCCCTGAGGAGGTTGAGATTTTCCCCGAAGTGCCAAAAGCACTTTTGCGGTTAATGGCTGCGGGCTATCGACTGGTGGTTATTACCAATCAATCAGGAGTGGGTCGTGGTTATTTTACCATGGCCGATGTGGACCGTGTTCATGAGCAAATGATCAAAGAGCTCAGAATTCAAGGCGTCGTTTTGGACGCTATTTATTCTGCACCCGAAGCCCCAGATCAACCGAGCCGAGGCCGTAAACCCTCTCCTCAGTTCTTCTGGGATGCTCGGGAGAGTCTCGGTCTAGATTTGGCGCATAGTTATATGATTGGAGACAAACGCGTCGACTTGGAGGCGGGATGGAATGCGGGATTAGCTGGGGCCTTGCTGGTAAGGACTGGTTATGGGGCTGCCTTAGAAAAAGCGGAGCCGGAGAGTTTAGCTCCAGCTATCGTGGTTGATGGTATGGCTGAGGCAGTAGATTGGATTCTGTCACGTCCGCATGTAAAGGCCCCTAAGACCAGAGCAACCCCGAGGTAGAGAGAGGGTTCTTCGTCCTAGCGTTTGGCATTGTGTCTAAGCGTTGTTTCGCTGTTTAACCGAGTCCATTAGAGCGCGATGATTGATTTTACCAGTGCCTAATTTAGGGATTTCTGAGACATAAAGCACCTCTCGCGGTGTGCAAAGATTGGCTAATCCCTTGGCCTTGATCACCTGCCGAATTTCCTCAAGCGATACTTTTAAAACATTGGCGACAGCGACGAGCCTTTCGCCTTTGTCCTCGTCAGGAACGCTAACAACAGCGATTTCGCAGCGGAGCCCGTGTTGAGGAAAGGCTCCTGCTAAGGCGTCTTCGACCGCGGTTAGACTGACCATTTCGCCACTGATTTTGGCAAAACGTTTCATACGACCGAGCAAGAAAACAAAGCCATCAGCATCGACACGAGCGAGATCGCCAGTGTCGTACCATCCGGCTAGTTTTTGGAAGGCTGCATTGGCATCGGGATTGAGGTAGCCGAGCATCACATTAGGGCCTCGAACGAAAAGTCGACCGGAGATAAGTTGGCCTTCGGGAGAGAGTTCGCTGATACCCTCGACGGCTTCGAGTCGCCATTCCATTCCCGGAACAAATCGGCCGACGCTACCAAAGCGGGCTTCGATACGATTATTGGCGCAGAGGACCGGGCTACATTCGGTGGCTCCATAGCCTTCGAGGAGGCGGATACCAAATTTACGAGCCCAAGTTAGGGCAGTGGCTTCTTGTACTTTTTCGGCGCCGGCGACGAGGAATTTAACCGTTTGAAAATCGTAAGGAGCCGCTTTACGAGCGTACCCATTGAGGAAGGTATTGGTGCCGACCATAACCGTACAATTCTTATCGTAGACCACTGAGGGAATGACTCGGTAGTGAAGAGGGGAAGGGTAGAGAAAGGTGTAGAGACCTCGAACGAGCGGGAGCAGAGTGCAAGCGGTGAGTCCGAAACTGTGAAAGAGGGGGAGAGCGTTAAAAAAACGTTCATCATCAGAGATATCCAGAAAAGCGTCCATTTGGCGAATATTTGCCAACAGATTAGCGTGACTCAGGGCGACACCTTTAGGGATACCCTCTGAGCCTGATGTAAAAAGAATGACTGCTTTCGACTGAGAGGGGGCCGATCCTGTTTTTTGGGAATGAAAGCCAGAGCCGCAAGAGAAGGTGTGTCGGAGTAAGGCCAGCATTTTCTGCCAAGCGCCAATTTTGTGACCCACCTCTTCGAGAGCATGAAAACGAATACCGGCGGCTTCCATGGGAGCGACATCCAGCTTGGCTTTCTGCAAAAAGACCCGCGAGGTAATGATGTCTTGGATGCCTGCCAACTGAGCGCACTGCAGCATAGTCGGAATGCCAGTTGAAAAGTTAAGCAGTGCTGGAACGAGATCATGAGCCCAGAGAGCAAGGACACTGATCGGCATACCATTTATATTTGGAAGGAGAATACCGATATGACGAGAGGCCGGGCTTGCGGATTCTGATTTTTGACGCGCCAGTGGTGCAAACTGCTTTGCTAGCAGTTCGGTTCTCACCATCAAACTGCGGTAGCTAAGAGGCTTTTGGTTAATATCTTCAAGGACCTCTTTTTTAGGAAGCCGCGCTGCGGTTTCGGCGATCGCACCAAGGACTGTTTCGGGTCCTAACTCCATTTCCGTATTGAATTCCTGTTCAACCATTTTCTGGCGCAGCCAGTCGGAGATCCGTTGGCGGGCGATTGGATTGGAAACATCAGCAACAATCGGAGCAATCAGGGCAGCGCTAAAGTGGACTGAAACCTTTGGAAACCATTGTGTCCAACCCTTATGAGTCACAAAAGGGATGCGAACAGCATTGCGCAGGTAGCAAGTGACTACTTTGGCCTTAGTCTTGTGGATAAGGAATCCTGTGCCGTCGAAAAGTTTCATCAGACGTCCAGTGGTGCTGATGCGGCCCTCAGGAAAAAGAACTAATCGGCCGCCCCCAGCAAGGAATTCGGCCATGCGTTTAACGGCGTACGGCGACGATGGATCGATAGGGAAAGTCCGTCGGTTAATCATAATTCGACGGTGGATCCAACTGGTTTCGGCGGTAGTAGAACTACTCACGAAACGCCAGTCGTCGTCGAGGATGGCTCCGAGAAAAATCCAGTCGAGCCACGAGACATGGTTAGGAAGGAGGAGAACTGGACCTGGTGTTGACAGGGCTTGGGTATTGTAAGCTCGAAAGCGGAAGAGAATCCGAAAAAGGAGCCTGACCAGAGTGCGCATAGAGAAAAGAAAGCGACAGAATTGGAGGTGAAGTGGGTTGACTAAAGGTCGAGATTGTAATTCAGGCTTTAGATTGAGACTGGGGGTTCGCTTGCGGGGAGATTTTGAGCCAAGCGACTGCTGAAGCAGTGACAAAAGCGAGTAGTAGAAAGACGCTTGAGGCACTGAGATTCGCTTTGGCGCTGAGGAAGCAAATGAACCCAGCCACAATCATTCCGAGATTATCGACCAAGTTTTGGACGGCGATCGTTTTACCTAGTTTTTTGGGATCCGATTCGGACTGGAGGGCTGCGTTCAATGGAATAAGAAAAAGACCCGCTGCAATCCCCGTGGCCACGAGGAGCAGAATGACCGGAATGATTAAATGAAATGCCCCAGCCTTGACGACAAAAGAGCGCCAGAAATCAAGTTTTGCTACGGAAAAGAGTAAAGCGAGAAAAGCAGCGAGTGCGAAGCCAAACACTCGGACAGAGCGGAGATCGCCCACCTTAAAGAGTTGGCCAGCGAGGATGCTGCCGATCATAACTCCAACACTGAGCCAGAGTCCGAGAAGGGCAATTTGAGTGTTGTCGGGTAGTTTCAAAACATCCAACCCCCACGGTTGAAAATTGATCTTCATAGTTGCACCACAAATCCAGAAAAGGGCCGTTCCGATAAGAATTCGAGAAAGACGAGGAGCGGTTAGGAGATCACGAAAGTGAAAAGTGAATGCAGAAACGCTGGAAGCGAGTTGAGTCGAAGGGCGTTCTGGGGTTCGTTCCATGATCCAGTTGAGCAAGAGCGAACTGCTGAAGATAGCGAGCAAGACCGTGTAGGAGGATTCTACGGAATCCTTCCATCTATCAGCCATCATTGAACCAGCGATAGCACCGCCAAGGATGGCAACTAAGGTGAGAAGTTCGATAGTTCCGTTGGCCTTTACGAGTCGTTCACGCGGAAGAATCTCGGGGAGAATGCCGTATTTAGCCGGCCCATAAAAGCAAGAGCCGATGCCGACGACAAAGTAGCCAATACCCTGCCAAATTTGGCCGTAAAAAATACTGAGAGCGCAGAGAAGAGTGCCGAATATTTTGATGAGGTTACCACCCGCGAGCCATCGGGTCTTTGAGTAACGATCGTTTAAGAAACCGGCGATCGGAGCTAGGAGAACATAGGGGACGAAAAGAAGACTAGTATACAGAGTGTTGCTGGTGCGGAGTTCTTCTTCGGTGATCTTGCCTGCCATTTTCAAATAGGTAAGTTGTCCGAGTATGACAGCGAGAATGGCGTTATCGCCAAAGGCACCTAGGAATTGACTGAGTAGCAGGAGGGGGTAATTACGCCGGGAATTCATTGAGCGATCAGGGATAGGAGTGGAGACGGAGTAATCGACGCGGACGGAATTGAATGACGCAATTGTAGGGGGAGGTGATGACTTCGTGAAAGGCCAAATGGCCTTGAGATCCGTTAGCGGTTCATTTGGGTAAAGAAGAAGCGTTGGTAGTAGTATTTCCTAAGAATGTCGTTCGTCTTTGTGTATCAGTGTGAATCGATTTAATTGAGGTCTACATTGATAGAGGTTATAGGCAAAGAGGGGGGTTAGTTCCATCGAGGTTCTCGGCCGAGAAGATGGCGGACGAGAAAGTCCATACGGCGTCGGCTTCCATAGGGTGTTTCGCCGGCTCCATGATTCGCTGAGGGCATAATTAAGAGATCGAAATCCTTTCCCGCTCGGATGAGCGCGGCGCTGACCTGCAAGGTGGAAGCTGGGTCAACATTAGTGTCCACCTCACCGACGATAAGGAGAAGTTTCCCAGTTAGTTTTGCAGCATCTTCGTAAGCGTACGCCGAACCCCATGGTTCCCAATTCGCCTTCCTTGGGTTTAGCCTGAGCGAATGAACTCAATTAAACCGTCTCGGAAGCGGCGTGGTCTTGCTGAAATCCAACTGCTAATCACTGAATTCAAAAGCTCGGGACTCTC
>SIAZ01000044.1 GCA_009695405.1 Pedosphaera sp. | reverse complement strand
TCCATCCCCACCTTCGCTTTGAACGCTGAACTGTGTCTTTTCCGTTTGGTTTTGGTTTTCATTGGTCTGATCATTTTGTCGTTGATCAAACCCGCAAAACCATAACTTAACCGCTGGTCCAGTTTTCGGGGTCCACCTCATGCTTCAGGTTTCGGATCCGCTCCGAGAGGTGGATTTTGCCAGAGAACTAACTGACTTCCGAACACTAGCGAGCAGTCGTTTTAACCCACCGGCCGGATCAGCCACGAGCTCTTGGGTCACCTTAAAGGAACGAACCCGACTCGAGGGCAATGCAAACTTCAGGTCTCGAAAAACTCGCTCACAGACAGTCATCAATCCACGTGCTCCTGTATTTTCTCCAGCCGCTAGCTCAGCGAGATGCCGCAATCCAGCATCGGTAAACTCCGCTTGAATTCCGTAGGCTTCAAAAGCCCTTTCATACTGACGCACCAAACTGCTCTCGCTCCGACGCAGTACATCAAACAGATGCCCAGTATCCAAACCGTGACACGCCACCCGCACCGGAAGACGCCCCACAAATTCAGGTTCTAAACCGTATTGGATAAAGTCCGCGGTCATTGATTGCGCAAATAAATCGTCGGCCTTCATCCGCACTATTTTTGACTTTGAACCTAGCGACTCCTCAAAAGAGTGAGACAAACGGTCTCGAATTAAATGTTCCATCCCCGCAAAAGCTCCGCTCACAATAAAAAGAATATGCCTCGTATTAATCGTCTCCGGCTGAGCACTTCCTGCCCCGCCCAGGGTCGACATCGCAGACTGAATCTGGCCGGTCATATCGTTGGGCGAGACAATCGGCACGTCTCCATCTTCCATTAACTTCAGCAAATTCGTCTGCACACCCCGACCTGAAACATCCCGTCCGCCGCCTTCACCTCGGGTCGCCAACTTGTCAACTTCATCCAAATAAATGATTCCATAAGAGGCTTTCTTCACATTTCCTCCCGCTTTCCGGACGAGATCCCGGACCAAATCATCGACGTCACCCCCCACGTAACCGGTCTCGCTAAATTTAGTGGCGTCCGCTTTGACAAAGGGCACACCAATTAACTCAGCCGCAGATCGAATTAAATGTGTCTTTCCAACTCCTGTCGGCCCTAGAAGAAGCACATTTTGCTTTTGATAATACATAGCCTCTTCACCGGCTAAACACCGTCGGACATGTTGAAAATGGTCGCACAAGGCCACACTTAGGACCTTTTTTGCCTCTGCTTGACCAATAACAAATCGATCTAAATGCCGCGCAATCTCACGGGGCTTTAACTCAAAAGAAAACTCCTCGGTCGGCGCGGCTGTCTCTAAGATCCCCGGCTTGGGAGTCACAGATTCCGCCTCGGAACTCGGCAAAGATCGACGAGTCTTGGATGGACCCCGAGTAACTGGACCAAGGGCATTGGGATGGCCTGAAGGAAGACTAGACATGATATGTGTAATACAATGACAGACGTCTTTGGAGCCAAAAAGCTTAAACCCCAAACGGAAACTTGTTAGAAAAACGCTTTCCTCTCAACAAAGTCCCTTCAAAATTTACACCCAATCTTCGCCCACACGAAGGGACAGTCACCAGTTCTCCAGCACTAAGGGACAGTCACTAGCTCTCCAGTAAATTTCTAATACGTCCCAGTCCACAACCCTATCGCGCTTGCATCGAAGCGCAACCCGCAGACACTCACACCTATGCCACGGGAGTCCAAAACCGCCCGACAAGATCGAGTTAATCAGATCAACGCCCTACTCCAAGCCACCTATCCGAACGCACACTGCAAACTGAACTTTTCAAACCCCTTGGAGTTACTGATTGCCACGATCCTCTCGGCGCAGTGCACTGATAATCAGGTTAATACGGTTACCGCAGGGCTGTTCAAAAAATACTTCGCGGTAGCCGATTATGCCGCCGCTGATCCTCTCACTTTCGAAAATGACATTCGGCGCATCGGACTCTTCCGAAATAAAGCAAAGAATATCCAAGCATGCTGCCGTACACTTACCGAGGACCACGGCGGGGAAGTTCCTCGGACTATGGAAGCACTAGTCCAATTGGCTGGCGTCGGTCGTAAAACAGCCAATGTCGTTCTAGGCTGTGCCTTTAAGCTTGCCGCCGGAATCGTTGTCGATACCCATGTCGCCCGACTCGCCGGCCGATTGAACTTCACCACGGCCACCCAGCCGATCGAAATCGAGTCCGACCTCGTAAATCTCATCCCCAAGGATCGCTGGATTGATTTCAGTCACTGGCTAATCTGGCACGGCCGCCGCCGCTGCAGAGCTCGGAAACCTAATTGCACGGAATGCGAAATCAGCTCGCTGTGCCCATCTAATGGAATGGGCTAGAGAAATCCACTCGTCGCTCATCTCCACTCCACTTATCCTCGATTCATGACGACTCCAGAAGCTCTCGATCTCTTCCGCCAAACGGGTGCCCTTTTAGAAGGTCATTTTTTATTACGAAGCGGACTTCACAGTCGCCAGTTCTTTCAATGCGCTCTCGCCTTACAACAGATGCCGCTTGTCGAACGACTGGGAGCCGCTTTAGCAGAAAAGGTACGACATCTTCCGATTGAGACCGTGGTAGCTCCAGCAATGGGGGGACTAGTTATCGGTCAGGAAGTCGCAAGACAACTTGGGTGCCGCTTCATTTTTGCGGAGAAAGAGGAGGGCAAACTTGTTCTGCGCCGAGGCTTTAAAATCCGCCCTGAGGAACGTTGTCTCATTGTGGAAGACGTGGTCACTCAAGGCGGCCGGGCCCTTGAAACAATCCAGATTGTTCGCGGACTCCAAGGACACGTTTCCGGTGTCGCGATGGTAGTTAATCGATCCAACCACAAACTCGACCTAGGCGTTCCCCTTTTTGAGCTTATCCGACTGACTATTGAGACTTTTCATCCCAACGATCTACCGGCCGATCTTGCCAAGATTCCAGTCATCAAACCTGGCAGCAAATAGCGACTATTTAGTCCGCTAGTCAGTCTTTAGCGTCGCTAGAATCTTTATCCACTGGTCCTTTAGTGTCGTTACAGTCCCTTCGTTCCAAACAACAAATCGACTCTGTTCAGCCTTTTTGCTCATCGCCTGCTGAGCTGCCAGACGGCGTTGAATCTCTAAATCGGTCCACCCTCGGCAACGAAGGCGCTCTAACTGAGTCGAGACGCTACAACTAACCGCAATCGTCACCGGGAAATCAGCCCGATAGCCTCTCTCAAAAAGAAGTGGGATCACCACACAGAGCATCGGTTCCCTCCTCTCACGACACTTGTGTATCCAGGCTTCCCAAGCCGCTCGGATAAGGGGATGTAAAATAGCCTCTAAACGGTGGAGGGCTTGGGGGTCTGCAAAGACTAATGCGGCCATCTTGGGTCGATCCAAAGTCCCATCCGCTAGAAAAAAACTAGGGCCGAAGGATTTATAAACAGCCAAGTATCCTGTCTCACCCGGGCGAACTAGCTCACGTGCCACGCTATCGGTGTCTAGGAGCGGAATTCCTAAATGATGGAGGAACTCGGCAGAGACACTCTTACCGGCTCCAATTCCACCGGTCATGCCGATACTTATCACAATAAAAAAGGCGCTAGAAGTTACCTCTAGCACCTCGAAAAGGTAAAGTTAAGGTGTATAAACAACCCGATAAGTCTTGGCTCCAGAACCCTGATCAACCGGATCATAGAATCTCAGAACATCAGATTTAGCGGACTTATTCTGGAGGACAGCCAGAGCAACCCACTCCGAAGCTGCCACAGGATCACTTGCCATAATCTGGTAGCTAGTGCCTACAGCAGCAGCCCAAGAAATCTCAAAGTAGGGTCTCCCCTGCAATTGAACCATTTTCGTCTGTACTAAAGCACCTGAGAATGGGGTTGCATCAACAGCATTAACAAGGCCATCCCCATCTGAATCCAAAGTCGCACTATATTGCATCGACCAAGGAGCACTGACACTAAAGCCACCACCGAGATCAGTCACAATATTACCACCCACAAGACCGCGGGCCAAAGCCGGAATAAAGCGCAGTTGGCCCCCCATCTGACCGTCTAAAAGTGTCCCACTGATCTCGTTCGTATCAACAGAGACAGAATTAAAATACAGTGTCATCCTCGGCCTGATATCAAGAGCACCTTTCAGCCCATCAGCATCAATGATTCCGTTGGTGTTAATAAAGTAGGAGAACCCCTTACCTAGCCGCAATTGTCGGACATAGAGTGCCCCCTTCGAACCGCTAGTCGACGCGATCTCCAGCAATCCAAATTCATCAACGTCTAACGCTAATGCGCCCAGAGCGGAGTTATTAGTAAACCCACCCTCAATCAGACCTAAATCACTCCCCGCCCATTGAACAAAGGCATTGCCAAATCGAGGCGCCTTTACCGAAACACTGACTCCTTGTAAGTTATTGGTAACAGCATTTCGCATCAACCGCACACTGGAAGCCGAGAGAGAGAGCAACTTCGGACCAGAACTAAACCCACCCGCGGCCACAAAATGTTTAGCGACATCCAAAGTCAAGGTCCCAGTCGACTTAATCAAACCTCCTGCATTTACGGAAAGTTTATCTGCTAAAAGGGTCAAACCAGCACCGGCACTAATAGCCACCGCATTTGTGGGCGATAGCGAATCAAACACCAACTCTGTACCGGACAGATTAAGAACATTACCTCCAGTCAGTGTGCCCTCATTTCTAAAGACATGTGCAGACACACTCATCAAGCCCGCGGACTCAATCGACCCTCGATTAACAAAGGTTTGCAGAGAAGATTGATCATCATTGGAAAAAACAATTCTTTCGGCTAACACCCTGCCGCTTTTGGTGTTAATAAAATTCTTCAGCTTCGGGAAGGTTTGATGTCCTAACCCAAAGAATCCCGACAGAACTATCTCAGCACTATTCGTCCAATTCTCTGTGATCGGTGCCACTTGTTCGCTTCCCAGTGTACGTACTCCACCACTAAAGCCCTCAATACCACCAGAGATAGAACCAGGATCCTGAAGTGAGATCGAAATTGGATCGATTGTTGTCAGATTCGTAGCTCTTAATTTAAGTCCGACTAACTCGCCTGATTTTTGAAGAGGTTCAAAATCCGCATCGACTATTAACATCTGAAACGAGGTTGCCCCAGTCACAGTATTTGTTTCGGTTTCGGTTGCTACCGAAAATTCAACCGTGTTTGTCCAATAGCTTGCATAAACCTTAACGCTTCCTGTCAGATTCGGTTGACCAATTGGATTGAATCCTTGGTAGATCAATGAACCGTTTGTTGAACCCAAATCATAGGCTGCATAGGGGGCAGCAATGCTTGTGTTGGTCGAAGTCAACACATGGTTAGCCTTCAGATTTACCACACCGTGAGCACGAATCCTAGCGTCTTCAAGATTCAACAGATCGGTCGTGACACGGACACGACCAGCAAGGTTTGTTGCATAGCCAATGTCATTCTGAGCCTGTAATCTTGAGGCGAGCCGTGGGGGAAAGCCGGGGAGTCTTAACAATCGAGCAAAGAAAAGGCTGTTAGTTGGATCCGGGATCCTCGAGGGCAACGAGGTAATTGAAAAGCTATAGGCGGCATAATCATTAGTACTAATCTGATTGGTGTAACTCAGACCACCCGCAGGGGCTCCCTCAAAATAACCCTTGGTGAATAAATCCGACGTGATTGAAGAATTAATTCCTGACCTAGCTTCACCGAGTTTGTCCAAAAGATTAGAGCGGGAAAGTTTATTCAACGGATCTAGTTCATTTCCCAAGTGCAAACGATCCTCACGAGTGAGCCCAATTGTTTCGCTCGGAAGACGGCTGACCCTAATCGTGACCGGCACCATGGTCGACGGATCAGTAAAGCCTCTTCCATAAAGATTCGTTGGACCTGTAGTAAATGACTCACTCACACGAAGAGATTGGAAATCAACATTTCCCGCCGTATTATTTGTTAGAATATATCCAAAAGAAGCAGACAACCCTCCACGACCGATATTAGCAGAAGCCAAGACGTCCGGATTTCTATTTATAATAAAGATCGCTTTAACTACATTGTTTGAGGAATTTACAACATTCGTTTGAACGTAGGCTAAAGCCGGCACAACTGGACGACCCAAGGAAGTTATCTCATCTCCAAACCACTTATCAGGGTTAGCTTCCGGTGTTCCTGGATCTAACTCTAGAGAGACAGGGAATTGAATAGTAACCAAAGCGTTTGTTTTAGACACAGTCAGCGGGCCTGTGGCGGTAATAAACGTCTCTTTCTCAACTTTCGGCACAGCCAAGGCTGCTAGATCAACACCACTAAGAGCTACACCCCAGTAATTATTAGCAACTCCGCCCGGAGTGTTAGCAACCCAAATTTGAGGAGGATCAAGGTAAACAAACCGAGTCGACTCAGCCCCTTCACGAGATAAAGTAGTTACCGAGGATCTTCGTAGATCAACAGTCTGGCCTGAAAAAGCAATATCACCCCAGAATGAAGCAGAAATTCTTCCTCGGTTCACGATCTTTTCGGCGTCAAAGATAAGATACCCACCATCGCCGTAAGTGTACGATTGACCTTCAGGAAAACCGAAAGACAAAATTGAATCACCGATTCCCTCGATAATGCCCCCCTGTGCATTGACGATACTAGACGCAGCAGAGCGAAGCCCTGAGGAGCCAATCGTCAAAAACTCCATTCCGAGAGAAACCGACAACCGTCCAGAATTGTAGAAAGAACGGGTATTACGAGTGGAAAACAGGTCAAAGGTCGACGAAGTAAAGGATCCCTCGTTAACAAAACTTTCCGCATCAATTGGACGGTCCACCGTAAAGACGCCTCCATTGTAGAAAGAAGTCTGGGCAGACACCGCCCTGCTCACAAAGAGAGACCCAAACAGACCAACTTGGCTGTATTTCCAAAATCTTTTCAAAACGAGTTTCATGGGAACTAAATTAATTCGGCCGGAGATAAAGCAGCGTGGATTCAAGATCAGAAAGCCGCGTTCCAACCGGATAAATAACCGGCGCGTTGGTCGAACCATCAAAAGAAGACCAAAGGATTCCAGGAATCCCGTCCTCTTCGTCAGTATTTCCACGATTTAAAGTGTAGATTCCTAATTTGCTAAAGACAATACCACCACGAGGTTCGATGTTTCCAGGGCCCTCAGCACCGCCAATGCTCGTGTTGTTGAAAGTCAATTGCGTATCTACTTGCGAGACCGGCGTCGGGGGACTTACACCGTTATCGGCCGCGCTAAAAACATAGTCAGGCACCGTTTGAGTACGTGAGATCACTTGCCGAATTGCTACTCCGTTGGAGAGCACAATTTCAGGATAAGAAATAATGACTGGAAACGGGCTAATTCGCAGAATTGGATCCAAATTTACCCGAATAAAGCGAACCTTGTCAACACCACCTCGGACACCCAAATTGGCAAAGGGTCGCACTGTTCCACCACCCCCTAAAACGTTTGTTCCGATGAAACCCCTACCGTCAATTATGGTCCATGGAGATTCCGTGGGACCTGAATTCCCGCCCACGTTGGATACCACTCCGCTCCCTCGCACGGAACCCTGGGGGGCACCCTCATAATTGCGATTCTCAGGGCGATAAATATAACGCAATCCACCCATGTCATCCCGGGTTAATCCAGTGAAATAGCGGCCTACAGGATTTACGGCCCGAATAAGACGGTCATCTCCTGTCGCTTGAACTGCATTATTCACCATTGAAGCGAGCGCAATTGTTGGGTTGGCGGAGTCGACAGGAATTTCACGAGCATCCCAAAGAACCGGTGCACCTGAATCATCAAAAATTTCGCGAATCACGTAGGAATAGAGGGTTTCATTCACATAACGCGAAGGCCTACCCGATACCGGATCATAATTGAAGTTGGCGACGGAGTAGGTCGGAGGCGGGCCTGCGTCTCGAGAGCGAACAGACCAACACCATCGGTCCGGTGCGGTTAATCCCATTGATGCCAAGGTTTGTGCCATTACCGTGGTTTTTAGATCTAAAAGACCTAGGACTTTAGCCGTTGGATTGACCCCATCAGATTTCATGGGGTACTCGGTCAGATTTTCACTCATCGCCGAGACATTGGTGATGGCATTGAAGACGTTAAAGGCGTCATCGATGGCCTGCATTCCTCGCTCACCGAAATACTCGGCAAATGAACCATCAACGCCGTAGGTCACAATGGGTGTCGAGAGGCGGTATTCATCGCCTCTTAAGCGCGGCCCCCCCTGCTCAAATGCAGCAAAGACGGTATCGTATCCGATATCCGGAGTTTGCCATGATGAGAAAGGGCCCAGCAGTGAGAAAGCCTGAACGCGAAGGCCAACCACCTGAAGCAGGACGACAAAGAGACCAATTAATGAGATTGAGCGCATAATTCAGCGGTCAAGTTTGACCCGGAAGTAAGTATTAGGAACAGAACTCGGGTCGAAGGTCATCGATTGCTGACGTGATAACGCCGAGGGAATGACCTGCCATGACTGCCACTGATTAAGATCGGTTGAGGTTTGAACGGTATACTTTGAGCCTACGATCGATTCCCAACTCAGTTTAATAGAACGTTTGCCCACAGTTGAAACAGTTCGAAGATCTTTCGCTGCTAAATCAACGCCGCTTTCCATTCCGCCTAATCCACTCCAGACAACTCGATAGCCGTGAGGTGTTGGCGCAACTGAAGGGGCCATTTGGTCATTGAGCCGTGTTGTATTGACTACAAACTCGTCGCCCACCGGTTGGCCTTTCAAATCGATGGCGCGAGCAACTGCGCCGAGTCCTGATCCATCTGCTCCCCGACTATTCCAAACTGCCATTATTTCCCCTGAACCCTTCGCGAAGGAGAGTCCCACCTGCTCAAAGGGCTTGTAGGTGTTGAGCGCCGAAGATGATTTTGAGATGACACCGGCAGAATCAACAACAGTCGTGCGAATATCCCAACCCGATGATGAACTCAGAGAGTATTCACTCCAACCGATTAGGACTGAATGATCAGCCAAAGCCGCAAGAGAGGGGGCATCACATGGAGACTTTGCACCGTTGACCCAAACAAGCGTTCCGATTTTGCCATCACTGGCGATTCGTTGAGAAAATATATCCGAATTAACCTCTTGGCGTGTCGAGCCGCCTCCTAGATTTAAAACGTCTCTAGACGCCATTTCAGCAACCCAAGCGACGGTTACTGAAGCATCTGAGTGCGCTGTCAGACTCGGCAAGCGGTCGACCTCACCGGAAGTACCGAGAACCCGCAGAGAGCTTGCAGATTTGCCGGACGCATCAAAGTTTTGAAGATGGATTTTCTTACTAACACCGTCCGGCCCTGCTGACTCCCATGCCACAGCAAAGGAGTTATTGAGGAGAGCGGCAACCGAAGGGCGTGACTTGGAAGATTCCAAAGTGCCCTGCGCAAGAGTAAACTCATCCGCAATAGGAACACCCGCTCTACTGAGGAATCGCCCCTTGATTGATTGATTTCCAGACTTTCCCGACTGCCATACCACAATAGCCATCCCATTTGCCAGAGCGGTGACCTTGGCGTTCTCTTGATCAAACAGGGCCTCTTGATTGACTCGGAGAATTTGAGGGCTGGCCACTCCCGTTTGAAGATTGTAAAAGCGAGTCCCGATTCCTAAACCATCACCATCGATAGCGTTGTCCTGCCAGACAAGAAATCCGTTCGAGCCTAAGGACGCTAAGGAGGCATTCATTTGATCACCAACGAGTGCAGCTGGAGTCGAAGAAGACCCGAGCAGCCGAACGTCTGCCCCAGAGACATCCACCGAAAGGGGCGCGACCTCCTCGATGATCAAGCGAGGAGACAAACTAGGATCGCTTGACTGAGCCAAGCAAACCGAAGAAGGGACAACCCCAAAAACGGTGCTGGCAATCAGAACCCAGAGGGGTTGTGGAGTTTTGAATTTCATGAGCTTGCTAGCTGCACCATCCGAACCACGTGAATGCTTTGATTCGACAATCTAAAAGTCCGTTAAGAATGATCACTTAGCCCCTGTGGTTTGAGGCGGGATGGTAGAAGGATCGTAGGATAAATTCTCGGGTGAATTAACCCGCTTGCCTGCTGGATCAATGATCGTTGCAGTCACAAAGATCATCAAATTTTTCTTTGTTGATCTGCTGCTCTCACTGCGGAACAAGCGGCCGAGAAACGGGATATCACCCAGTATCGGTGTTTTATCGCGGGATTTAACATTGTCCTCAGCAATTAGCCCACCGAGGACCACCGTTTGACCGTCCCAAACAATTGCACTGGTGGTGACCATGCGAACACGGAGTCGAGGAAGGGGTAAAGCTGCAGTTCTGCTAAGCCCAGCTGAACCTGAGGTTAGCCCGAGAATCTGCGGAACGAACGGACCGGGATCATCATAGCCGAGGAATTCGGTGATTGTCGGCAGGATGGTCATTTGAATGGATACTTCGTCGGCACTGACATAAGGAATGACATCGAGCACAGGGCCGAAGGGCAACGAGACAGTTCCCGGAGTGATAAGACTGATATTGGCTTGGTTGACATTATTACCGACCCCGCCCTGCGAACCACCGAAGTTCCCGCCACCACCGCCGCCGCCGCCGCCGCCTTGGTTACTCAATCCGGAGACAATCGTCCGCACATCAGAAACCTCCATGTGAGCCTGACGACCGCTGAGGGTAATCACCTTCGGAGCGGACAAGAGATCGACCCCATCGCGCTGTTCCAAAGCCCTAACAACAACCTTAAATTGAGGATCAGTCAGGATACCCGTCAGACTTAAGAGAGGAGGAATATTGCCACCTTCGGCAGTAGAATTTCGAAGTCCACCGGTAATTAGTTGATCGTTTGCCCCGGGATTGGCAAGATTCCCCGGCGTTGTTCCTGGGAAAGTTCCACCCGGAAGGATTTGACTACCATCGACACCCACACTGCCTGGATTAGCCTTCGATGGAGCACCTGTGAAACTAGGCGCGCTTCCACCTGAGATTGCCGATTTCCCACCACCCAAGAGAATATTTCCCATGAACCAGTCAAAGCCGATGGCTTTGTTGTCGGTTTGGCTAATTTCAGCAAAACGGGCTTCGATCTCAATCTGCGGCGGGGCAACATTTAAAATCTGGATAGCCTTTTCGATTATATCTAGATCAGAGAGCGTTGCTCGAACAAAGAGGATACCAGATCTATCATTGAAGAAGAGGGCCTTTTGATCTTGGTCAGGGTTTACTCCACCTGCACCAAGTTGAGCACCACCACCGAACCCACCGCCACCGCCCAACCCACCGGCGCCACCGGCGCCCGGAGCAATTGTCTGAGGGAAGTTTAAGCCGCAGGCTTGGAAGAAGTTTCTAACAAGGACTTGAACATTTGCAGTCACATTCGTGCGGGTAACGCCGGTGATTCCAGAGCCACCTTGGCCGCCAACACCTTGACCGCCACCACCTTGTTGACCGCCACCACCTTGGCCGCCACCACCTTGGCCTCCACCGCCGCTGACATCAACCCGTGGGATGGTAATTCCGCCGCTGCCTTGACCACCTTGGCCGCCGCCGCCCTGACCACCACCACCACCGCCGCCGCCACCGCCACCCTGACCGCCTTGACCACTAACAGATGGGCTGTAGCCACTGACACTTTCCAAACCCTCCATGAAAGTGTTTGGGTTTACCCGCCAACTTCTAGCGTGTAACTGAATAGGTTCAGCGAGGCGTTGAGTGAACATCACTCCCCATTCTTCCACTGTGAATTTTACCGGTCTTTCAGCTACCTTAGAGATAACATCCAGCACATCAGCAAGACGCATATTTCGCAGGGCTGGATTAATCGAAATCTTAACCGCGCTGAGATCAATAGCCTCTTGAGCCTGAGCTACCACAGGAAGACCGGTCAAAGGGTCAACACTTCCTAGAGTTCCTTGGGGCGTGGGAATATCGATGTAGGGATTAACAACGAAATTGACCCCAGACTTATCTGGATCCCTTAGCCTAACCTGTTCGTCGAGAAACTTTAAAACCTCTTGGAGCCCCAATCCTTCGAACTTAACTTCATTAAGAATGATCGTATCCAGCTTATGATAAATAGCCTGCCGACCGGAACCAGTGTAAATTCGATTCGTTTTAGCGAATGGATTACCCACTGGCAGTTTCGTCTTCGGTTGATCCCAGTATTGTTCGACTTCCAGCAATTTGTCTTTGTCGGTGAGCAATTTTTGTTTGTGAGCGCGCGAGTATTTTGATTCGCGGATAATGTTGAGGTACTGATAAGCGCCTACGTTATCGGGATCGATCTTTAACGCTTGCTTTAGTTTAACTTCGGCTCGATCGAAATGGCCCATTTCAAAGGCTAATTTTCCATCTTGAACATGGATTGCCGCCGAGAGCTTGTTTGTCTGGTCTGCGCCAATGTAGGAAAGAGCCTCTTCTGAGGGCCCCTTACCGACCAACCCAGCAAGACGCTCATCATTCTCCCGCTTGAAATTCTTAGCTTTGATGTTGGTGGTGTCAATCTTCAGGACCCGCTTGACCTGGAGATCAGCTTCCTTGAAATCACCCTGTTTGGCGGCACCATAGGCCAAGGCCATCCGAGTTGAGACAAAGCCCTCAACAGTGGCGGCTCGTTCTTTGTCAACATTACCACCGAGTTCTTCGGTCAGATTCCAAGCGTCTTCGTAAGCTTTTGCAGCCGTGGTGAGATCGCCTTGCTTCGAAGCAATCGCGCCTGACGCCAAGAGATTGCGAAGCACAATGGCTTTCTCTTCACGTCGGACCGCAATCTCCGCGGCGTCCTGAGCGTAGGAGCGCAGAGGGATCGAATGCAGTGCAACAACGGTCGCAACGAGGCTCAATAATACTGAGACTTTCGTCATAGGGTTCTTTTTTTAGCGGAAACTGGCATGCTGAGAGGCTCTATTGGGCTGCAGACTTGAGAACGGTAGATCGCACGTAATTGGGAGCAGACACTACCAACTCATCTTTCTCGATGGCAACAATCTTGTGTAAAACACCTGATAAATTAATTGAATCGCCGACCCTCTTCTGGGAAAAATCCTTGCGTTCCGCCTCGTAACGAATGTCGGCGGAATAGCCTCGGATCTTCTTTAGGGTCTTTAGTTTACTAAGAACGAAAGATTCACGCGTTGAAACAAGTTCGCAGCTAAACTCAGACGGATCTTCTTTCGGACCTTTTACTTGAAGAAGTTTGAAGAGTTGATCTTTATTCCCCCCCCCGACCGCGACTGATTCGACAGACGATCGGCGGTCTGAGACTTTCTTCTCATAATCCTTACGAATCATAAATTGGTATCTTGGAGCTTCTGGAGTCCCAGCGACTTGAGCGAAACCAATTTCAAGGAGCAATTCTTGAGCCCGAACATAAGATAGACCCGCGGCACCAATGTCGGGGCGAGGCTTTGTTCGCTCCAAGCGACCATTCGCCCCACGGGCCCACGGGACTGGATTGAAGGTATAGTGATCTAGAGCGCCAAGAAGGACAGCACGCGGATGAGTCACCTTCGTCAAAGAACTCTCGTTAGTGCTGAGATTAGCAGGCTGAAGTTCTTTCGGTTTAGCACCAGCGAATTGTTCTAGGGCCTTATCGAGATCGCTACGGACTTGGCCTACCGTCAGGACCAAGTAGAGAGCGACGCCGGCAACGGAGAGGAGAACGAAGCCCAGGATTAGCTTCTCGTAATGTTTCTTGAGGAAGTCCATGGAATTTCTACCGTTTGGGATCCTGTTGCCGAGGTGACTTGGAGGCCCCCGACCCCGCGGGTACAGCATCGGCGTTCAAGCGAACGACCTCAAGTCCCAGAGTCACTTTAAGCGGCTTCTGCTCTAAAACGATCTCTCCGATACGCCCTGACGTTGCCGCCGCAACCGGGGGGGGAGGAGGTTGCATGCCCATTCCCATTCCCATTCCTGGGCGTGCTCCGTAACGATTGTACATATTCATCATACCCATCGCTGGGGTCATCGGTAAAGGTGTCGCCAGAGCCTCTGTTGGTTCAACTGAACTATGGTCGATATTGACCATCTTTAAAACATAGGCACTTGGGGCGGTTACGAGATGATTGAAGACCTCAGCCAGTTCGGTCGAGAAGCATTGAAACTGAAGTTCATAAGCACAGACAAAGGCCCCAGCAACAGAATTTGTCGTGGTCTTTTTAGTCAGAAGATCTCCCGACCCCGCTGTTTCATTTGTGCCAATGGCGGAGCGCTTAATACTGATCAGTGAATGGATTCTCGAGGTGAAAAGAATTTGACTCAAATCGCTGATATCAGTGAGAGCCAAGGCGAGCGGTTCGAGTGTGGACGGGGCCAATCTCAACTCTTTGCGTTGAGTATCGAAAGTAAAACTGTACTTTAACCCGGTTCCAGTCCCAGCAGGCAGCTTAACTCCTTTTCGATCCGCTTCCTGCTCCAGATTCACAATGGTTTGAGACAGCAATGATTTGAAGGAGGCGTCATCGAGAGCTTCAAACCTAGGAGCCTTTGAAAAAGTCTGGCGCGCCTTGGCCTTGAGTTCCGCGAAGCGTTTCTGTTCAACCTTGGCCAGTTCAATATTTTTGGCATTGGGGAAAGGTTCCCGCTTAACCAGAGCGTCATACTCAGTTTTCTTAGCCTCCAGCCCACCATTGGCGATGTCGGCGCCTTCTTGTGCTGCGAACAAATAAACAGTCCCAGCAATTAGAAGTAGTAAAGCCACCGATAAACTGATGACAAAGGCCAGATTTTTTTTTATCCATGGCATATCAGAGCTTAATTGGGCGCTTTAATTTCAGTTTGAGCGGAAAGGTAAAAGACGGCTCGGTGTCTTCTACCTGATCCAAGTTCCCAGAGAGTTGGGTCTCTGATGCATCAAAAAGTGGACTCGCTTTAGCCACTTTTTCTAAATCATAAGCTACGGCGCCATTGGCTTCCGGCTTGATTTTTTGAAGGTTAACAGCCCGAATTTTCAGGTTAATTATCGACACTTCATTTGTCGATACAGCTTTTGCTTTAGAGGCTTTGGGGGCACCTTCAGCGGCACCTTCATCACTCGGACCTCCGGGCCCTCCACCACCTGGTTCGCCGGGCTGTGGCGGCCCTTTTATCAGACCATAGCGACGCATCATTTCCATGTTCATCGACATGAATTTGGGTGCTTCTTCCGTCCCAGATTCGGCAAGAGGCACCACCGGTTCAGTTGAGTAAAACGAGTCTACCCAAATCCCCACAGGAACCCCCACTTTTTCAGACGAAGCCGCTTCAGCTTCCAATAAGATACGACGCACTTCAGCTAGAATTTCTGGCCAATAGGTCCGTTCATGGAGGTAATCGGAAAGTTGAGATACCTGTTCCTTGACCTCGCCGATCTTCGCTTCTTCGGACTTTAAATTAGTTTCTACCGCAGCCAAAGGATTTACCTTCTCTGCGATTTTGCTAGCACCCTCATTTCGGACATCAGTGACTTGAGAATAAAAGAGTCCAGTTGACCAAACCCCTAACGCTGCGGCGGAGGCTGCGACCACCAAGAAAGGCTTCTTGGTGTTGAACGCCTGTCGGTTCTTAGAACTCCGAGGCATCAAATTCAGATTAATCGGACAGACAGCAATGAACTGAAGTGCCAATCCAACAACCTCACCGAAAGAAGATGCGACCTTTTCTAATTCTTCAGTGCTGACCGAAGGCTCGACGGTGACTTTGCGAAACGGGTTGAAATATTCGACAGGTAAATTGAGCTTCTCCAAGAAGAACTCTGCCGAATAGGCCATCACTGAACCGCCGCCGCACAAATAAACCCGCTGAGGAGAACTACCCCCTTGCTGAGTTTTATAAAACTGAATGGTCTGATTAACCTGCATATGCAGGCGGGTAAGAACATTGCGAGCCACCTTAGAGACCGCTGCAACTCGGGCATCATCAGGTTCTTCATAAGCACCACCGAGACTCACAAACCCTTGAGCAATCTTGAATTTTTCAGATTCGGCAAAGGATGTCTTAGATTCCACCGAGAACTCTTGAGTGATCGTATTTGCGCCGACCGGAACCGTTCGAACGTAGAATTTGTTCTTTTCGAACAAAAGGACGTTGCTGGTCTTAGCCCCAATATCAATCAGGAGGGAACAGCCTTGGACGTCTTCATAGTTGTAGCGAAAAGCATTTCCCAGCGCGGCGATTGACGCATCGACAACCTCCATCTTGAGACCGGCTCCTTCGCCTGTGGCGAAGAGTTTTTCAACAGTCTCGGACTTAATAGCTACCAGCAGCACTTCCAAACCCGCTTCACCGCTCGATCCCAAAATCTGGTAATCCCAAGCACTTTCAGCTAACGGGAAAGGAACATTTTGCTGAGCCTCATATTGAATGATCTGAGTGACCTTCGAGGCATCAATTGGAGGAAGCTTAACAAACTTAGAGAAGACCTGATAGCCCGGGGCTGAGATGTTAGCCTTCCGCGAAACAAAGCCCCCTTCCGCGAGTGCTTCAGCCAAGGCCTTCTTTAGGATTCCATCTCGTGCTGCATCTTGAGAGCCCGCGAGCCCTAAAGGTTTCACAATAAACCGAAGAAGATTCAAACCCCCGCCAACAGCAGGTTCGAATTCGGCAATCTTCAGGCTTCCACCCCCGAAGTCTACCCCAAGAAACGTCTTCAATTTCAACATGATTCAAGTCGTGATTTTGGATCCCCAAGGACTAAAAATCGCTCACCAATGTAGGCCTTGCGATGAGCGAGCACGGCTTACTGGGTGTTAGCTAGAGAAAACAGAGCAAGGGGTCAACCAGAAAACAAAAATGACGTCGCTTTTGTCAGGGCGTTTGGCTGGCGGCTCATAGGACAGGGCGGGAGTCTATGATCAGTCGGAGGGCGAGGCTTGGTTGGCGATGGTAGAGTTCAAAGAAGTGCGCCAAGGGTTGGCCTTGCTCGAAGGGGATCAGGGCCAAGAGGACGTTGCG
>SIAZ01000043.1 GCA_009695405.1 Pedosphaera sp. | reverse complement strand
ATGCTCCTCAATCCATCTCCGTAACCACTCCACTTCCTCAGATCCCATCCGTCGCCCTTGCAATACTAGTTCTTTAAGCACGCCCTGCTTTCTGAGCTCTTTGCCGCTGGTAGTTCAGCTCATTCACCGACAACTTGTGAATGCACCGCTCCAACCCCCTTGCTTTAGCCACTTGAATCCGCCGCTTTTAGCTCCCAATTTCTTTTGGGTGAGTGGCGAAATTCGAGGTAAATTGATTGACCAGATTTGGTTAAATTAGTAATTTTTATTCCCCGAGTTTAAGCTTCGTGTTTTATAGATGTCGTTTGAGTTGTTCTCAACGAAAGTGCTGGTACTAACGTAGCCCAATCTCTGGAGAAATGACCTATGCAAACCCAATCAAAAAAACTTCTCTATTGGTTAGTAGCCGGAGGATTGAGCTGTGGCTCAGTTTTTTCTGCGACGAATCGAGTGAACTTCAACAATGCCGCTGGTGCCCTGCCTTTCGTGGAAGTGGGTGCAGCAGCCGCCGAATATCGGCCAGACGGAGGTGCCACCGGGGCCGCTGGTGACGGTTATCTGTCTATTACTGACGCCAAAGGAGGACAGAAGGCCACTGTGGTCTTCGATGACCTCGATAAAGGCTTGGTCGTCAAGGCGTTTATCTTCGAAGCTGATCTTCGTATCGGTGGTGGAACAGGCCGTCCAGCAGACGGATTTTCGCTGAACTACGTGCGCGCTGGTGATCAGATCATTACTGACGGTGGACCCTATGCTGGCACAGAAGGCGAAGCCAATTTGCCTGAGGAAGGTTCAGCAACCGGTTTGGGTATCGGCTTTGATACTTGGCAATCAGGAAATCATCCAGGCGGCATCACGGACGTGGTCGGTATTAGCATCCGCGTGGATAATGTGCTGATCACTCAACTCCCAGTTCCCCTGCAACCAAACAATGTTTGGCCCGGTGGCACTTACGACGAGGTTCCCTACCGCAATCTAGCGGTGGGTAATGCCAATTATGCCAAGTCTATGCAAACGGGTGCTCTGTCCGACTTGGATTTGAACGGTGACGAAGTGGTTGATGGCGGTGATGCGGGTGCGCCACAGCCTCCATATGCAGATGACCCCGTGGTTTGGGGTAAATGGGTCAAGAACTTGAAGTGGGAAAAGCTTCGTGCCGAAATAACTGAGGAGGGCAAGATAAAGTTGGCTTGGAAGGGAATCGAACTGACTCCTGCCGGCGGTCTTCAGACCACCTTCACCCCGAGTGCGGGCCGTTTGGTCTTTGGCGGTCGCACCGGTGGTGCTTGGGAGGTTCACCATGTGGATAACATCTACTTGGCCACGATACCTTCGGACACGGCAATTCTCGGTGCTGCTTTGGGGAATCCGCTCGGATTTACTATCGAAGCCAGCGACTCCGGTGCTAGCAAAGTGGTTGCTGGTTCGGTTGCTGTGAAACTGGATGGGGCTGTGGTTGTTGTCAAAGAGTCTACTACCGATGGAAGAACGATTTGGACTTATGCCGGTTCCGATCTCTTTGCCAGCGGTTCGATGCACACCGTTGATGTGAGTTTCCGTGAAGCGAATGGAAAGACCGTCGCGGGTGCACGTTCCTTTACAGTGGCAGCCTATAAAACGATTCCCGCCACCGCCGCGACCACTGCTCCAGTGAGTGGTTCTGGATTTAAGGCCTATATCAAGCAAAGTGAAGCGGCCCGTGGTCCTGGTGATTCCAATATAACGCCCAACGCTGAAACGCAGGCGGGCGATAATTATTTGGGTGCCGATGGTAAGCCTTTGCCAAATGTGGCCGATCTCAGTGGTGCCACTGCGGATGGATCCTTCCTCATTACTGACGTGATTAACTTTGACCAGGATGGTGCAGATCAGGGCAATTTTAGAAGCACAGGTGCGGATCAATTAGGTGTCGCAGATGCCAACATCCCAGGCATTCCAGGCACAACCAGCAGCACCGACAACATCACTGGCGAATTCCTCACCTTCCTCAAGCTGAAGAAGGGCCTTATCAAAATGGGTGTAAACTCAGACGACGGTTTCAAGGTGTCAGTCTTCAACGGGTTCGATTCACTCGGACAGGTTGTTGGAGAGTTCAGCGGCGGTCGCGGTGCGAGCGACAGCATCTTCGAATTCGCCGTTGAAGCCGATGGGACCTATCCGTTCCGCTTGCTCTGGTGGGAAGGCGGCGGCGGGGCCAACGTGGAGTGGTTTGTCATCGATTCTGCGAATAAAAAGTGGCTGATCAATCAAGCTGGTAGTCCGATTACAGCTAATTCGGTAGGCAAAACAGGCGCTTACATCAAGAGTTTCTTTCCTACCCCCGGCTACAGTGGTGGTTCTAAGTCATTGAAAGTCGTCTTAGTGGATGATCTCACAACGGTGGATCAGGCTTCTATCAAGTTGGTAGTGGACGGCGTGGCAGTGACTCCGACGGTCAGTAAAGCGGGTGCCCTGACCACGGTGACCTACACGGCGAATGGCCTTGCTTTTGGTAGCCAACACCCCGGTACATTCAGTTATAAGACCACTGGCGCCACAACGGCACGTGCCGTTGCCTTCACCCTTTGGGCTCCTAAAGTCAGCCCAGCTGATTTGTCTGCAAAGTCCTTCTGGATCGAAGCCGAAGACTTCAACTACGAAGGTGGTAAGTCGGCTCCGGTCGCTTCAGTGATGCCTTATCTTGGGGGTGCCTATGACGGTCTTGCGGGTACCTTGAATGTCGATTTCTTCGACAATGACGGAAACGATTCGAATGTCTATCGTCCTGATGAGGCTCCGAATAACGTCAACATGAACGACAACTTAGGGGGGCAATTTGGAAAAGATCGCCCAGGTAATGTGACTATGACCGCCAGTTACAAAATTGGATGGGTCGGCAATAATAAGTGGTTTAATTACACGCGTACTATTCCCGCAGGCTTTTACAATGTTTATGCGGCACTATCCTATGATGGCACTGCGGACAATCAGTTGAGAGCCAAACTAAGTAAGGTTAGCACTGGTGCTGGCACTCAGGTCCAGACGCTGGAGGATGTCGGTACGTTTGCAGCACCGGGATCAGGCGGTTGGGGTAGAAACGACCTCGTGATTATGAAATCTGGTGATGGTTCCGAGGGTATCTTGAAAATCAAGGGTACGGCTGCGACCACTTTGCGTTTTACCACAGATTCAGGTGATTTCGATCACTTTATTCTGACTCCGGCCATCGCACCTGCAAAGTTAACGACGGTGAGTCCGGCAAACGGTGCGGACGTGGCTCGCAACACAGCGTTCTCTGCTCAGATCTTGGATTTAGCGACCACAGTGGTGGCCGGATCCGTGGTTATGACCGTCGACGGCGCCGTGGTTAAGTCAACCGTCACTAAAGTTGATGATACAACGACTGTAGCCTATGCTCCTGGCACATTCGGCGTGGGTGTTCGCGAATGGGAATTAAGCTTCAAGGATTCTGCCGGTGCAACTGCCGTTGCAAAGGGTAGTTTCTCAGTTAACCCATTGGGTAGCCCAGGTCAGTTCGTCATCGAGACGGAGGACTTCAACTTCGAGGGTGGCAAGACCAAGGATATTGCGAGCGTGATGCCGTATGTGGGTGGTGCTTATGCCGGATTGAGCGCGGTTCATAACATTGACTACAAGACGGACGATGGCGACGACTCCAACGAATATCGTAAGGGTGAGAAGCCGAATAAGAACATGAATGGCAACAACGACGCGGGTCGTGGCAATCGTGGATCTTGGACGGTGGCTGACAATTACAAGTTGGGCTGGGTGGATGCCAATGACTGGCAGAATTACACCCGCACAATTCCAGCGGGCAACTATGAGGTTTGGCTGGCTCTGTCTTTCGACAGTCGCAATGTTGATGACTCTCGCGGTTCGATGGACGTTGTCACCAGCGATCCGGCAGTAAATGTTCAAACATTGAGCTCGATTGGATCCGCAGCGGGTCCTGGTACGGGTGGATGGGGTGCGAATATACTGATTCCCGTCAAAAATGCCGATAAGGGCAATGCCTCTGTGAGTTTGAGTGGGCTAACCACCTTGCGTATGACTCATGGATCGGGTGATTCCGACTTCATCGTTCTAGCACCGTCTCGAAACGTTTTGTCTCCGGCAGATAAGATTGTTGGGAGTTCTGCTAACACCCCGGGTGCCGAAGGCGTGGCCAAGGTCATTGACGGCAAGACAAGCACGAAGTACTTGAACTTCGATAAGGTCAACACTGGTTTCACCGTGACACCGCGCGGAGCTTCTGTGATCGACGGTATTTCGTTCACCACAGCCAATGACTCACCCAACCGAGATCCACGTTCTTGGTCTGTTGCTGGATCAAACGACGGCGCGACCTACGAGTTGATTGCTTCCGGAACCAAGGCGGTCAGTGCCGTTCGCTTTGTGAAGAACTCCTTCGATTTCGTTAACACGAAGTCTTACACCAGCTATCGGGTCTTGTTCCCGACGGTTGTTGATGCAGCTACCGCCAACAGCATGCAGGTTGCTGAGGTTGAACTCTTCGGAACTTTGGCCACTGGGCCTGAGGCGCCGAAGTTCACCAGTATCGTTCGCAATGCTGCCGGTGCCATTACCATTACTTGGACGGGTGGAGGCACCCTCGAGACAGCAACATCCATCAGCGGTCCTTGGACTGCCCAGACGGGTGCTACTAGTCCGGTGACTGTTCCGGCTAGTAAGGCGGCTGAGTTCGCCCGTATCCGCCGCTAATCGCTGCTGGTTACTCTTACATGAGGGGCTGAAGTTCGCTTCAGCCCCTCTTTTTTGTAGAAGCTAAAAACAATGAAAAACATAAAATTGACCCGTTTATGGTTTTTAGTCTGGTTATTTGGGATGTCTATTCTTGGGTTGGGCCAATCGGAGCTTCAAAGGGGGAGGGTAAGCGGTTTTACCCTGCTGTCTCCGGCTCAGACCGGGTTGATTTTTTCTAATACACTTTCTGTCTCAAAGTATCTGACCAATCAACTTATGCTGGATGGTTCAGGAGTGGCTCTCGGCGATGTTGATTCAGATGGTTTACCTGATATTTTTCTGGGTAGTGCTGGAGGTCGATCTGCGCTGTGGCGGAATCAAGGAGGATGGCGTTTTAAGGAGATGACCGAAACGGCTTTTCCTCAACGCGCAGTTTCCATCGGGGGCGATGTTACCGGTTCGGCAATGGCCGATCTCAATGGCGATGGGATCCTAGATTTAGTGCTCAATACCCATGCCGATGGGATTCGTATCCTGCTGAATCGAGGTTTGGGTGTGTTTCAACCATTCAACTTCACTCAAGTCTCGGCTCGAGGCGGGCATTCACTGGCTATTGCCGATGTGGATGGGGACGGTTGGTTGGATATTTATGTTTGTAACTATCGTCAGCGCGCTCTCATGGATCTTCCGAATGCGCGGGCAACTTTTCGACGTGAAGGGGGACGGACTGTGGTGGCAACCTTGGACGGACGTTCCACGGCCGAAGCAGATTTAGTTGGTCGATTCGTCGTTTCAGATTCGGGTGCGATCGAAGAGTTGGGGGAACCCGATGTGCTTTACCGTAATTTGGGCGGTACTAATTTTATTGAAGTTCCTTGGACATCAGGTGCTTTCTGCGCTGCCGATGGGCACCCTTTACAATCTCCGCCTAGGGACTGGGGATTGGCTGCGCAGTTTCAAGATATCAATGGGGATGAGCGTCCAGATCTCTACGTTTGTAACGATTTCCAGACGCCAGACCATTTGTGGATCAATGAATCAACTCTGGGAAAGCCGCGGTTTCGTCTGATTGAGTCGTCGGCCTTGCGTCACACGAGTCAATTTTCAATGGGAGTCGATTTTGCAGACTTGAATGGGGATAATCGTCCCGATTTTGTGGTGTTAGATATGTTGAGTTCGGATCCGGTCCGACGCTTGACCCTATTGGATGGGACCAGTTCAACAGGGCTCGACGCGACAGATTCCAAAGCACGTCTGCAGTTCGATGCAAATACACTGTTTTTACAGCGCGCCGACGGTTCTTTTGCGGAAGTGGCGGCGATGGCAGGAGTGATGGCGACGGATTGGTCTTGGACACCCATCTGTCTCGATGTGGATCTAGATGGTTGGCCAGATTTGCTAATCTCTGCCGGTCAGGAACGAGGCTCACGCGATCTGGATGTGGCGGAGCAATTGAAGGTGTTTAGACGTTCAGGTTTGCGAACGGATGCGCAAATTTTTCGTGAGCGTTTAAAGTTTCCTCGTTTGGATTGCCCCATTCGAGCCTTTCGAAATCGAGGCGTCCGGCAGGCTGATTCGGTCCCACATTTTGAGGATATGGGCGAGGCTTGGGGCTTTGGTGATTTAGCTGTTCACCACGGTATGGCCTTGGCGGACCTAGATGGCGATGGAGATTTGGATTTGGTGGTAAGCCGGTTGAATGACGTTGTTGCGATCTATCGCAACGAGTCAAGAGCACCCCGAGTTTCGCTCCGTCTCCAGTCTACTTCGTCGAATACGGAAGGGATCGGTGCGCGCTTGACCTTTCGCTGGCAGTCGGTGAGCACGGGTGCGATTCCGATTCAAACATCGCAGATGATTGCCGGAGGCCGATACCTATCAGGGGATGAAGCCCGTCGCACTTTTGCCTGTCCGGGTGAAGGACGGGGTTTATTGGAGGTTCGATGGCCTTCAGGGCTCACCGAGGTATGGACTAATTTAGCAGCGGGAGTGTCGTTGCGTTTGCGTGAAGGATTGGGCACGTTGATTTCATCCGATCGAAAGGAGATGCCCCGTCCTCGTTTGCAATTCGAAGTGATGGAACCGCTTTTGAATTCGGCACGGTCGGGAGTGGACGAGTTTACTTTACAGCCTGGGTTGCCACGGCGGCAGAACGTGCGAACTCCGACACTCCTTTGGACATCGGAAGGCGTTTTTGTGGGGGGTGATACAGTCAATCCAATTCGTCGGATGGGCTTTGATGGGGTGATTAAGAATGTCGGCTCAGATGCGCCTCAGGTGACGACAGGTATGGCGCAGTTAGAGGGTGGGATAGTTGGATCTGGAAATGGATCCAACCCTCTTTTCTGGATTGAGTCAGGAAAAGGGAAGGTTCTGTTAGGTTTCACGAATGACACATCCTGTGTAGCGGTTAGTCGGACGAATGTGCTTGGGTTATCTTGGATATTTGCGGGCGGAGCTCCGGTTTCAGGGGCTTATCCGAGGGCATCGGCTTCTGGGTTATTAAGAAGAGAAAAAGGTGTTGTTCAATCGGCGATGCCACTACCAATCGGGTTGGTGAATGGGGCTGTCTTTGTCGATTTGGTTGGCGATACCCAACCCGAGCTTGTGGTGGTAACTGATTGGGGAGCCCCAATTATCTTCGGATTGGCGGGGGCCGAAGTGACTCGGTGGGATCCCTTGGTAATTCTACAAGGTAGAACGGAACAACGACTGTCCGCTTTGACGGGGTTATGGCAAAGCGTCATCGCGGAAGATTTCGATGGGGATGGGCGTCAGGATCTAGTGTTGGGTAATTGGGGCCTTAACTCCTTTTTATCCCTTTATGCTGGGGCGGTCGGTCCAGCAGGTTCAGTTCGCGTCCTGCGATTGCATTCGGGGCCCTTGGATCAACCGGGTTCCTGTATGGAGTCTTATATCGATGGCGCGGGAGTTGAGCGCCCAATGCGGAGTTTAGCTGAGTTGGGTCCAAGATACCCGTGGTTGCAGGAACGGTTTGCTACCCATCGATCCTTTGCTCTGGCCTCGATAGGAGAGGTTTTGCAGGGGCGAATCCCTTCTGCGCCGGCGTTAGAGAGTCGTTGGATGGGCTCTTTGATTTTATTCAATCGTGGTGATCACTTTGAAGGGAGACTTTTACCGGATGCAGTGCAAATGGGCCCTGTTTTTTCGATGGTGTCAGCTGACTTTGATGGAGACGGACGGAAGGATCTTTACTGCGCACAGGGGTTTGCTGGACACAACTTTGGGGGAGCTAGAGACGATACCGGTGAGGGCGTTTTTCTTTTAAGTCGTCAGCCAGGTGAGTTTGAGGCAGTGCCAATGTCTGAGACGGGCGTTCGTATCTTAGGTGAGCAACGAGGAGTGGTCGCAGGGGATATGGACAAGGATGGACGAGTTGATCTTGTCGTCGGCGTTCATGGCGGGCCGATCTTTCGATTAAAGAATCGGTCGGTCCGGTAAGTTTTAAAAAGTTATTCAGCGTTTACGACTGAAGGTGCGCTCGCCAACCCAGCGGGTGTTATACTCGTGGTGCAGGGTATCACTCGGGAAGAGTGGACGTGGTTCCACTCCGATCTGCTGATCATCCATGGTCCGCCAAGGAAGCGGATCAATTGTGGTACCACTAATGACGTGGTAGTCGGCATCTTTATCCCATCCTGTGGTGAAAAGGAAAAAATCTCGGTTCGTACTGGGGGCTTTTGTTGGTAGTTCTGATCCGTCGTATTTGAGGGACAATTCGTCGCCACCAGCGATCACAACCAATCCATTGTCAGAGGCGTTTAGGAGGGCATCTACGGGGCCGTAACGTGTTGCCCAGCCGGAAGGTGTGATATGCCAAGGTGGAACGGTCTTGGTTTGAGTGTAGTCTGGGGTCAAGGGATCCGTCCAAGGGAGTGGTTCAAAGGCACTGTAGCCACGCCAGTGCAAATGACTGGACACTCGCTTTAGCTCTTGGCCTTCGACCGGTGTGCTTTCAGTAAAGAGAGCGATACGATCCCAATGGATCTCAAAGGCTTGAGTCAAGCGCAGTCGCCGAGTCCCTGGGGGGAGATGTCCAGTGAGGTCAACGACGATGCCTTTGGTTTTGCCGGCTGGAGCGCCGACCGTGACCTTGACTGGGTGCCAACCCGAAGTGTTTTCCGCCTCGAGCGTAGGGAATGGGAAGGGGAATTCGGGTTGATGTGACGCGGCTATATTGGCCATGCCACCACCGAATCGGAGCCATCCAGTGAGGGCGAGGATAAGTGGGCCATTATTGGGAAGCGGTCCGAAATCGAAGGTGAGAGAAAATGGTTCGGCGAGGCCGCGGTAGTGAGAGTCACGGAGTCGGAGGGGTGAAACGCGGACTCCGTCGATTTCGGCGAGAGAGCGGGTGACATCGGTACTGTCGGTTGTTGCGGCGAGAGAGGCAGCGAGAAGCGGGCGACGTCCACCGAGTTGGATCAGACTCGCTTTAGGAAAGGGGCGACCAGGCACGAGTTTGCCTGTGGCAAAGAGTTCAGTTCCAAGAGGATGATCAATGGCGTGGAGTTGGGCGGTATCGAGGTAGAGAATTTCCCGTAATTCCTCGGTGAGTCGGACTTCGTAAAGACCTTCGCGAGGCAGGAAAGTATGCTCATCACCGATGCGGACCCATTCATCAGGATCGGCTTCGATACAATGACTTGGAGCGACGGGAAGTCCGATCGGTGCCGCACCCAAAAGATCGGTGATGAAGCGAAAGCGAGAACCATCCCAAGCGTAAAGGTAGGGGCAAGAACCGGTGGGCATGACCAATTCGAAGACGGTTAAAGCTTGTTTACAGTCAGGAACGATCCCGGTGGTGTCGAGTTTGGTATCGAACCAGCGGGTGCTCACCAGATCGAGTTGTGCCCTTTTACCGATGCCAATTTCCACGGGGAGTTGTTGGACCATGCGGAGAGTTCGCCAACCACTAGAGGCTACTTCCACCTTAACACCGAGCCCACTGGCATTGGAGCGATTACCGAAGAGGCGGAGCTTGAGAAGCCCATTGGCATTGGCACCGTCGTTGCGAAGAAATTTCAAACCTTCACCGGTGACATCGATAATCCAGTCTATGTCGCAATCACCGTCAAAGTCAGCGGCAGCGAGGTGAAGAATGTGTTTAGTTTGGAAGGAAGCCAGGCCGATGGCGGTTGTAGTATTCAGGAACCCACGCCTCCCTTGGTTCCGCCAGAGATGGAGTCCCGTCGATCCCCAAGCAACAATATCCAGCCATCCGTCGTTGTCGTAGTCGAGTGCTCGGACCTGTTCGATCTGGTGACCTGGGGCATCGAGCCGTCGTGGATCCTTCAGACCACCGAAGCGGAGTTCGATTCCGGCATCGGTAACCAAGGCAACATCTGTGCGGAGATCATTATTAAAATCGCCGGTGGTTAGGGCGCGTGCTATTGGCCAATCGGGAGGTTGATTAGAAGCGGATAGTCCTCCACCGCGCCGATTTAAGAGAAGGTACGGTGGGAGATTGCTTCGGGTGAGAAGAACGTCAGGTAGATCGTCGTTATTGAGATCATCGATGGTGATATGGGCGACATTTTCGACGTCAGTCGGATCAGGAATTCCCTGAGGAACACGACGCGCACGAAAGATGCCCGAGCCAATATTGGTGAAGCTGCGAAGGCGCCCATCGATTCCAGCCATGAGGAGCCCGAGTTTACCAGTGAAGTCGAGATCGACCAGAGCACCGACACGCCCCGCTACTTTTTCGCGACGAAGACCGGAGAAATTGGAGGCGTCGAAAAAGGCCCCGTTGGTTGCAAAGCGGAACAGAGTCAAGCCATCGGGTGAGAGGATAAGAGCATCTTCAAAGCGATCGTTTTGGAGATCACCGATAAGGACTTGAGAGATCGGAGCTGTGCCAGTGATTGGAACGGCGAGTGGGGAAGGGGTAAAGACGCCATTGGAATTAAAGTAGATTCGTGCGCCCTCGGGTGAGAGGAGGAGGAGGTCATTGGCGCCCCGCCGATTAATATCAAGGAGAGATACCGGTCCATGTAGGGAGGCTGATGTGCCATTGAAAGCGGTGGAGGTGACATCAGCAAAGCGAACAGAGACGCCCGTAGATTCAGGTTGTTCGAGAGAGAAGGGGGCACGAATTGTGGTGTATTTACAGCGTTCGTAGAGAGCGGGATTGTCGGCATTACCGGACTTACCGCCGCTGATTCGTTGATGTTCTACGAGGGCGGCTTGGGCTTCGGGACGGCGACCGAGACGGAGCAGCGATTGGGAGAGGAGATAACTGGCGGCGGGATGATTGGTGTCGAACTGCAAAACTTCACGAAACTGTTCAGTTGCTTCCTCCATACGACCCCAACCGAGGTAAGCGCGGCCGAGTTGGAAGCTGACTGGATTTTCGGCAGGATCCGCTGCTTTCGCTTCGGAGAGTGCTTGGACGGCATTAGAGAACTGATTTTGGCGAAGCAAAGCGCAACCGAGCAAATAATTTGCTGCCGCATTACCAGGTTCGTAGCGAAGCGCTTCGTTGGCTTCGAGGGCGGCTGGAATGGGTTGTCCGGCGAGCAGGTAAGCGTTGGCTAAATTGAGGCGAGCATCTGGATTGGCGGGATTTAGTGCGAGGCCGCGTTGAAATATTTCAACCGCCTGAGAGGGTTCGCCTCGTTCATAGAGTATTTTACCCGAGGACATAATGCGGGCGAAAGAGGCATCTGCGGAAGAAGTGCCCTCAGTAGAATCCCGAGTGAACCACCAGAAGGCGGCGACGCCGACAAGAGCAAGGTTAAAGGCAATGAGCCCCAAACGTTGGAGCATTTGCCGAGGTGAAGCTGAGCGGCGAGACATACTGGGGAGTGGGCGGGTGTGAAAGCGCGCTGATTGACAGATTAAAGGCAATGAGCCCCAAACGTTGGAGCATTTGCCGAGGTGAAGCTGAGCGGCGAGACATACTGGGGAGTGGGCGGGTGTGGAAGCGCGCTGATTGACAGATTAAAAGGGAACTAAGTGAGTCAAGAGCCGAGCCAGAGTACTGAATTTTCGACGACACGCAAGGCTAAAGGCCGAGTGTAGACGGGGTAGGTTTCGTGACCGGGACGGAAGTAGACGATGTGTCCGGCACCGAGGCGCCAGACGGAACCGCTTCTGAACCATTCCCCTGCGGCCCAGTGCTCTTCGAGCACCACGGCATCAGGAGTGGGAACATGAAAAGGTTCATCGTACATTTCCGTCTGTTCGATAGGGAAAGAAGAAGGGAGTCCGCGGGCGATGGGGTGATTTGGGAGAAGGACCCTCATTTCGCTCGATTTACCATCTGGGCGATAGGCTGGGAAACAGCAATTTGGACGAACCAAACGGGCTTCTGTTGGGCCGCTAGGTGGGCGACGATAGAGAACCGAAGGGGATCGACGTTCGGTGTAAGCGGGGGCGGTTAAAGGGCGAGGTAGAAGGTCTGTTTCGGTGATAACCACCCCTTTTTGTTCGGTTGCGGGCAGGGCGGCGATAGCCTGTTGACGAGCGACAGCATTCATAGCCTCGACGAAAGGACGTGACCAGTGAGCGGAATGGAGAGCGAGCAACCCCAGTTTTCCAGAGCGGATCCGTTCGACGATACGCAAAGCGGTAGGGGGTTCGATTTCCATTTGGCGGACATGGCCCCACCAGATAAGGACATCGATATCCTCGAGATGATTGAGTCCTTGGTTTGGGTCGTCGAGACAGACCGATTCTACTTGAAGACCTGGGACCGTTCGGAGGTGTTCGGCGATTTGATTGCCGAGCCAATTAGGGTAGGCTTTTTTTTGAGCAGGTTGACGCTCATCCCAGACCCGAACCCGAACCGGTTTAGAGTCGAGAGAGCGACAACCAGTTGCGGCCAAAGCCGCCACAGACGCGGTGGTTTTTGAAAGGAAATTTCGGCGGGAAATCATTTAAAAGTCTGTTCCCGCTCGCGGACCAAATGCAATCAGGAACCCAGATCACGAAGTCTCTTTTTCAGGAGAGTTAGCAACTTCAAATCGAGTCAGTTACTGGCACGATTCACAGGTACCACCTGAGCGCATTGCTTCGATGGAACAGGCGGTCTTTTCAGCATCCGAGATGCTGGGAGTGGCGGAGGGTGAAACCCTTGGAGCATCGCGGTGCCCTGAATCGATACCGCTGCGATTGAGAGTTCGCAGGTAGTAGGTGGTTTTCAGTCCGCGTTCCCAAGCTTCACGATAAACGAAGCTCGCGGTGCGCGCATCGTTTTCGGCCAACCACAAGTTGGTTCTCTGGGCTTGGTCGATCCACTTTTGGCGAACAGCGGCACATTGCAGAATCCAAGTAGGAGCGATTTCAAAGGCCGTCTTGTAGAGCCGTTTTAAGTCAGCTGGAATACGTTCAATCGCTTGAATACTTCCGTCGTGTGCTTTGAGTTCTGCTCGCAAAGAATCATCCCAAAGATCCTGTGACATTAGATCACGGATCAGTGGGTCAGTGGTGCGAATGAAATCGCCGCTGAGGTTGGACTTGGTATGGATATGTTTATAGACTGGTTCGATACACGGAGTCGTGCCGAGAATATTAGAGATGGTGGCTGTTGGAGCGATGGCGAGGCAATTCGAGTTGCGCATCCCTTGTTTACGAATCCGACCGCGGAGTCCATCCCAATCGAGGCGCGATTCGCGATTCACCTTAATGGGCATACCTCGTTCATTTTCGAGCAGCGCAAGTGTATCCAACGGCATCATGCCTCGAGCCCATTTAGAACCTTGAAAACTGGCGTAAGTACCTCGCTCAACGGCTAAATTCGCACTCGCCTCGTACGCGTAGTATGCCACTGCTTCAATCATTTCGTCATTAAAAGCGATAGCACCTCCGGTGTCGAAGGGGAGTCGTTTGATGTAGAGGGCATCCTGCATCCCCATAACCCCAAGACCGACTGGGCGATGTCGAAGATTGGAAGTAGCCGCGGCTTCGACTGGATAAAAATTCAGATCGATAACATTATCGAGCATCCGCATCACCGTTGAAATGGTGGTCCGCAGGCGGGGATGATCGATAGCGCCACTGGCGGTGAGATGTTCAGCCAGATTGATTGAGGCGAGATTGCAGACCGCAACCTCGTCGGTTGAAGTATTGAGGATAATTTCCGTGCAGAGGTTGGAATTATGAATCACCCCGACGTGGTCCTGCGGATTTCGAACGTTGCAAGGATCTTTAAAGGTGATCCACGGATGACCGGTTTCAAAGAGGGCCTCCATCATCTTTTTCCACAGAGCGAGGACTCGGATTTTGCGACCGGCCAAACGGCCCGCTTCGAGCATGGCTTCGTAGTGTCGATAGCGATCCTCGAAAGCGCGTCCGTGCAACTCGGTAAGATCCGGCGTGTCATTACTTCGGAAGAGAGTCCAAGCGGTATCCTTGGGAAGGAGACCGTCAGCGATTCCCTTAAGGCGTTTCATGAACAGGTCTGGAATCCAGTGGGCTGTGTTCATGTTGTGAGTGCGGCGCCGGTCGTCACCAGTCTCTTTGCGGAGGTCGATAAAGTCCTCGATATCCATGTGCCAAAGTTCGAGGTAACTGCAGAGTGCGCCGGGGCGTTTGCCGCCTTGATTGACCGCGAGAGCGATATCGTTGCTAACTTTAAGGAAAGGAATCACGCCATTGGACTCACCATTGGTCCCATGGATAGGAGCGCCAGTGCCACGTACAGCGGTCCAAGAGCAACCGAGGCCGCCAGCCCATTTAGAGAGCATAGAGAAGCGTCGCCACGTCTCGGTAATCTCCTCGATACTATCGCCGCAGTAGAGGAGGTAGCAGCTAGAGAGTTGGCTATGAGGGGTGCCGCTGTTAAAAAGAGTGGGGGTAGAACTGCAGGCGCGACGGGATTTGTAGACTTGATAAAATTCGATCGCCCGACGTTCCTTTTCGTTTTCCAGCAGGGATAATCCCATCGCGACACGCATCCAGAATACCTGAGGTGATTCGAGACGTTGTTTGCGGTTGGTGACGGTGTCAGTGCGGACGTGGATCAGGTAGCGGTCGTAAAGAGTTTGGAGTCCGAGGAAGTCGAAATCCAGATCAGCATAGGGGTCAAGGGCGTCGGCGAGTTTGGTAAGTTCGAAGGCAGCAAGACGTTGATCAAGTCGCCCTGTTTCGATGCCCCGTGGAATGGCAGCAAGGAAGGAGCGTCGATGGGCTTCCTTGAGCCGAGCCATGCCGTCAGTCACCACCCAAGGAAGGGTTCCTTCGTATGATAAAGGTCAGGAGAATGCGAGCCGAAAAGAAGCGACTATCGGCATCGAGATCGAGCAATGATTTAGCGTTAAGAATGATGGTTTCGCGTCGTTCAGAAGGAGAGAGATCGAGGGAAACACTGCGAAGAAGACGTTCCATCAAACGGTCTTCGTCGAGGACTAGCCGCAAGCCGAGTCGAGCGAAAGCGACACGCGCTCGAATATCGGCAAGGAGTTCAGCCGGGACGAGCTCGGGTTGATCAAGGACAGGGAATTGGCGGGCGGCTTCAACTTCGCGGAGGGCGATTCGGCGGGCGCGTTCTCGAGAATGCGCGAGAGCGACCCGAGGATGACCGAGTTCGATCAGAAGATCTTCGACCAAGGTGCAAAGGTCTTCGTGATGGAGCAGAGAGGGGCGTTCCTGCCGTAGGCGATATTCGACTTCGGCACGAAGTTGAGCGGGAAGGTGACCGATGGGGGTTCCGGCAAGAATAGAAGCGCGTTGCACGGCTTCTTCGATTTTATCACCCCGCCAAGGAACGATTTGTTCTGGCGTACCGGGCAGCGCTGGTTCGATGAGTCGAGGCAGGTCTCCGTTGGAGTCGACGACGATCGGGAACAGTTCGGTCACGGACATAAGGAAAGCGGTAAGAGAGTTTTGAGAGAGAGTGAAAAAGAGTCGAGAGAACTGGGGGGACAGATCAGACTAAGTCGTCTTCGGCGGTATTGGTCACGCTACCGCTGGTCTGATATTCAGTGACCCGAGTTTCGAAGAAATTCTTTTCTTTTTTAAGGAAGATGACTTCATCCAGCCAAGGAAAAGGATTAACAGTGACTTGGCTCAGAGGTTCGAGGCCAACGCTGACTAAGCGGCGATCAGCGTTATAATCGACATAGGTAATAAACTCCGCCTGAGTCATTCCCACGGAGTCTTCGGGGAGACAATCGCAAACGAAATCCTTTTCCAGTTCGACACCTTCCCGCATGAAAGTGCGTAATTCTTCACGGAACTCAGGAGTCCAAATATCAGGGTTTTCGTGGATCAATTCAGTAAATAAGAAGCGGCCGAGGGCGATGTGGTTCGATTCATCACGAAGCGTGTACTGAAACATTTGACCGATGCCGGTCATTTTATTCTGTCGGTAGAGCGAAAGAATCATAGCGAACAGCCCATAGAACTGTGTGCCCTCCATGACCTGAGAAATCCCGAATAAGGCTTTAGCAAAAATCTGTTTATTGACGGTCTGAGTGAGGTCGAGACCTCGTTTCACTGCGGGCATATGCCGAGTGATGAAGTCGTTTTTGCGGCGAATACTCGGAATATCATTGAAGCGTGCCGTCACCTCATCTTGATCAATATCCAGGCTGCTGATAATGTGAAGGAGAGAATCCATATGAATGGATTCTTCGGCGATCCAGCGGAGGGCAGCGTGTTTGAGTTCAGCGGCGGTCAGGTTGTCTTCGATGGCATGGAGAACACTATCGCCCACGATACCTTCGGCGGCGGAGAAGTAGCCGACACCCATTTCTATAATCCAACGTTCCTTGGGCTTGAGCGCTCCCGAGTTCCATTGGGTGCAATCCTTGGTCATATCGATGACATCAGGTTCCCAATGGTTTGCCTTCATCTGTTTGTAGATGCGGTAGGCTTCTGGGTATTTTAGGGGTAAGACGTTTAGTTCGGCGGTGCGAAGACCATTAATGACCCGTTTGGATTCCTTGCGCGCACGCGCTTTCTCTCGATCTAATCGGAAGGTTTTACCGCGGAATTCGTGAATGACATACCGTCCATCGTTCTGTTCGATCACCTTTGACGGAGATGTATCGTCGAGGGCATCGGAGGTGCTGATTGCGACTTCTGGGGCGGGGGCATTGAGTAGCTAGTGCAACTTCTTGTCTGTAAAAGTTTAGGACACCAACGATCCCGGCCATAGGGCCGATGGAGCGGAGCGGAATCGGCCCTATGGCCGAGACTCGCCCGTCTTCTGGGGTTGCCGGTGTCCGGCCAAAGCTGAA
>SIAZ01000042.1 GCA_009695405.1 Pedosphaera sp. | reverse complement strand
TCATGGAGGGGCTCAACAGCCTGTTCTCGGCTGTGAAGCGCAAGGCCCGCGGGTATCGGTCGGTCGAATATATGACTACCATGCTCTACTTCGTCGCCGGAAAACTCACCCTACCGTGCTACTGACCCACTGAAAGTAGCGAGGAACCCAATCTTGCCGCTCGACCGTCTCTCTAACGGCGTCTAAAGTCGGCCTGTGATACAAAGTTCCCTTTCGGACACATTGACGGTCTGACCTCCTGTTTCCATATTTGCGAACCGAATGAAATTCGATATCACCAAGCTCCTTCAAGATTGGGAGTATAAACCGGGTCAGGTCGTCGCCCGGCGCTTTCAAAGTAAGGACGGGGAGAAAATTCAACTTCGTGTTGATCTCGGTATTCTTCAAATGAACACACTGGGGCGACCGGACGGCAAGAAGCCGATGGGCTATGAGTCGTGGTATCACTTTTATCAAATGCGCAGTAAAATCGTCACGTCAGGCCCCTTCAGCCTCGGCGTCGAGGACTGCTCACGATTGCAACAGGAAGTCGTCCAATATCACCACCGCTATATCTGCCACTTTCAACTCAAAGACTTCGAGGCAGTTGAGCGTGATTGCGTCCGAAACTTAGAAGTCTTCGAATTTGTTGGAAGGCACGCAGCGGCTCCCCCTCTCGCTTGGGGCTTAGCGCAATTTACCCCCCAATTACTGATGATGCGAACCCGAGCCCGAAGCGAACTTCAATTAATTTCTCGAGCCCGACAGGCCTCAGTCGCCTCCATCGAAGAAGGAATCACTTCGATTGAAGATTTCTATCGGAATAACGACCGTAACGACCTCTTGGAATTCTCTGGCGAACTAATATCTTTGCGGCAGCGGCTTGAGGAGTTGCAACGACAACCCCCTGAAGGAGAGTTTGAACGTTTACAGATGGATCTCGCCGAGGCTATCCGAGTGGAAGACTATGAGCGGGCAGCTAAGGTCCGCGACCAACTGCGCAAACTTTCCCCTGAATCATGAGCTTACAACAACGGATATCCGACGAACTCAAGGCTTCTATGCTCGCTCGCAATGCCGAGCGTACCAATACCCTTCGCGCCCTTAAATCCGCTATGGGCTACTCCCAGATTGAGAAGAAGCTTGAGTCCTTGGGAGATGCGGACGTTCTCGTAGTCATCCAACGGGAAGCCAAGAAACGGAAGGATTCGGTCGAAGAATTTGAAAAGGGGGGACGAGAAGATCTGGCTTCCATTGAACGCGGCGAGTTACTCATTCTTGCAGAGTTTTTGCCCAAGCCGCTTTCTGTTGAGGAAATTGAAGCTTTGGTGCGTGAGGCTATTGCCTCGACAGGTGCCACTTCCAAGAAAGACATGGGCGCAGTGATGAAAGCGGCTCAAGCCCAAGCCGGAGGTCGTGCCGATGGCAAGGCGCTCAGTGCCTTGGTAACCCGACTCCTCCCTTGATTCACATCGGTCCGGCCACCGCTCCTACTTGGTGCGGTCTCGAATTTTAGGCAGTGTCAAATTCCCTTCCTAGGGTCAACCGAAAACACCATGCAATCCTTCAAGGGGCTATGATAGCCACGGCAGAAGAATTTATTCAGCGTCTCCAAAGCGGCGCGGAAGCGGCTCGTGTGGGTGGGCAGACCATTGGCCAGTTTTTAGCCCGATTAGGGGACAACAATGCCTGGCTCGTTTGTCTCCTTTTGACCCTCCCCTTTATTCAACCTTTGCCGACCGGTCCCCTCGCTACCCTCGGCGGCCTTGCCTTTGCTGGGATGGGCTGGCGCCTGATGCAAGGAGCAGAATCTCTTTGGCTTCCCGCCCGATTAAGTGAGGCCCGACCGGGAACTAGGATGTGGAATGCATTCTCCGGATTTGGTTGTTGGTTACTGCGACGATTAGCTCGGATCAGTAAGCTTGGACGCTTACCAAAGCTAGTCGAAGCCCTCGGCCCGCGGGGTGCCGCTTCCCTCATCGTCACAGGTGGGTTACTCGTCGCCATCCCGTTTTTGGTTGTTCCGCTCCAAAATTCCCTGCCCGCCCTCATTATTTTCTTCGCCTGTCTCGGACGCCTTCAACGAGATGGTGTGATGTATCTGCTCGCCTTAGTCAGCCTCGTCGTAACGCTAGTTTACTTTGTTCTTGTGATATGGGTTCTATTTTTCGCTGCCGAACAGTGCTGGCATTGGTTACGGCAGTGGCTGCTTTAAGGGCAAGCCACTCAGTCGCCGTCGGAATTGGATTCTACAAAGAGAAGCCCGTCCTCAGATTTGCAGAGCGTCGTCGCCGAGGTCTCTGAATAACTGACTGGTTGCCTTGCAGGCCTTTTAAATGTAAGACTTTAAGTGCAATGCCGATTTACCTTTACGAGACGATTCCTTCACTTCCCGACCAACCGATCGAACGCTTTGAGGTGAAACAGTCCATGAACGAAACCGCTCTCTCGCGTCACCCCAAAACAGGTGAAGCGGTTCGACGCATCATTTCGGGAGGTTTCCTGATGCTAAAGGGCGATGAAGCCTCCACTTCAGCCTCCAAGCCTCCGTCATCGACCTCCTGCGGTTCTGCCTGCGCCTGTCACCCGTAGCAAATCACCTGAATGTGACACTCCACATTCCAGATTCCGTGCTACTGATCTCTTAATGAAAGTCTCGAGGCGTTCTTTTTTCGGTCGGTCCGGTGCGGTGGCCCTGGCTTTTGCCGGCCTCCGAGAATTTGCCCAAGCTGGGGTGAGCACCCGAGATTATAAACAACTCGATGCGGCCCTAGGATCGGATTTTTTCGCAGTACTCGACCTGCCAGAGGGCTTTACTTACGAGTTACTTTCGGAGGTTGGAGAACGAATGTCTGATGGCTTTGTGGTCCCGGGAATGCACGATGGAATGGGGGCTTTTCTTGGACCCGACGGAACTACTCTCCTTGTCCGGAATCATGAATTGGGCTCCGAGCACAGCAGTTACAGTGCCTTTGGTCCGAGACGTCAAAGTCTACGTAAAGTCGATCGATCTTTTCTCTATGATTCTGGCCACGGCACGATCCCAGGACTCGGTGGTACCACCACGGTGATCTATGATACTCGACAAAAAAAGCGACTGAACCACTTCCTTAGTCTTGCTGGTACTTACCGAAATTGCGCGGGAGGGACGACGCCTTGGGGTTCATGGATTTCCTGCGAAGAAGCCGTGGGAAAACCAGGAGACGACGAGAAAAACCCTTCGGCTATTGAAAAGCCGCACGGCTACAATTTTGAAGTGCCCGCCTTGGCCTCAGGCGGCTTAACTTTACCAGTCCCCCTGACCGCTATGGGCCGGTTCCGACATGAAGCCGTCGCTGTGGATCCCAAGAGTGGGATCGTTTACCAAACCGAAGATTGCTTCGATAGCCTCTTCTATCGATTCATCCCCACGACACTGGGTAAGCTTAGTCAAGGCGGACGTCTTCAGGCTCTAAAGTTGCGTGACAAACCGCGAGACGATACTCGTAACTGGATTTCTGCCGCCATCACTCCGGGCATTCAAATGGCTGTAGAATGGGTGGATTTGGAGAACGTCGAATCGCCGGACAATGATCTCCGCTACCAAGGGTATCTGGAACGAGGCGCCGCCCGATTTGCCCGTGGGGAAGGGTGTTGGTATGGTCGGGATTCTATTTATTTCTGTTGCACTAATGGCGGACAAAAACGCAAGGGCCAGATTTTCCGTTATTTGCCGAGCCCGCACGAGGGAACTTCTAGCGAAGCGAAAAGCCCTGGCTATCTCGAACTCTTCATAGAGCCCGATGACGGCAATCTGGTGGAGAACTGCGATAACGGCTGCATAGCGCCTTGGGGCGACCTAATTATTTGCGAGGACGGCGGAAATCCCAACCACATCATTGGAGTAACGCCGGAAGGGAAGATTTATAAGTTAGCACGCACCTCGATTTCAGAGTTGGCTGGGCCTTGTTTTTCTCCAGATGGAACAACTCTTTTTGTTAATATACAAAACCCGGGCGTCACCGTGGCGATCACCGGGCCTTGGGATAAATTACTCTCTCTAGCAATACCTGTCTGATGACCGAGCGTCAGATGAATAGCCTTCATGCGGATGGGTTGGAAATTGGCAATCACACCTTGGGTGCCCCATCGGGATACGAGCCTGTTTTGGTTATAGAAGATCAGATACTCGCCCACGGAGGCCCGAGGACGACAACACTTTGTTGGCCGATCTATTATGTGAACTGAACGGATTGCCCAAAACTTTCTGCCCACGGTTACACCTTTGCCCGCCGGGCTATGAACGGCCCTATCAAAGGTGCGCCTCCCTTCATCCGCATTCATGGGCTGAATCTGCGGTCACAGATATCCTCATCAGATAATCTAGTTTGAGCTTTCTTCCGAGGTTGGGCAATCTTGTAAACGAGTGTCAGTGTCGGCATCATTTCCTTTGCGATCATGAAAATCATCAGTCTTTTCGGTATCGTAGCCCTTCTCTTTGTTGCGTGGCTGTTTTCAGAAAACCGTCGTCGATTTCCTTGGAGGGTTGTTCTTTGGGGAGTGGGCCTCCAATTCTTTTTCGGTTGGTTTATTCTCCAGTCCACTCCGGGCGCGCGCATTTTCAATGCCTGCCAAAGGGCTGTCTCCGGTTTTATTGGCTTTGCTAACGAAGGGAATAAACTTTTGTTTGGTCCGTTGGCTAACGAAGAGATGATGACACGCTCATTTGGTTCGGGAAATGCCCTTCTCTTTGGTATCGTTATTATCGGCATCATTATCTTGATCAGCACCGTTTCTGCCGTTCTATACCACTATGGCATTCTCCAAGCCGTGGTGAAAGCGGCGGCTTGGGTCATGCGTCGGACGATGGGGACGAGTGGCAGTGAAACATTGAGCGCCGCTGCTAATATTTTTATGGGCCAAACGGAGGCTCCTTTAATCATTAGGCCCTATTTGCCGGGTATGACTCGTAGCGAATTACACTGCATGATGGTGGGCGGATTCTCGACGGTTGCAGGTAGTGTGATGGGAATCTATTCGGGGCTTCTTCAGGTTCCTGCCGGACATCTCATTACCGCCAGTGTGATGAGTGCTCCTGCGGCCTTGTTAGTTGCAAAAGTCCTGATTCCCGAGACTGAATTGAGTGAAACCGCCTCGGGCTCCATTCGAAAAATTGAGAGAGAGACCGTTAACGGAATCGATGCCGCTTGTTCGGGGGCAAGCGATGGTATGAAATTAGCTATCAATGTCGTGGCGATGCTTCTCGCCTTTACCTCCTTGGTGGCAGCGGTAAACTGGGGGTTAGGCGCCGGATTGAGTCGTGTTGGATGGGTGACCAATCAACCTCTTCAGGTTATACTCGGCTATCTCAATTGGCCCTTTGCTTGGTTGATGGGTATTCCCGAAAAAGATTGTCTCGCTGTGGGTCAGATCTTAGGTGAACGGATCGTTTTGACCGAATTCATGGGATATTTATCTCTCGCTAAACAACAATCGACACTGGATCCACGCAGTTATGTGATCGCTACTTATGCCCTGTGCGGTTTTGCTAACTTTGGCAGTGTTGCGATCCAAATTGGAGGTATTGGTGCCTTGGTACCATCGCGTAAAAATGATCTCGCCCGACTCGGTCTAAAGGCCATGTTCGGGGGTCTTCTCGCCTGCTATCTCACGGGTTGCGTGGTTGGCCTTCTCTTGTGAACCTATCGCCCACGCGATGCTTAGCCTCATTCATCCTTCTGCTGTTGTTCATCCGTCCGCTGTCTTGGGTGATGGGTGCGTTATTGGGCCCCATGCGGTGGTCGATGCTTCTGTGACTTTGGGTCAGGAATGTACAGTTGGACCCGGTGTCTACTTGACCGGTCGAACGACTCTTGGTGCCCGTAATCGGATTCACGCTGGGGCCGTTATCGGTGATGCGCCTCAGGATTTTAAATACGCCGGTGAACCTACATGCCTGCGGATTGGTTCAGATAATATTTTCCGTGAACACGTGACCGTGCATCGTTCGAATAGCTTGGAGGAAGACACCGTGATCGGAGATGGTAACTATTTTATGGCGGGGGCTCATGTGGGACACAATAGTTTGGTTGGTAATCAGAATATCTTGGCGAACGGGGCGTTGCTCGGTGGTCACGTGACTTTGTACGATCGAGCTTTCTTGTCTGGGAGTAGTCTTGTTCACCAATTCTGCCGAGTAGGCCGCCTTGCTTTGATGCAAGGCAGTTCCGCTGTTTCCCTTGATTTGCCCCCGTTTACTGTGGTTCGAGGGGTCAATAGACTGTGTGGATTAAATGTGGTCGGCCTGCGTCGCGCGGGTGTGTCGGCGACGGACCGATTAGCCCTGAAACGCTTGTATCACCATTTGTTTCGCAGTTCAGGTCGGCGGTCGGATTTGTTGGTCTCGGCGCGTCTCGAATTCTCGAGTGAAACGTGTCTCGAACTTATTCAATTTATGGAAACATCACGACGCGGAATTTGTTCGGATACAGGTCGGCGAATCGGTGTGCGTGCTCTGGACGAGGCTGTTTGACCCATTGTAGGATTGCTGACATTTTTCGTTCCTCTCTTTTCTACACTCCCTATGCCCGACTTTCTCGGCAGTGACTCTGCCTATAGCTTGGTCCAACTTGCCAATGGAACCACGAGTATTCGATCCCTCGCTGAGGGTGAGACATTTCATCCGGTGATTGGGCCAGTTGCAGAAGCGGAGGCTCTTTATGTGCGGCAACTAAATCTGTTAGAGCGTGTCACCCAAGCGGGTAAAAACGACTTTGTTATTTGGGATGTCGGCCTCGGTAGTGCCGCCAATGTGACCACGGCGTTGCGCCATTTGAGGACCATTGAAGGGAGGGTCCGAATTGTGAGCTTTGATCATACACTTGCGCCGCTTCGATTTGCGCGAACGCATGCGACCGAATTAGGTTATCCCTTGGGCTTTGAGACGTCGATAGACTCCCTTCTGAAGTGCCAATCAGCACGGTTTCGCCACGGATGTCTTGAGGTTGAATGGGAAGTGCAGGTTGCCGATTTTCCGACAATCATGGCTGGGTCAACCCCTTTGCCAGCGCCGTCTGCGATTTTCTTTGATGCCTATTCACCGAGACGGAATCCGTCGATGTGGACCCTTCCACTTTTCCGCTGCCTAAAGGCGCGATTGGATCCGCTGCGCCCGTGTGCTTTGGCTACTTATTCCCGAGCGACGCTGGTTCGGGTCACGTTATTGAGCGCGGGATTCTGGGTAGGAGCAGGAGAGGCTACTGGTGAAAAGGAAGAAACCACAGTTGCGGCGTGCGGCCCTTGTTTGATTTCGAAGCCATTAGATGCGGTTTGGTTGGGGCGAGCGGGACGTTCCACGAGTGCTGAACCGTTCTTAGAACCGATTTACCGACAGGAACCCTGCTCGCCTGCAACGCTGTCTTTGCTCAGGGCCCATCCTCAATTTACTTAAGTTGCCCAAGAGAACAGGGTCGTGATTGTGCAAAGGGGAGCAGGTTATTTAATTTTGCAGTTCGTATCTGTCTGCTGGTGATTTTACTTCCATAAGTTCACACTGAAGTTAATCCAGTATGAAGACGTTCTATCACCTTGCGCTTTTGCTCGCCTTGGCTCATCGGGGTGCAGCTGTTGAAACTTCGGTACCGATGGATTTGTTCCATCTATCGGATCCGAATTTTGAAGTCACTGTTTGGGCTTCCAGTCCGATGTTTAAAAATCCGACCAATATGGATTTTGATAAGGATGGACGGCTCTGGGTCGCTGAGGGAGTCAACTATCGCGGACATGCCAATCGCCAGCCCGCCGGTGATCGGATTGTCATCTTAGAGGACACCGATGGAGACGGAAAAGCCGATAAACAAAGCGTGTTTGTCCAAGAACCTGGGCTTCAAGCACCGTTGGGATTAGCGGTCATCGATAACCGGATTATCGTGTCGGCAGCGCCCGATCTGATTGTGTATACGGATGTCAATCGGGACCGAAAATTTGATCCGGCAGTGGATAAACGAGAAGTTCTCTTGAACGGGTTTAATGGGCGACAACATGACCACAGTATTCATTCTGTGACCGTAGGACCGGACGGTCAGTGGTATTGGAATGCGGGTAATTGTGGGGCGTTATTCACTGACAAATCTGGAAAAACATTCCGTATTGCTAGTGCTTATGGGGATGGTGGGCGACAACCCGTTTTCAATGCGACCCAGATTGCGGGCCAGCGGAGTGATGACGGGCATGTTTGGGTTGGCGGCTTTGCGGCACGAATGAATCCGGATGGTTCAGCAGTTCAGATCATTGGACATAATTTTCGAAATAGCTACGAACAGACAGTGACCTCTTTTGGTGATGTCTTTCAGAATGACAATGATGATCCCCCGGCGTGTCGGACTTCCTTTCTGATGGAGTTTGGTAATGCGGGATTTTGTTCCTTTGATGGGCAGCGTTCTTGGGGTGCGGATCGTCGCCCCGGACAGACCGTGCCAATTGCCGAATGGCGACAAGAGGATCCGGGGGCAATGCCGCCGGGAGATGTCTATGGAGGTGGATCGCCCACGGGTATCGCCTACTATGAAGACGGTGCCTTGGGAGCCAAATATCGGGGCTTACTGTTAAGCTGCGAGCCCGGTCGAAATGTTGTCTTCGGCTATCTGCCTAAACCCGAGGGTGCAGGATTTAAATTGGAGCGTTTCGATTTTCTTACCACCAATCCCGAGGGGCAATTTGCTGGAACTGATTTTCAAGGGGGCAGCAATGAAAAACGGGCGATGAAGACGATGTTTCGCCCCAGTGATGTCGCTGTCGGACCGGATGGTGCAATTTATGTAGCCGATTGGTTTGATGCTCGGGTGGGAGGCCATGCTGATTGGGATGAGACTTTATCAGGCACAATTTACCGGATTGCTCCGAAAGGCTTTAAATCGGTGGTTCCCAAGGTGGATTATACCAGCCTGAAGGGGGCACTTGCAGGGATTCGCAGTACCTCGGTCAATGTGCGAGGATCAGCTCATTTGGTGCTCCGTCAGAAAGGGAACGAAGCGCACGGCGCATTAGTTAGTTTGTTGAAAGATGAAAATCCTTATGTGCAGGCCCGAGCTGTTTGGTTATTGGCGTATGAGGGAGCCAAGGGCCTGAATGAAGTGGTCTCTTTGCTAAAGTCTAAGGAGGCACAAACTCGGATTGTCGCGTTTCGTGCACTCCGCCGAGTGACGGTCGAAGGCTTGGCAAAGAGTGGCAAAATCACTGGAACAAAGCCGGGTAGCTCAGATTATTTGAGGTCGACAGCACTTCGCCTCGCTTCAGACCCTTCAGCGGCCGTTCGACGTGAAGTTGCCTTGGCGATGAGGGATTTGCCATTGGAAGAATCAGGGGAGGTTCTTCTTGCAGTGGCACGGACACTCGACGGTTCGGATCGGACCTTGCTTGAGGCTTGGGGTGCGGGTGCCGCCGGACTTGAAGCGGCGTTGTATGATCGGGTAAAGCCGGTGTTGAATTCAAGTGATCCCCTCAAATGGAGTCGAGGATTTGCGGCGATTGCTTGGCGATTGCATCCGGAGCAGTCGGTGGATGATTTTAAGGCGCGCGCCCTTGCGCCCGCACTGGACCTGAAGTCACGTCGTGATGCGTTAACAGCGATCGCCTATAATCCCTCCGTCTCAGCAGCGATGGCGATGTTAGATATCGCCGCGCGGGTGGAGGGAGCCCTGAAGGCGGATGCAATTTGGTGGTTGATTAACCGTAAGGACAGTGTGTGGCGTCAACATGCATTGGGGCCGGTTCTCAAGGCCCGGAAGATTTACGATCCGGAAGCGATCGAGTTAATTTCTGCCACGATTCCCGAGCCCGAAAAGCCTTTGTTTTCGGTGGCCACAGTGGCCGCTTTTACCGGTGAAAGTCGTCGTGGGCAGGAGCGTTTCCGAGCTGTTTGCATCAGTTGCCACCGTGCTGGAGACGAAGGAGTCGAGTATGCCCCCAATTTAACGGGATGGGCCCGACGCCAGACTGCTGAGGTTTTCTTCAATTCGGTGATCAATCCATCATCAGATATTGCCCATGGATTTGCTGGCACCGCTTTTAAGCTCAAGGACGACGTCGAGATTCATGGTGTTGTGATTAGCGACGGTGATCCGATAGTTGTTCAGAGTGCTGCGGGCATTATCCAAACGATTCCAAAGAAACGGATTGAGTCGCGCAAGGGGTTGGGGCGTTCTTTAATGATGAATGCGGACCAACTAGGGTTAAGTGCCCAAGACTTATCAGATATTCAGGCCTATTTGCGCACTCGATAAAATCAGTAACAGGTCTGCCGAGGCGTTTAGGGTGTGCCAAGAAAAGCCGTTTTGTGAGTGAAAAGCACAAAACGAGTCGACTTTAATTTCGCGAATCGAAGGACCAGACGATAGTTTTTATCTCCTTTGAGGCGTTGAAAGTGTGACCGATTGACTTAATCAGTGGCGAGAAAGTGAACGAATCCCGGCTTGGTTGCCGACCGTAAACGCCGAAAGGCAACTGGATTCCGAAAGGACACTCTTGGCAATTTTAGACGCCAGTCTGAGATTTGAAGTGAAGTCGAAATCTTAAAAGACGAAACTATCTTAAAGCAAAGGGACCGGATTACTCCGGTCCCTTTGATGAATAAATTAACCGACTTCAGGCGATTATCTTGCGCGGAAGAAAGCTGCTGCGCCGGTAGTTTTAACTAGGTAGGGACTCACCGCACCGGTTACGTCGGTAAAGGGTCCCTTGATATCACTCGCTGTCTGGAGCGTGCCTGTGTAGGTAATTGAAGCCCCGCCCGCCGTTTTCGCGACAGTTAGTGGACCAGGAGTAACCGGGGTGGAACCGCCAACCACGCCTCGGATGATCATGCCGCTGATACCGCCGGAATTATCCTCCATTTCAGCAAACCAGATATATTCACCGGCCTTGATATCTAAAGTCACGGTTCTTGGCTGCCCCAACGGTAGCACATCCCCCGCGTCGTTTTTCCCAGAATAATTGCCTGTGTTGGATTCTGCTGGCTCTTTTAAACCTTTAATATCATCCGCCCAAATCTTGCCTGTTCTCGAGGCGTCGGTAGTGCGACCTTCGAAGACTGTTACTTTGTATTTCCCAGCATTTAGGCCACCAAAGCGCATCAGGGTCTCGCTTCCAGTTGTGTCCGGATTGCGATAGAGGTAGTCGTCTTTAATCGTGGAGGGAACGAGGATACCGTCATACATAACGGCAATTCCTTCCTTCGTGGGGTTGTTGACGGTTTGCCCAAGTGCCGGAGGGAACTGGTTAGCATCATTTTGTGCCACATTGTTCAGCATCGTGAGCGTGACATTCTTGTTATTATCCTTGGAATAATCATTTAGTTTCCAAGTCACTTCCGTGGCGGTGGCATTAGCCTTACCCTCGATGCTTGCCGTGCCACTCACGACATTCGCGTTGGGTGCGTCAAAGGTCCATGTGGGGATCACGTTCCAATCCATCAAAGGAGCAGGGGCTTCGGTGTCGTCCCCAGCGGCATTCTTAACTACCCTTTCATTTTCAGCTTGGCCGAAATCAATCTTGAACAAGCCCTTTGAATCTGCCGGATCGACGACAGAGCGGATGATCATGCCGCTGATGCCGCCCGAATTATCCTCCATTTCCGCAAACCAAAGATAGTCGCCGGCGTTGATTTTTACGGTCACAGTTCGAGGTTGTCCGTCGAGAAGAATTTCTCCGGCGTCGTTCTTTCCTGAATAGTTGCCGGTGTTCGCTTCCGCTGGCTCTTTTGCCCCCTTCACATCATCCGTCCAGATCTTTCCATACCTTCCGGAGTCAGTCGTGCGGCCTTCAAAAACCGTCACGTTATATGTTCCAGGGTCAAGATTGGCTATCCGCATCAGACTTTCGGAGCCTGCGGCATCAGGAGCCCGGTAGAGATAATCGTCTTTGACAACAAAGGGAACTCTGACGCCGTCGTAGACTACTTCCCTGCCTTCTTTCGTAGGGTTGTTGGCAGTCATGCCCAGCATATAGGGCGGCGCGTCTGGGAGTAGTTTCTCAGCTAGAGTTTTATTATCAAAAATCGTTAGCGTTACATTATTGTTTGGATTTGAAGAAATGTCCTTCAGTTTCCATGTGACAGAGGTTCCATCGGCACTGGCCATACCGGTCATACTGGCAGAATCAGGGGCTACGTTTGCATTTGGATCTGCGAAGGTCCAAGTCGGAATTACAGCCCAATCGATCAAGGTGGCAGGAGGTCCTACCTCAGTTCCACCGGCATTCAATAGCGGATTTCCCTCTGCATCCTTGGGTGACCGCTCATTTTCAATTTGACCAAAATCGATCTTGAATAGACTTCCGTACGATCGGGCCGTTCCTGGGGGATTGGGTGCTGCAAGCGCCGCCGCCCAAAGGGACGCCACTTCGGCCTCCGTGAGAACCCGATTGAGCCAGATCGCCATTTCGTCCTGGGCACCGGAGTGAGTTTGGGGTGCCGTCGGGTCCGCGCCGCGACCGCCGATTTTCGCTAGGCCAGTATCGACGCCCCAGCCTGTGGCATCGGGTTGGAGGTTGGCGGTCCGGTTGACGCCATTGATCCAGACCTTGAAATTCGCCGCGCGTTCGGGTCCAGTCGCCCCGTGGGTGGAGGCCACGACGTGGAACCATCCGCTGTTCGGGTCGATCAACCGGCGGTCATGGCCGCTATTGTCTTCGAGATAGAGGGTTCGTTCGGCATTGACGCCGGTCGAAGCCGGGTCGACGGCCATGACCAGACCGTTGTTGCCGCAGTTGATCTGGAAACTCTTCGTTGGGTCCGTGAGATTATTCGAGAAGAGGCGGTCGCCGCCCTGGGAAGGCCCCGCTTTCATGAAAAAGGCCACGGTCATGTTATTGGCGCCATAGGCCGCGCCGGGTCCCAGGATGATGTGCCCTGAGTTGTTGCTGTAGTGGGCGAGGTTCGCCGCGCCCCCAACTCCGGGCACTGGGATGTCCCCGAAGACCTCGAGCGGACCGGGACCGCCGACCATCGCCGGGCCGTTGACGTAATCTCCGTTATAAGAGCTAGGCCCGACCGCATGGCCCGTGCTGTCGATGGCGCCGCCGGCGGTGGACGTTTTATCCAGTTGGTAATAGTAAGTCGGACTCAGGTTCATCACCACATCTTGGTAGAGTGCGGCTTCCGCGGGTTGAGCTGCGAAGGCAAGGAGTGCGCCAAGCACACTTGCGGCCACCGAAGGCCGGTGGAGACTGTTCAGGAAGGATATTGATAGGAATCTGCTTTTTGACGCGGAGTATAAGTCCCTGTCTGAAGATTTGCGTGGGTTACGGCAACGATAAGTTTTCATAAGATTATAGGAATTTGCATTTAGAGTCGGAGGGTAGAAAGTTTTAGGGGCTAGTTCGAATTAACTTGCCCAGAGATAATTTGTCAAGGTGCCCATTCACTAACTTTTCGTACCGATCGAACTTTTTGTCAGTGTTTGGACAGCTTTCGGGCCGGGCAGACTCAATGTTGGCTCGGGAAGCGCTGATTTCGATAGGGTCGGAGTCTTTGGTGTTGTTGTTGCTAGCCTCGATTTTGTGGCAGTGGAGTATCTGAGCTGACGCCTTTTGCCCGTGGGGAAACTCTGATGATTCCGTTTAGCTTTCTGCCCGCTTTTATTACTTGCCCTGGACCTAGTGACGCGGTGAATGCCGTGTGGGCGAATGAGTATGACATAGCAATAGATATGTTAAGGCTTTGCCAATGGTGAAACTCATCTTTACGAGCACGGTCGGCATCCCAGAGACATGTTGCCGGATGAAAGTCGGATGATGGCCGGATTAGCTGATCAAAAGGGTATTCAATTAGGAGGTTGGCAGGATCGCTTTATCGAATGGTTTCGAGGCCTAGATTTTTACGAAAAGCTGAAATTGAAACTCGATCAACCCGCGAGGGAGCAAATTATGCTGCTGATCGTCGACCCAAAGTCTCTCATTCCGACGCGCACCCAAAGAAAGATTAAGACGCACCGAATTGGGGCACTTTGACGAAACGTTCGCGAGGCCCATATCCCCACTCAGTTTGCAGTCAGAGAGAAACAAAGTATAAGGCCACGAGGCCAAGTAAAGGAGTCTATCTTGAAAGTGAATGGCTCAGATAATCAGGCCCAATCGTAGTTAAAGCTGATACTAATCCGTTCGGATTTTAGGGGGTTTGAGGTGACTTCATGTCTAAGCCAGCTTTCAAACAAAAGGATATGACCCGCTTCGGCCGGGTAGGTAATGTAAGGACGATTGTGTGGTGCGGCTTCTGTTCGTCGAGGTGGGGCAGCCATGAAGCGGCTCATCCTTGGGTCCTCAAACTTTAATCCAGCGCATCCCTTCGGTGTTGCCACATAATAGGTACCGCTGATCACAGAATTGGGGTGCAGATGGAGACTGTGATTTACCCCCTGAGGCATAATGTTAATCCAGCAATCAGACATTTTCAGGCCCCGCCCGCCGAGGTCCCAGTCGAGGGTTTTGGCGTAGGCTCGGACATGGCGATCCAGTCGTCGTTCTAGTTCGGTAAAGGTGGACGACAAGGTGTGAAGACGATCGAGAGATCCATACGACGTGTAGCCACTAGGATAGCTTTTTGCGGACCAAGCACGACCCGCGTCGTCAAAGTCGCGGTACTGGCGACATTCTTTGAGAAGCTCTCGATTAAAAGCAGCCCCGTCCCTTCGCAAGCGTGACGCATAAATGATTGTGGGAAACCAAGACTCGATCCGTTTCACTGGGGACAGGCTACCTGTTTGAAGCCACTGCGGCGAGACTGTAGCCTGATTGAAAATCTAAATTTCGATAAAAACCTTTTCCGAGAGAATGCAGATTTTATGTGATAAAGATGTAGAGCCCTCTTATTTTTAGAGGCACCTAGGTGTCAACGTGAACCTTTCAAAAATTCCCACAAAACTGCGAATTTGGTCTGACTACCGATTCTCAGTTGGGTAAAGTAGGCTTCCTTTGGGACTCGCTCGAATCTGCCAACTCACTTTGTCGAGTCATAACTTCTGATGGGTTTGTGAAATCCCTTTTGCTTCAAGACCGCTGCGGTCTCTAGAGTCTGCGCATGTCGAAACCGGCTCTAGGACGTGGACTGGGTGCATTGTTGGGGGGCGGCGCAAAGCCGCCCACCGCCCCGTCGGTTATTCCCTCTTCATCTCTTGTTGTGCCCATCGGATCCGTTGTTCGAAGAGTATCGCGTGACCGAGTGCGTCCGTCACCGCTGCAACCACGTAAAAACTTTACCCCAGAATCGTTGACTGAACTTGCCGATTCAATTCGGGAGCAGGGAATTATTCAACCGCTAGTGGTGAGACCGTCGGGTGAGTTCTTCGAGTTGATTGCTGGAGAGCGACGTTGGCGGGCGGCAGGTTTAGCAGGATTGACAGAAGTTCCAGTGATCGAGCGTTTGGCTAGCGACAGTGAAGTGTTGGAGTTGGCCTTAATCGAAAACTTGCAACGAGAGAATTTGAATCCGGTGGAAGAAGCCTTGGGCTATCGGCAATTGCAGGGGCAGTTCTCCCTGACCCAAGACGAGATTGCCCGCAAGGTGGGACGTGGGCGGGTGGTGGTAGCTAATGCGCTACGCCTTCTCAAGTTACCGGAGGCTGTCCTTATATTTTTGCGCGAGGGGCGGATCTCTGTTGGACACTCCAAGGTGATTTTAGGCTTAGAGAATGGGGTAAAGCAGGAATCGATTGCGCGCCGTGTCATTGAGTTGGGGTTAAGTGTCCGACAGACAGAAGAAGCGGTGGCCGCAGAGATAGGGTTGACTAAGTCGAGCAAAATAACAACCGCGACGCCTCCGTCCATACCTCGGGATCCGCACGTCGTGGATTTAGAAAACCGAATTCGGGAGAAGTTTGGAATGAGAATTGGGCTTCAGTACAAGTCAGGAAAAGGACGTTTGGAGGTGCATTTTCATAGTGACGACGAATTAGATAGGGTTTTAGAGATCATTGGAGTGACCGTGGATTGAGCTGTTTTGACCGAGGGAAAAGCAGGGGGAATGAGGGTCTAAAGTGGGTGGGTGAGTTAGTGTTTGCACATCCCGCTCGCCAAAATTCTATTCTTAACTAAGATCAACCCACATTTTGCATGATCCGTTCGAACGAATTCCGAGCATCGGTTGCCAATCAACTTGCAGGCCTCCACACTATTGTGCCGACTCTGACTGCATTTGTCGGGTTGGATGGGTTTGTTGATGAGATCCTTCACGTTGTTGATACGAGGTACGATGCGCACCGTTTTGATCGAATCCCTACGATTACTGCTTATGCTGAGCGAATGGCGGCAGCGGCGGGTCGTAGCACGAATATCGAACTCGTGAATATTTTAACCAAGCTGGGAGGGAATGGTCCGATTATGGCCAATGCTTTGGCCAGTTTTGGAATGAGCGTCACCTATGTGGGGTCCTTGGGTTGGCCTTCACTTCATAGCGTGTTTGAGCCATTTGCAGCGCGGACGGAGGTTAACTCAATCTGCGAACCTGGATTGACGGACGCGTTAGAGTTTGAAGACGGCAAGCTAATGGTGGGTAAACACTACACGTTAAAGCAGGTTACTTGGGAAAACCTGTGTCTGCGGTATGGGCGAGATAAATTTGGGGCTAAGTTTACCGGATCAAGTCTCGTTGCCTTCGTTAACTGGACGATGTTGCCCTATATGTCGGAAATCTGGGAGAGTCTTCAGAGCGAGTTTGTTTCGACGATGACCGGTCCGCGCCGAAAAATTTTCTTTGATCTTGCCGATCCGGAGAAACGAACCCCCGAAGATATTGCCCGCGCCTTGCGGATTATTTCAGGATTTCAGTCTAAATTCGATGTGATCTTGGGGCTGAACGAAAAGGAGGCTTACGAAATTGCTTCGGTGCTAGGTCTAAAGGCAGGGGAATCGGATTGGCAAGGATTGGCCTCATTGAGTATCGAAATTCAGCAACGGTTGGCGGTGGACACGCTTGTCGTGCATCCTGTTGCGTATGCTCTGGCCGTCTCAAACGGAGTTGCGGACGTGGTAGAAGGGCCGGTTTGTAAGAAACCAAAAATTACCACCGGTGCCGGTGATCATTTTAATAGCGGGTTTTGCCTAGGTAAACTTTTGGGACTCGACAACGCGGCGAGCATCTTATGTGGAGTGAGTACCAGTGGTCATTACGTGCGGACTGCGGAAAGCCCAGGCGTGTCCGATCTCATTGCCTTAATGCGGGATTTTGGGCCTGCTTCGATAAAACGGACAGAGAAAAGGGAGTTATTGGTTAGTTATTTTTGAGTTCGAACTGAGCGGGTGAAAGGCCTCGGAGGGAGGTGTGACGGCGCTGGCGGTTATAGAAGATTTCAATGTAGTCGAAGATTTCGGA
>SIAZ01000041.1 GCA_009695405.1 Pedosphaera sp. | reverse complement strand
TCCTCAATCCATCTCCGTAACCACTCCACTTCCTCAGATCCCATCCGTCGCCCTTGCAATACTAGTTCTTTAAGCACGCCCTGCTTTATGAGCTCTTTGCCACCGGTAGTCCAGCTCATTCACCGACAACTTGTGAATGCACCGGTCGAGGATAAGCTGGGCCGGACGAAATACTGAAGACATTTAATGGAACAATCCAAAGTAATGGGCACGCCCTTTACGGAGCGATGGAACGGGATCGACCGGGACTCAAACGGTTAGCGTGTTGGGCCCATGCGCGGCGGAAGTTTCACGATGCTTTGAGCGATGATCCGATAAGAGCCAAAGCGATTGATCGCCTTGATCACCTTAGAACTTGGGCGAAATAATTCGCTGATCCTACCCAAAATGCCCGCTAGGTAAGGCGATCAGCTAAACCCTAGGACAATGGACGGCATTGCAGCGATATCTGGAAGAGGGCGTTTATGAGATCGATAATAATCTGGTTGAGAACGCCATTCGCCCAACCTGTATTAGGGAGAAGAACTGGCTCTTCATTGGGCACTCGGACGCAGGAGTGCGTTGATTTACAGTGTTTTAATAACTGCACGACAATACGGATTAGATCCGGTGACAGGGTTGACGGATGCGTTGCGGTGTATTCCCATGCAACGAACCCTACCGTTGCCGAACTCCTGCCTTGGAACTGGAAACCGGCGAACGCCTAATCCGGTCGGTCAACTTTTCTTCCCCCCGTCTTCGATTGAATACTATCTTACTTTCGCTAACTAGGAAACCGCGGGGCTGGCGTACGCTGCATCTCATGCCATCTATCGGTGATCTTAGTGAGCGGAAACTTTTTTAACAGCAGGCGATTTAAGCCCCCCAACCGCCGACTCCATTCCCGCAACAGCCGTCTCGGCGATTCGCAGATAACCGTTTGGAACAATTCCCAGAAATACCATCCCTGCGATGCACGTTCCCAGTGCGACCTTGGTTCCTAAGGATGTCCGAATGGGGGTTAGATTAGGGGTATTACCGCCCCAATAAATGGAACGAATGATCCCCAAATAATAATAAAGTGAAATCACAACTCCAATCACTGCAACCCCTAGTAAGAGATATAAATCTGGATGCCCCGGCGCGGATTCGAAGACAGAACGAAGAAGTAAAACTTTACCGAAGAATCCCACCATTGGCGGAATACCCGCAAGCGAGACCAGGGACAAAGTGAGTGATGCCGCCAAGAAGGGTGAACGTCGGCCTAATCCAGCGAGACCGGCGATTTCGTCAGTCTCGACGTGTTCAGCGAGAGCACACATCGCTGTAAATGCAGCTAACACGGTAAAGAAATATCCTCCGAGATAAAACAGCATCGCCGTGGAACCTGAGCGGGTCATTGCTACAATTCCCAGTAAGAGATAACCAGCGTTGGCGATTGAAGAATAGCCCATCAACCGCTTGAGATTACGCTGTGGGATCGCACAAAGACTTCCATAAATAATGGTTGCGGCAGACATTACCACCAAGAGTCGGCTCCATTCCGCGGTAATCTGTGGAACAGCTTGAGTTAGAAGACGGATTAGGAGAACAAAGCCTGCCGCCTTGGAACCAACAGCTAAGAAGGCTGTGGCGGGTGCCGGAGAACCTTGGTAAACATCTGGCGCCCAAGCTTGAAAAGGGAAGGCAGCGATCTTGAAACCCAAGCCCGCCAAAACCAACAACAACCCCATGAGAAACACAGGAGACGTAGCTAATTCTGTCTGATGCGCTGCAATGACACGAAAGTTTGTTGAATTTGCTGAACCGAAAATTAAAGCGATTCCAAAGACCATGAAAGCGGAAGCCACAGCACCCAGTATCAAATACTTAACCCCAGCTTCTAAAGAGGCCAGTCGGTTACGTTGGAAACTGGTGAGAATGTAAAATGTGACTGTAATAAGTTCGAGACTAACAAAGAGTAGGACGAGGTCATTGGCAGAAGCCGCGAAGAGCATTCCCACAAGTGCGAAGATTACCAAGGCGAAGAATTCCGATAAGCCTGAGGCAATCCTTGATGAAAATTCGACAGTCATCAGAATAACCACGATAGCACCGAACAAAAAGAATGCTTTGAAAAACCGCGCGAGGTCGTCGACAACGAAAGAGTCACGGAAACCGAGTCCGTGCTGAGGTGCGAGCGATCCGGTTGCGAAGGCGAGTAAACACCCTAATGCGACAGCGGCCGAATACCCTAGCCCCTTACGAGCCGTAGGCGATATCCACAGGTCTGTCATTAGCACACCTAGTCCGATCAGGACTGCTGTGATTTCCACGATGATCAATGAATAGTTCATCTCAAAAAATAAATACCCACACCGAATTTTCTTACGGTGTCACAACAACGGCCGCCACCCGACTTGGGGTAGACCGATTTGTAGCCGCTTTGACTATTTCCTTTGCCACCGGTTCGATTCGGCGGCTCAATAGACTTGGAGCAACACCAAAGAGCAGCAGCGCTGCTATCAACAGGGCAAATGGCAAACGTCGCCACCAACCCAAATCAATCACTGCGGCTAACTCCTTACGTTCTTCACCGTACAAAATCGAGCGCAAGGCCCGCAGCATATAAACTGCGCCCAAAATGAGCCCGCTCCACGAAGCGGCAACCACGATCCAGGGCAGTGATTTCCAAGAGCCAAAAAGAACGGTGGCTTCACCCGCAAAATTAGCGAAGCCCGGTAGTCCACAACCGGCCATGAAGCCCATGACCATCAAAGTCCCAAAGACAGGCATCCGCCGAAGTAGCCCACCTAAACGGGTCATGTCGACGGTACCCGACTGAGATTCCAGATAGCCACTGAGAGCAAAGCAGAGTGCGGCCAAGAGAGCATGGGCGACCATGACAATGACCGTCCCAGTAATCCCGATCACCGAAAGGCTAGCGATCCCGAGGAAAGCAAAGCCCATATGAGCCAAGCTGGAATTACCGATGAGTAAATTGAGATCTTTTTGGCGTAGCGCCACCCAACCGCAGTGCAATAAGTTCCCTAAGCACAACCAAGCCAACACCGGCAACCAGTGGGCAGCACCGTCCGGCAAAAATGGAAGAGCCACTCGGAGAAGAGCATAAAGTCCTGCTTTCTTTAAAATGCCAGAATGCATCATTGCAGCGGCAGTGGGTGCGGCGGCATACCCTTCCGCGGCCCAAGAATGAAAGGGAAATAGCCCAACCAGCGTTCCAAATCCAAAGAGGAGGAGAGGGAAGATCCAATTTTGCAGGGTCGAGGAAAGAGGTTTGCCCGACAGAAGCGTCTTCAAGGCGATCACATCAAAAGTCTGAGCACCGATAGAGACATGGAGTAACAACAACCCAGCGAGCGCGATCAATGCGCCAAGGGTGAGGTACAAAGTGATTTTAAAGGCAGCAACGGTTTTATTTTCGCCACGGCCCCAGACACCGATGAGAATAAAGGTGGGAACCAAAGCTAACTCATTAAAGAAGTAGAAGAACAAAAGGTCGAGTGAGGCGAAGGCCCCCAGTGCTCCACCGATCATCAGAAGTAAAAGGATATAGAACAGTTTTGGGTTACGGTCGATATTCCAAGAGACCAAAACCGAAGCGAACCCAACCAATCCAGTGACGAGAATCAGTCCGATATTCAGACCGTCTGCGCCGACATGGTAAGCGAGGGATAATTTACCAACCGAAATCCAAGGCAAGATTGATTCAAATTGAAACCCTTCGTGGCCGGGTTGAAAGCGGAAGAAAAGAGATGCGGCGATCCAAGCCGTCAGACCTGAACCTAGCACCGCAATGGCCCGAACAATCACTCGGTAGTTCCCAGGTACCAGCAGGATCAGGAACGCGGAAAGAAGGGGCAGTAAAATGACAGAAGAAAGGGAGTCCATAATTACTTACGGGCGAGGAGGACAACGAGGAGCACCCCCACGGTAAAGAAGAAGGTGTAGGATTGGATATTACCGGTTTGAACTAAGCGGAGGGCTCGTCCAGAGATGTCGACCAAGCCGGACACCCCGCGGACCACAAGTCCAGAAATTACCCAGCGATCCATCCAATCGGCGATATGTGAAAACAGGTTGTGCAACGAGATAAAAATCGTCTCGTAAATCTCATCAAAGTAAAAGCGGTTCCGCATCACTTTGGAGAGTAATCCTAATTGGGTTGGCAAGGGATCTTTAGTTGCCTTCCAATACAAAGAGTAAGCGAGTGAAAACCCGAAAAGAGCCGCGCCGAATCCAAAGAAAGCGGCGATAGGATTATGATTGAATGGGCCAAAAAATATGTCTCCTAAATGAACCGGATGAGCCGGATCAAATGATTCAGACAAAAAGGGGCCTAAGGGTAACCAAGCCACCATCAGGCTAGGGACAGTCAAAACTACTAGAGGCCATTTCATGCTTCCTGGTGACTCGTGAGCATGATCGGCAGACTCACTACGAGTTGAGCCAAAAAAAGCCACCAGTACGAGGCGGCTCATGTAGAAAGTGGTCAAAACCGAAACTAGGATGCCGACACCAAAAAGAATGGGATTCGTCTCGAGGGCGAGGGCAAAAATTTCGTCCTTAGAATAAAAGCCACTAAACGGAGGCAACCCAGCGAGCGCGGCTGTCCCAATCAAGAAGGTCCAAAAAGTGAAAGGCATCTTGGCCTTGAGCCCGCCCATTTTCCAGATGTCTTGTTCATGATGGCAGGCGTGAATCACCGAACCAGCTCCTAAGAACAGCATCGCCTTGAAAAAGGCATGAGTGACGAGATGAAACATCGCTGCGGAGGGATTTGCCGCCTTGGCACCCAGTCCAACAGCCATCACCATTAAACCCAGTTGCGATAGAGTCGAAAAAGCGAGAATACGCTTAATATCATTCTGCTGGACAGCGATGAGAGCTGCCAGAAGAGCTGTGAAGGCACCGACCAGTGAAATAAGTGTTGCGGCAGAAAGGTCACCCAACATCGACAACGGACCAGGCCAACCTGGGGCAGCTGTGTAGAGGAAAAAGACTCGGCACAACATGTAGATACCCGCAGCCACCATCGTCGCCGCATGGATCAAAGCCGAAACAGGTGTCGGCCCCTCCATAGCATCTGGCAACCAGACATGCAGGGGAAACTGGGCACTTTTACCCATCGCACCCATAAAAATCAGCAATCCAGCAATTCCAGCCATGGATCCTAGTAACGTGGGATTCTCTGCCAGTTTGGCTTTAGCGACAGCAAAGTCGACGGTGCCGAGAGCAGACCAGACAATAAGAATACCCAGCATAAACCCGAAATCCCCGATGCGATTGGTAAGGAATGCTTTTTTGGAGGCATCGGCAGCGGCTGGGCGGGCGTACCAAAATCCAATGAGTAAATAGGAAGAAATGCCGACTAATTCCCAGAAGATAAAAAGCATTACAAAATTGTCAGCGAGCACAATTCCCAGCATCGAAAAAACGAACAGACTCAGACTAGCAAAGAACCGTGGGTAAGACCGATCGTCGTGCATGTAACCAGTGGAATAAATCATTACCAAAGAGGCCACCCCAGTGACTACCAAGAGCATTAGAGACGCGAGCGGATCGATGTGTAATCCGATATGAACGTCGAGCCCTGCAATGGGTAACCATTCAAACGGCGTGCACTGAGCCGAACCGCCACCGAAGACGCAGAAAAGAACAAAGCTAAGACAGAAAGAGAGAATAACCCCTCCGATATTAAAAATAGCAGCGAGGGTCCGGTCTCGCGGAACAAACAGTGTTGTTCCCACAGCCATCACCAAGGGTGCGACAAGAATCATCCAAGCCAGATCTTGGATTTTTGAGCCAGATTCAACGGCATGCTGTACGGCGGCGTGTTCCATTCGGTGGATCAGAATTTGAGAGTGATGAGATCCTCGACGTGAGCCGTCTGGCGCTTGCGATAGAGGGCGACAATAAGAGCGAGACCAACAGCGACCTCGGCAGCAGCCACTGTGATGGTAAAAAAGACCATCACTTGACCATCGAGATTGCTATTGTAGCGGGAGAAAGCGACGAGACTAAGATTTGCGGCATTGAGCATCAATTCGAGGCCCATAAAGATCACGATTAGATTACGTCGAATAACCACCCCTAGCAGCCCGATGCTGAAAAGAAGTCCGCTAACGATAAGATAATGTTGAAGGCCTACGTTCATGCTGGGGTTAGGGTTCTTCGGGCTACGATCATTTCAGATCCTTTTTGGTGAGGAGAATGACCCCTACCATTGCCACTAAGAGGAGGACCGAGAGAATTTCAAAGGGAAGCAACCAGTTTTCAAAAAGAAGCGTCCCAAGTTTAGCGGTATCGCCCTCCACTAATCGGCCAGCTACCGCCGACGCAGCGGGTTTAGCCTTCAGCAGCGTTGCTAAAAGGATACCAACAAAGGCCACTACTGCCAGTGATCCCACAGCTAAAATACCTGACTTTAAACGGCGATGCTCTTCTTCCTTCAAATCAAGAAGCATGATGACAAACAGGAAAAGAACCATCACCGCACCGGCGTACACCAACACTTGGACCGCAGCCAAGAAGAAGGCATGAAGCAACACGTAAAGACCTGCCAACGAGACAATGGTGAGCACTAGAAACATCGCGCTAGTCACTGGGTTGCGACTGAACGGATTTGCGACCGTCAGAAAGCCGAATAGTAAAACGAGGCCTGCGAGGCCAAAGAAGAGAATGTCGGTGAACTGGGGCATGGAGTTGACTGGGTTTCGGTGGGCGTCGACTTAAACTGGGAAAACCTCCTGAGCCTTGGCCCCCTCAAGTTTGTGTTTCCACTTCTGCACTCCGCCGTGAGTGCCACCGAGTTTCAGCAGCTTTGCCTTATCAAAAATCATCTCCGCACGGGACTCACCGGTCAGGGAATAATCTTTTTGCAAGAAAATAGCTTCCTCAGGGCAAACTTCCTGACACATACCGCAAAAAATACAGCGGAGCATGTTAATCTCGAACTCCTTCGGCATTTTTTCGGCGTTGGTTCGGTCAGCCGGTGCACCATCGGCACCGGGCGGTGTGATACGAATAGCTTTTGGTGGACAAACAAATTCGCACAATTGGCAACTAACACACTTGATCGCCCCCTCCTGATCCTTCACCAGATACGGCGCCCCTCGGTATCCCTCAGGCACAACCCACCGTTCTTCGGGATATTCCATGGTCACCGTCTTACCTCGAAAAACGGTATCGGTAAAATGCTTGGCCGTGACCTTTAGCCCACTGAGGATGGTGGGAAGATAGGTGCGCTCGTAAAAGGTCAGCGGGGCGCGTGCAACGACTTTAGTGCTCATGTCTATCTTTAGAGGGGGAGGTTAATGTCGTTTAGTCGTGCAAGAAGGCCACCACTAGGGCGGTCACAACGATATTGATCAGCGCAGCTGGAATGAAACGGCGCCAACCAATGTCCATGAGTTGATCGTAACGGAATCGCGGTAACATCCATCGCACCCAGATGAACAGAATCATAAAGAGCGCCATCTTCGCAAAAAACACCCCAATATGAAGCAATCCAATGAGAATCGAAGAGGATGGAGTGCTCAAAGCAGTCACAAATGGAAGGGTCCAACCGCCGCAAAATAAGGTTACCATCATCGCTGAAGAGGCAATCATGTTTGCGTATTCACCCAGAAAAAAGAGTGCTAATTTCATCGAACTGTATTCAGTGTGATAACCGCCAACCAATTCACTCTCTGATTCTGGTAGATCAAAAGGAAGTCGATTGGTCTCAGCAAAAGCGGCAATCAGAAAAATGACGAAAGCCACAGGTTGCTTAAGAATCATCCAACCGTGCTCAGCTTGATAACGGATGATGTCGCCCAAATTCAAACTGCCAGCGACAAGGAAGATGGGAATAACACTCATTCCCATAGGGATCTCGTAGGAAATCATCTGGGCACTTGATCGGATACTGCCAAGAAAGGGGTACTTAGAATTTGATCCGTACCCAGCCAATACGATGCCGTACACACCGAGCGAAACGATGCCGAAAGTGTAGAGAATCCCGACGTTCAAATCGGCGATGACCATCTTTTCTGTGCCCAGCGTCGATCCAAAAGGAATCACAGCGACGGTCATCAGTGCAGGAATCACCGTAATCGCTGGGGCAATCCAAAAATAGACCTTCCGCACGTAGTTAGGGGTGAAATCCTCTTTAAGCAGGAACTTCAAACCATCCGCCATCGGTTGAAAGATACCGAGACGAACTAGGAATGGTCCAATGACTGGAAGATAATTGATGAAGAATGGGGCGGTCCGATTCGGCCCGACACGGTTCTGAATCCACGCTGAGACTTTCCGCTCCACAAGAACGGCATAAGCAACAGCGGTCATCACTACACCAAAAACCGCAAAGATCTTCAGAGCACTGAAGAGGACAAACTGCGTTGATGGACTGAGATACTGGAGGAATTCCATGGTGGCCTAGATCTTCACATCGACGCCTTTGTCGCCGATGTTTGCCCATTCGAGTCCAGCAAATGCAGGAGTCTCGCGGGCCATGAGGTTGAACAATCCTTCAATGCTGGTGAATCCATTCCGTCCGGTGACATCGTGGACAAGTTCGTGGAGAAATTCCCACTCTGCCCGGGCGTCGCCCGGTGATTCAACGGCTTTGGTCAATTTTTGGAGTCGACCTTTCACTGAAATAAACGTCCCACGTTTTTCAGCATGCGAGGCGCCCGGCAGGAGATGTGTCGCTACTGCGGTAGTGGCGTTGGGGAGGATATCGCTGACCACGAGCATTTCCAGTTTAGCAAGCAATTCGGGGCCAATCCCGTGTTTGGTTACATCTTCACCGAAGACAATCAGCGTGCGGATCGTGCCAGCCTCAATACCGGCGGCAATCAGCGGGAGTTGCATCCCTGCCTCGGTAAAAGCGATTCCAGTTAACCGAGTGCCGTTAGTGTTCGGATTACGGTCGGCATTAACCAGCAAGTGATCGGCCTCACCCTCGCGTGGAACGGAATCAGTGACGGCTCCCAAGCGCGTTGCTAAGCTCTTTAAAAGGAAAAGTTCTTCCGTGGTCTGACGCGCACTCGCAATCAAAGCCACACTACCCGAACTGGCTCGGATCAATCGCGACCCGATGTCTTTTACTGCGGTTGCCCAAGTAACTTTCTGCCCGTTAACTCGGACTTCAGTCAAACGGTCCGGACGTCCGATCCACTTGTAATTCAAGCGGCCTGTATCGCACATCCACGGTCCATTGACCGCATCGTTTTCGCGCGGTTCATAGCGATGAATTATACCCTCACGAGACCCGACGGTAATATTGCAACCGGTACCGCACCCTGTGCATAGGCTCTTGGTTTCTTTGAGGAACCAGACCCTCATTTTGAAACGAAAATCTTTCGAAGTCAGCGCGCCTACTGGACAAAGGTCGACAGTATTAAGGGTATAATTATTATCAAATTTCCCTGTTTGAAAGGCGCTGATGGTATTGTAGGAGCCCCGATTAACGATTCCCAAAGCATCATCACCGGCGATGTCTTTGGTGAATCGAATGCAACGAGTGCAGAGGATGCAGCGTTCGTCGTCTAGAACGATACGTGGCCCGAGATCGACAGCCTTCGGTTTGTGGACCTTGGCTTCGACAAAGTGGCTTCCGGCTTGCCCGTGTTCGACCGAGTACTCTTGGAGCTTACACTCGCCCGCTTGGTCGCAGATGGTGCAATCGAGAGGATGATTGATCAGGAGCGATTCCAACACCGATTCACGCATCTGCTTGGTGGCCGGTGAATCCGCGTAAATCTCCATACCTGGAGAAATCGGGGTCGCACAAGAAATCGCGCCGCGAGGTGTCCCTGGCTCATAGGGCAATACCGATTTGGAAATCTTCGGGGTCCCATCTTCGTTCAAAATCGGCTTGCGGGTTGCCGGATCCATCATGAGCGTACCGAATTCCACAAGACACATTCGGCAATTGCCGGCGATGGGCAACTTGTCGTGATAACAGTAATGCGGAATATCCACCCCTCCACAACGGGCAGCTTGAAGCATCGTTGTCGGTTGCGGTTTTCCTTGCCAGTCTGGATGAGTCTTGGGGACTTGCAGGGTTTTGCCATTGACCTTGACGGTCAGTGTCTCAACCGGAGGTGGAGCAGGAGCGGCGGGAGCCGGGGCTGGAATGGCAGGGGCTGACATCGCTAAATTCAGTGAAGGTTGAGAGTGACGACCGGAGAAGGTCGGTGGGTGGGTGGGATCCCATTGGCGCGGGCGGCTTCATCCGCAGCACCCTGAGCATCAAACTCGTCTTTGAACTTCTTCACAAAGCTCAGCACCGGCCAAGCTGCAGCTTCACCAAAGGCGCAAATTGTGCGGCCTTGGATATTCTGGGCAATGTGGGCGAGGTAGGAGGTATCTTCTTTACGCCCTTCTCCGTGGGTCAATCGATGGGTCGCTTTGGCTAGCCATAACGCCCCTTCCCGACACGGGGTGCATTGGCCGCAACTTTCGTGAGCGTAAAACTCTGAAAGGTTGCCCAACGTCACTACCATGCTTCGGGAGTCATCTAAAACAATGACTGCACTCGATCCCGACATCGTGCCCGCTTGCTGCAATGAATCGAAGTCATAGGGCAAATCTAACACGGGAACATCGACCTTACTCATCTGTCCATCCGGCCCTTTACGATTTAGTTTAAAGACTTCCCCCGCTTTAAGAACCTTGGAGGACGATCCCCCAGGAATAATGGCTTTCAAGGATCGACCCGGCTTGAGACCACCGCCAAAATTAGAGTCGTGGATCAGTTGACCCAAGGTAACTTTCCCAACTTCAATTTCGTAATAACCCGGTCGGTTAATATCCCCGCTCAGGCTGACGATACGGGTGCCGGTATTGTTTGGGGTACCGAGCTTGGCATATTCGGCCGCACCCATGTTTACAATGTGGGTAACGTGACACAGGGTTTCCACGTTGTTCACGATTGTCGGGCACATATAGAGACCGAGGATCGCGGGGAAGTACGGAGGCTTAATTCGCGGATAAGCTCGTTTTCCTTCAAGCGACTCGATGAGCCCAGTTTCCTCGCCACAAATATAGGCACCAGCGCCACGATGGACGTGAATTTCTAGATCGTAGCCAGTTCCCAAAATATTCTTCCCGAGGAACCCTTTGGACCGTACCTCCTTAAGGGCGACATTCAGCAAACGAGCGCCTTCAGGCATCTCGCCACGGATGTAGATGTAAGCTAATTTCACATCATTGGCCCAACAGGAGAGAATCATTCCCTCAATGAGCTGATGCGGATCGCGATGGATGATTTGGCGATCTTTAAAGGTGCCAGGCTCTGATTCATCGGCATTACAGATCAGATAGATTGGCTTGCCACTTCGGCGATCAACGAAACTCCATTTGAGCCCTGCCGAAAAACCAGCACCGCCGCGACCTCGCAGGCCAGAAGCCTTGACGTCTTCTCGGAGCACCTCTTGCGGAGACAGCTTTTTGCCGTCTGCCAATTCACGAGAGGGTGAGGCGACTGCTTTGCGGAGAGCTGCATAACCGCCGTGCCGCAAATAGCACTCGATATCGGGCGAAAAGCCCGGTTCGTCGAGGTGCTTCGTGATCAATTTAAATTGTTCCGCCATGGCAATGCTTGACTGTATTTCGAATCCACCTAATTTAACGGTCACTTGCCGGTTTGCCCGATTGTGTAATGGTAGCACAACAGTCTCTGAATCTGTTTGTCATGGTTCGAATCCATGTCGGGCAACCATTTCGAAGCGAAATTCAAAGCGCTTCTTTTCTTTCTATCTAAATTCATCTCGGTCCAAAGCAACTTTGATCGACTTTTTTTGGAGCTGTTTCCATCAGTCCTTTAGATTTCGGCGATTAGACTCACGCTAGATTTCCCTTTCGTAAAATCTCCTCAGCCGCAGCAGGGCTGACCGTCTGATGCAGAGACTCGTTCACCAATACCACGGGTGCGGTACCGCAACTGGCAAGGCATTCCACAAATTCTACGGTGAACTTACCGTCAGGTGTTGTCTGCGCCGTGTGAGCATGCGAATCGAGACCAAGCCGGTTACAGAATTGCTCACGCAACTCGGCACTCCCTTGCAGCGCGCAGCTGAGGGTTCGGCAGACTTTAATATGCGTCTTACCCAAGGGCTCCTGACGGAACATCGGATAGAAGGTCACCAACTCAAAGACATTGATCGGCTGAAGCTCAAGCTTAGCCGCGGTCCACTCCATGGCTTCTTTGGAAATGTAGCCAAAGTGCTCTTGAAGGGCATGCAGGAACATCAAGGACGCACTCCGTTTAACCGGATAGTGGGTGGTCAGCTCATCGAGCTCAGCCTCCAGACTGGATGGAACAGAAAAACTCATCGGCAAAGTTCTTTCATCGGTCGCACTCACCCATTACAAAATCGAACGATCCGAGAATTGACACAATATCACTCATCAGATGGCCAGGCAATACGGCGGGGAGGATGCCCAAATTTACAAACGATGGAGCTCGGATTTTCAGACGATAAGGGGTCCCTCCACCACGGCTGTTGATGTAGAAACCCAGTTCTCCCTTGGGATTTTCTGCTCCAAAATAGACCTCGCCAGGAGGAGCATTCACTCCTTGGGTCACCAACATAAATTGATGGATTAGTTCTTCCATCCCAGTGAGCACTTTTGATTTCGGCGGCAAAGTAATCTTACCATCCGCAATGCTCACCGGTTCTCGACTTGCATTGTCCGCTCCGCCGGGCAATCGGTCCAGACACTGCCTCAGGATCCGGACGCTCTGACGCATCTCTTCCATTCGTACCAAGTAGCGATCATAGCAGTCTCCCACCGACCCCACCGGCACATCAAAGTCTAGGTCCTTGTAAACCAGATACGGATTGGCTTTGCGAACGTCGTAATCAACACCGCTCCCCCGCAAATTAGGCCCGGTCAAGCCATAATCGACCGCTAATTCTTTGGAAATAACTCCGACGTCACGGGTGCGATCAACAAAAATTTTATTACGGGTGAGCAGTGCTTCCGATTCATCAAAGTTGATGACCACTTCATTGAGAAACTTGCGGACTGCCGAGACCCATCCGGGAGGGCAATCACGGGTCAATCCGCCGACACGGGTGTAACTAGTAGTGAAACGTGCGCCGGTGAGCGATTCGCACAAATTATAGATTTTTTCTCGCTCAATAAAAGTGTGCAGGAAGACCGTCAGAGCTCCAACATCCATTGCAAAGGCGCCCAACCCAAGAAGATGGGCCGAAATCCGTGCTAATTCACAACAGATCATCCGCATATATTGGCCACGAAGGGGTATCAGCCCATCAATACCCATCAGCTTCTCTACGGCCAGCACGTAAGCTACATTGTTGGCGAGGGGCGCTAGATAATCCAGTCGGTCCGTGTAAGGCACGAACTGGTTATAGGTCATATTCTCGGCAATTTTTTCGTCGCCTCGATGCAAATATCCTACATCCGGAACCGCCTTAGTAATGGTCTCACCATCCATCTCCACTAAAATGCGGAGAACCCCGTGGGTAGAGGGATGGGATGGTCCCATATTAAGAACCAATTTATCCCCTTGAATATCTTGCAGTTCCTCTTCTGAGGCAGCAGCTCCAAGCTGTGGGACACGGGCAGCGGGGTCCTTGAATTCGATGGTCTGGGTGGCCATGGCTTATTCTTCCGAGTTACGCACCCGCGGCTCGCGGGCAGTGGAATCCTTGCCGCCGGGCAAAGTAACAAAGGGCCCACCCTCAAGGGGAGCCGGTCGACTAAAAGCAATATCCGGAAGGACGGTCGGCTTTCCGGCCAAGGGGAAATCCTTTCTTAAAGGAAAATACGGATACCCGTCCCACATTAAAATGCGACGTAAATCAGGATGACCACTAAACCGGATTCCCATCATGTCGTAAATCTCCCGTTCATGCCAATCAGCGGTGCGCCAAACTGTGCTGACCGTGGGTAATTCAGAAATCTCCTCGCTCACCGATGTCTTGATTCTCAAATGAAGATGGTGACTCAGTCCATAGAGTTCATACACGACAGTCCAACGAGGATCTTCCCCGTAATTGTCGACACTGCTAAGATCAATCAGCAGATTAAAATCCAACGCCGATTTCGCGTAGAGACACACCTCAGCAATTCGAGAGGAATCGGACAGCGTCAAGGTGGCCTCCCCGCGAAACTCGGTAGGAGTTCCGAATAAGTCACTAAATTGATCGCGAAGTTGAATCGCTATTTCGAGAGGAGTAGCCACGAGTTAGATGAGTTAACCTTGAAGCACTTCGCCACGCTCCCCAAGTTCTAATCCTAAGGATCCATATTTTTCGGGTGCCACATCCCGCTTGAGATTATGCACAGTGGATTCTCGACCCACCTTTGCTTGCAGACGCATCAAAGCATCCAGAAGCGCCTCAGGTCGCGGTGGACAGCCCGCGACATAAACATCGACGGGAAGAATATTATCGACCCCCTGCAAGACCGCATAGCTGCGATACATACCTCCCGTTGAAGCGCAAGCACCCATGGCAATGACCCATTTCGGTTCAGCCATTTGCTCATAAATCCGCCGCACAGCGAGGGCCATCTTGTAGGTGACAGTGCCCGCCACGATCATCACATCCGATTGCCGCGGCGAAAATCGCATCACTTCGGAACCAAATCGTGAAATATCGTAACGACTTGCACCCACAGCCATCAACTCAATCCCGCAACAAGCTAACCCCATAGGCATAGGCCACAGAGAGTTCTTGCGAAACCAGTTCAAGGCCGAATCCACCGTGGTGTGGATGACCTCACCCTCGATCTTTGAATTGTAGCCGAACTCCGCAGTAGATACACCACTTGGAACAGCAGGGGACGTCACTTCCATAAGACAAAAAGCCGGGGGAATCTCCCCGCACAGGGAGTATACTATGTTTCCATGTCCCTGAGCGGCAAGCTGGTATTGTGAAATATTTCACAATCTTTCATCGAAAGGCCTAAAATCAGGGTGTTAAGAAGGTGCACGACTGGTCAACAACTCCCGCCAATTGCCTTAAATAGAGGTCACGTGAGATTTCTCGAGCGCCCAAAGCGCGAGTGATTGGGGTGACCATTTGGGTGTCAAACAGTTGATACCCTCGCCGAACCAAGTGCGACTCCAAGTGGACCAATGCGACCTTAGAAGCATCGTCAACCCGATGAAACATCGATTCCCCTGCAAATAAACCACCGATAGCTACCCCATAGAGTCCGCCGACTAATTCATCCCCTTGCCAACATTCCACGCTATGGGCGTACCCCGCCAAAGCGAAGGCGCAATAGGCCTCCACAAATAAGGGTGAAATCCAAGTCGCTCCCTCACGACGTTCAACCGCAGCACAGGCCCGAATTACTTGCTCAAACGCTGTGTCAAAGGTCACTCGAAATGCTCCTTTTCTCAGCGAGCGCTGCAGGCTACGGGGTCTATGTAAATTCCCTAACTCAAAGACCACTCGAGGATCGGGCGACCACCAGGTCACCGGATGAGCGGACCACGGGAAGATTCCGGACCGATAAGCCAATAAAAGCCGTGGAATCGAAAGCTCCCCACCGACAGCCACCAACCCATCCGATCGGGCCAATCGAGGGTCGGGAAAGGAGATTGTCGCCTTGGAAAGATTGGGTGCTGACGCCTTCATTCACTTTCAAGCCCCTGCAACAGTTGGGACTGAAAAATAGAAGCGGTTTCCATAATCCAACAGTCAATGTAGTCCTCAGTTCCCAGTGCAGGTAAAGGGTCGGGTAAGACTTCTGGCGGTTGACCTAACCGTTTCCACGCCGAAATCCTCAACTCATTCAGCACCTGTAAGAGCAACTCTGATTGCCCATTCACCAGAGTCCACGCATGACCGCCGCGCCCGCGAACGCACGATACCGGGTCTTTTAGTCGATCGGTAATCTCCTTGCTCGTGCTGTTGCGGTGCTCCCTCAGCCACGCCTCTAGTTCGGTCTCAGCCAAGTCCTCAATCCCAAGTCCATCAGAGTCTGTCGCTGGGTTTGCCCCACGGCGACGCTCCCCAGTTCGTACTAAGAAAAGGAGGACTTCCCGCTCTTTCGTATACAACAACCAGACAGCTCTATCCGTATCTCGGGAAAGAAGTTTCATTCAGACGGTTCCAGAGTCGCAGTTAACGAGTATTTTTGCAGTTCGTGCACATAAAACTCTGCCTTCTCAAAGTTCTCCTGAACTAAAACACTTTTCCCCTCTTCATGAACTTCCCGCATATGTTTTTCCGCTCGCTCGCGATCCCACCCAAAGACTTGCCGAAACACATGGGTGACATACGGCATCAGATTGACCGGATCGTCCCAACAGAGCACAACGTAGCCTCGGTCATGGATTTCCTTGGGATCGGTCACATCCTCAACCGCAGGCGTTGGCAGTTCGGTGGTGCTCGACATAGGGACAGACTAGGCCGACGGCGCGCAACGACAAGACTGTCTCACGCTAAGATTACACTTATTACGCTAGCACGAAGGGAAACCGCACCGACGGCGACACCAAGACCGGCTCGACTCGGCACCGACGGAACCTTCTCAGCCAAGAATTATGCGTCGCTAATTCGTGTGGAGTAAGGCCAGGAAAAGGCTGTGGATAATTCAGTGCGCTTTTTTGACTGAAAGAATTATTCGGCCGCGCAATTTCTTTTCTGTAAATTGTTTGAGCATCTATAACTGTGGGGTGGGTTGTGGGTTTCATGTTGAGGTAGAGGATTCCGGTTTCACACTCGTCACTGGTTTCAACCAAGAGCGCCGTGACCAGGCGCAGGAGGGAATTTTCATTCGGAAAGACGCGGGCAACACGAGTGCGCCGTTTGAGTTCCTGATTGACCCGCACCAGCGCGTTGGAAGTGCGCATTCGTTTCTGTTGGGCACACGGCAGGGTGAACGCCGTCAGACCCTGCGACAGGTTTTCCTCCGGTGCATTCACAAGTTGTCGGTGAATAAGCCTGAACTACCGGAGGCAAAGAGCTCAGAAAGCAGGGCGTGCTTGAAGAACTGGTATTGCAAGGGCGGCGGATGGGATCTGAGGAAGTGGAGTGGTTACGGAGATGGATTGAGGAGCATCCCGCGTGGAGTCGGAAGCGGATCGCAAAGGAACTGTGCCAGCATTGGGTTTGGGTAGACGCTCGGGGACGGCTGAAGGATTTCGCAGCACGCAGCCTCCTGCTCAAACTCGAAGGGCTGGGACGGATCTGTTTGCCACCCCTGCAAATTCATCAACGACGCAAGCGGCGTACGGCACCGACTTGGGCCAACTGGGTGGAACCTGCGGCGTGGACGGCGAGCCTGAAGGAGATTGAGACGGTGCGGCTGGAGGCGGTGGCGGCGGGCAGCCCGGCGGACAGGCGCTAGGAATTCTATCTGGAGCGATACCACTCTCTGGGATTGCGAGTCGTGGGTGAAAACCTGGGCTATTTGGCTATTGATCGGCAGGGACGG
>SIAZ01000040.1 GCA_009695405.1 Pedosphaera sp. | reverse complement strand
GAGAGTCCCGAGCTTTTGAATTCAGTGATTAGTAGTTGGATTTCAGCAAGACCACGCCGCTTCCGAGACGGTTCAATTGAGTTCATCCGCTCAGGCTAAACCCAAGGAAGGCGAATTGGGAACCATGGGGTTCGGCGTACGCTTACGATCAAACGGCTTTGACCGCCCATCTCCGGCAGCTTAATTTGGACCCCGATGCCGTAAAATCTGCTCGCGAAGTTCAGCGATTGGCGGAAAAATTAAAGGATGATTCGGCGGCTCATTTTGCGATAAAGCGATTGTCAGAACTTGATCCGCAGAATGATCAATTGGCTGTCCTCGAAGCCTACTATGCCTCGTTATTAAATCTGCCACCCCGACGTGCTCGAGAGTTTCTTTTGAGTTATCATAAAAATTTTCCCAGCGATTTTCTGTCTCTTGCTACCTTGGCTTTGGTCGCTTTGAGGGAGAAGCGGCCGGTCGAAGCTCTCGCACTCTTTCATTCGTCGACTCTTAATTTGGAGACTATGGAGCCACGGTATCAGGCGGTTTATGTCGCAGTCATGCGCGAGAATCAATTGGATGAAGCCGTTCGGAAACTGGCTGTCCGGATCCCCTCAGATCGACTCACCCCGGCTGAACAGCGCTTATTGGGTAAGTTTTGATAGTCGATGGTTAATTTAGCAGATTTTGTGTTAAGTTCAGCTGTGTATTCATTGGCTTATTATGGGCCAGGCGAGACAATGTCTGTCAGTGCTTGAACCGGATCGTAGGAAACGGAAGCATTCCCCACCAATGAAACTAAGTCCGCGAGATCTGGCCCAACATATTGACCACACCTTGCTGAAGGCCGAAGCGCGCGCAGTGGATATAGAACGTCTTTGTGCCGAGGCTAGAGAACATGCTTTTTGGAGTGTTTGCGTGAATGGGACGCGTGTGGCGTTAGCCGCTTCTTTGCTCGAGGATTCCGCTGTCAAAGTAGCCGCAGTGGTTGGGTTTCCGTTGGGAGCAATGGAATCCGATGCGAAACGGTTTGAGACCGAAACAGTGATCGATTTGGGTGCGCAAGAAATTGATTTCGTCTTAAATATTGGGCGATTAAAAGACGGTGATGATGGTGCTGTATTTCGCGAATTGAGGGATGTCGTTGAGGCGGCTCAGGGCGCACCGGTTAAGGTCATTTTCGAAACCTGCTTGTTAACTCATGAAGAAATTCTCCGTGCCTGCTTACTTTCCATTGAAGCCGGTGCTCGGTTTGTAAAGACATCGACCGGATTCAGCACTGCCGGTGCGACCCTAGAACAGGTGCGATGGATGCGTGAAACCGTGGGCCCTAAAATGGGCGTCAAGGCGAGTGGTGGTATTCGTGATACGTCGACGGCATTGGCGATGATCGCTGCTGGGGCCAACCGGTTAGGAACCAGCGCTGGGGTCGCTATTGTTCGAGGGCATACCGCTGAGTCTGCAAGTTACTAATCTTATCCAAGATTGAGGGCTACGGAGCACCGTTTTCGCCTCGAGGCGGTTCGCTCGGTTCTATTGAGACCGATTAGGAAAGTCGGTTCTCGGTTAGACTCGAGTGGTCATGCGGACCCCTACCTTTAATAAGGCTGCAGCGTCCGCATCGGAGCCGGCCTCGGCGTAAATTCGTAAGATGGGTTCTGTCCCAGACCCCCGTAACATCAACCAAGAACCATCGGCAGCGATAAACTTTACTCCATCAAAGGATTTTACTTCTGTAACTGAAGATTTAAGGAGCCGAGCCGGTGGATTATTTTTGCAGAAGTCCATCAGTGCGGTCCGTTTTTCGAGAGGAAAATGGGCGTCAATACGAGCGTAACGGTAAGAACCATACTCTTTTTCTAATTCAGCTAGGATTTTCTTTAGCGGCTTTTTCTCCATGGCTAGCATCTCCAAGAGGACCAGACCGGCGGCGATGCCATCGCGTTCAGGGATATGCTTAGGGAACCCGATGCCGCCACTTTCTTCGAAGCCGAGAAGGACTCCGCCCTTGAGAATCTCGGCGGCGATATACTTGAATCCTACGCCAGTCTCGACCAATTCCAATCCCATGGAGGCACACATTCTGTCAACCATTGTCGTGGTGGTTAGGGCTTTGACAACCTTTCCTCGCATCCCGCGATTTTTTACATAATGACGGAGCAGAAGGCAGCTAATCTGATGGGTGCTGAGGGGGGTTCCGTCGCCCATAAGCCCGCCTACTCGGTCGGCATCGCCGTCGGTAACTAGGCAGATATCGTGCGGCTGTTTCTGCAGGAATGGGATTGAATGAATATAATTCTTGGCGATGGGCTCGGGACTAATTCCCCCGAAACCGGGATTGTGTTCAGCATTTATGGTGCTCACTTGGCAGGTCGTACCCGCCAGTAATTCATCGAAACAACCGGCACCAACGCCATAGAGAGCTTCATGAGCAAACTTCAGTTCGGAGGTAGCGATCAGTTCAAAGTTGACCAGTTTCTTAATCGCTGTGTAGTGCGCCTTGCGGATGTCTTTTATCGCGATCTGCCGCGTCTTTATCGCCTCGGCGAAAGGGATAGAGAGAATCGGGTTAATGTCTAAGAGTTGTTCGACCGCTTGACAGAGAGACGCCTCAGAGGCCCCCCCATACCAAGCTTTTAGCTTAAATCCATTAAAGGCAGCTGGGTTATGGCTGGCGGTAATCATCACGCCACCAATCGCCTTTTGGCGTTTAACTTCGAAGGACACACTCGGGGTAGGAGTGGGTTGGGCGGTGAGGGTAACTGTAAAGCCATTCCCGACGAAAATCTCGGCCACACGCGCGCCGAATTGGTCTGAGAGGAACCGACGGTCGTAGCCCACCACGACTTTGCGGGAATGGGTTCCCTCAATCGGATGAGACTTCCAGTAATCGGCGGTCGCCTGTGAAACCCTATCGAGATTGGCAAAGGTGAAGTCTTCGGCGATGACAGCCCGCCAACCGTCCGTCCCAAACTTAATTATGCTCATTTTCCTCAGGGTAAGGGAATCATAGAAAAGTTAAAGATCCACGTTGATTGAGTGTGAATTGGCTCGAGTAGCTGATTTTCCCAGTCGCATTCGAGCGATTGATAGCCTTAGAACTGGAGCGATTTAGTTTGTCGATCCTATCGAAGACTCCGTGGGCTAATATGATCATCTATTCCTTGGGCCAGGGACAGCATTACAGCGATATCTGGCAAGCGAAACTTTTCCTGACGCCTAGAAGAGACGGGGCAAAGTTAACGACGGAAAGGAATAATCGGCGCTTTGTTGGTCGTGGCCGCCGTGGGCATCCCAAACATGGTTGGGAGATTTAAACGGGTGCGTAATCCTGCCTGAAACTCTGGATTTACCTCGGGGTTAGGCTGAAGAAGATCACGAAGGACATCTAATTTTAGATCATTCAAGGGAGCAATAGGAACCCGTTGTCGCATGCTTTTGTTGGAAGTACGCTCATCGTAATTAGTGTAGACCTTTGTGGCAAACCGCAGCAGAGATTCCCCTCGATCATCGTCGCTGTTAGCCATGGCAATGAAGCCTTGAGTTAGAAGTCCAGTGACCACGGCTTTAATGCGATCGGGCGAGGTCTCATTGACGTCTTCGCTGACACGATCGATAGCAAACTGTTCGACGGTCATGTTCAATTGTTCTGCCAATTGATCACCGTACTTTTTCTTGCAGTAAGCCCACCATTGAGCGGCTTCCTTTTCGCGATTGGCGGTGTAAAGAAAGTAGACAGCATCACGGAGGAAATTCTTGTGACCTTTAGCGAAATGATCTCCGAGTTTTTCATCGGCAGCGATCATGTCTTCATAGGCTCGGCTAGTGTTGGCGACAATATTAAGATTGGGGCCAAGTTCGACTGTTCGGGTGGCGATATTGGTTAGAATACGACCCCGTTGGAAACTAGTGAGCATTGATTGAAAAACCACCCGCCGTAGTGGGGCGCGATCACTTTCTTTTTTTGCTTCGGTGAGACCGCGGTAGGCCCAGTAAACGGCATGCGATTCAGGAAGACGCCATTCAAGAGGACCGTAGCGTTCGTCGATTTCCTTCATGATAGGCGGCACCAGTTTATAGCGATTAACGAGAGCGTTCAGTCGATTGGTGGCCTCGAGAGTGGAGGGTTGAAGGAGAGTTGAGTAATCGGGTCGACCGCCGGGCAGAACTTCTTCCATACGTTGGGCCCATCGGGCTTTGTAGGTGAGATGAGCATCATCAAGGTAGGCCCCCATTTTATGTTGAAAAATCCAACCTAACTCCCGGTACATCATTACCTCGTGGGGATTGTAGCGCATGCCTTCGTCTCGGAGAAGTTCGATACCTCTTTGAACCCAAAGCCAACGATCTTCGGGATCAGGAAATTTGACCGAAATATTGTAGGCCATATTCCAAGCTTGATGAACCCAGACCGTGGTGAAATGAGGTTGGAGTTTGGTGATCCAATCGGCGAGTTGGACCGCTTCAAAATATTTGCCGTCCTCTTGTAATTCGGTGGTGCGGATCCAGAGAGTATTAGCGATAAGCCCTCGGAAGCCTCCCAAAGCAACTGTGGTAAATGCGAGAATGGGAGGTGCGTTACTGATAATCGCGGTTCGAGTCAGACCTAAATTTTCTCGATTACGATTGAGGATTGCTTGACTGAAATGAGAAGCAATCAGTGACACTAGTAGTATCAGCAGTAGAATGGCCTTGCGCACAGTCATCAGAATCGAGTTGGGGCGGCCAGTTCCCGTCGAGTAAGAATAAGCATCCCGAGAGCAGAAATCGATCCGCCGACAAGGACATTAATGATCAGGAAAGCGCGAAGGAGTTCGGATCCAGTGATGCTTCGCCCAGTACTGAGACTAGAGACAGGCGAATACCCTGTCACTTGATCGATGAGAGCTTTGGCGTTGCCGTAGACAATCACGCTTAGAGAATTCAGAAGGCTTGGGGAAATGACCGTGCCACTTTCACTACTGACTCCGATGATGCCCCCCTGTTCTACAACCTGTTTGAGAGTGCCGCCAGAGAGTCCGAGAATGAGGAGCGCGATGGAGCAAAATGAGGCGACAGGGAAGGAGAGAAAGCTTGAACAAGCGAGTCCCACAGCGGTGAGGAGGCCGAGCCAGAAGGCAATAATCAAGAGACCCCGAGCGTAATTAACCTCGAAACTACCATCGTGAAACAGTATCTCCATTCCGTCATCGAGCGGGAAAAGAAGCGGTTGTTGATTCCAATTTTGGAAGTCAACGGCGAGTTTTCCAGAAGCATCGATTAAATCGTAGGAAAGACGTGGGTCCAAACTAAACTCGACAAAGGATTCTGCGGGTAGTGAGTTTTCTAGACGATAACGGCGACCCTCAGGAGGGCCGATTTCCCAAGATGCCGGATAGACGGTTCCCTCAGAGTTATACTGACTGGTAAAGAATTTAACTCGGATGAAAAGCGGTTTGTCCTTCAGCCGAACACGAGCATCTGGGCCAAGATCGACAATCCATCGACGCAGCATTCCGGATGGAACCACTTGCTGACGGGCGCGGACGGCTTCCTCGACTTGTTTGCGGACGTAGGCTTTGTCCAGACCTGCGACGGCAGGGTCCTTCATTCGTTCGGTCAATATTTTCTCGATATCGCCACGAAGATCAGCGGCTGGTTCACGGACCCCCGAGCGAGCCACCAGTACCTCTTCGCGTAATTTCTTTTGCTGAGAGGGAGAGAGTTCGCTCGTACGGAGCTGAAGGAGACCAAAAGCAACGGACCCAGAGATCGCCAACATACCCAAGTTAAGGATCATAATACCGATCCATTTGCCGAGCCAGATTTGCCAACGATCCACCGGTTTTGAGGCGACCAAGAATAACTGCATTTCTTCAATATCCCGAGCGAGCGTACCGCAGGCAATCCAGAGGGTTGTGAAGCCGAGGAGAGCGGTAATAATACCCAGTGTGTAGGTGATAAGAATCTGGGTGAAGCCTTGAGCGGAACCGTCGTGCCGGATAACCCCAGGTAGAATAAAAACCACCGAAACCAGAAGAGTGAGCAAAGTAACGACTAAGCGGTAGCGGAAGGCGGCTCGGAGTGTGAGATGGGCGACAGCCAAAAGTGGTCGGAGAGATTTTGGGGCAAAATCGGGGACCCCAGTGATATGGCGTGCGCGCCATTCTGTCAGCGGTTCGCCACCGACTTGAAGTACTTTGGCGATGGCATCTGCCCTATTTTTTGCGGAAAGAGTGCAGAGGTACGAATAGCCACGACGTTCGGCAGACAGTTCTCGAAAACGTCGTGCGGCGAAGCCGAGGACGAGCCCTTGAAAGAGTTGGCTGGCGAGATAGGATTTCCAGCCTGTCTTATTAGCGTAAAGTAAAGCCGTGCTGATCGCATTTATAACCAAGAGGAGGAAGCTGACATCCCAGAGACGAAGCCAAAGGGTCCAGATCCAATCGAGCGACGCGGCGTACCAAGAAAAGCCGAGGGGCAGAGCCAGCATCTGTCGCTCAGAATTTCGGTAGATTTCGAAGTGACGAGTCATTCCAATTCACTTCTTTCCGTTGAGCAAACCGGAGAGGCGTTCATTCGCCTTGGATAAATCGACCGGAGCAGCGGTCGGCTCGTGGGTTGGGGCAGGGCCGGTGTTGATCGGTGAATCTACGGTTGCAGATTCGGGACGGGTGAGCGAAGCCAGTCGAGACTCTGCGGTTGGTTCTGGGGGCAAGGAGCTTTCAATGACATTGGGAGCCAAAGTTTCCGAAGCACGAGTTAATCGACTCAGAACAGCATCAGTTTGCACCCCAGCTGATTCTGAATCGCCACGCAAGTATTCGGCCACTCGATTACCGCTGGTGGCACCACTGGTTTCCGCCTGCTTCCGAGCGGCCTCAACGACCCCAAGAAAATAAGACTCAAGATTTTGAGTCGGATTCTCGATTCGCACTTTGTCACCCGCTTCTGAGCGGATTAAAGCGATGACTCTTTCAGTCAATTCACGGGAGAGGACAGGACTGGTGAAGCGAACGGAATCGGGGCGAGCGAGGAGTTCCTGCAGCGGTCCTTGCGCTTGAATACGCCCTCCATAATAAATGACCGCGCGATCGCAAACATCCTCGACATCGCTCAGCAGATGACTGGAGAGGATAATGGTTTTGCCCCGACGTGCTAAGGCTAGAATGAGGTCTTTGACTTCCCGACATCCGAGCGGATCTAGTCCGGCGGTTGGTTCGTCGAGTATGATCAAGTCTGGATCGTTAATCAGGGCTTGAGCGAGGCCCATACGGCGTTGCATGCCTTTGGAGAACTCGCCAACAGTGCGAGTGCGAGCCTGATTAAGGCCCACCATTTCGATCAATTGCTCCGCACGATTCCGACGTTCAGTACTCTCAATTTTGAAGAGACTTCCGAAGAAGTCCAAGGTCTCGCTGGGATTGAGGAATCGGTATAGATAGCTTTCCTCAGGCAGATAACCGATCCGTGATTTAGTCGCGACATCTCGCGGTGAGTTGCCGAAGACAGAAATGTGTCCCTTCGTGGGATACAACAAACCGAGGATCATTTTGATCGTCGTTGATTTCCCTGAGCCATTGGGACCGAGAAGACCAAAGACCTCGCCGCGGCGGATTTCAAAGTCGACATTGTCGACGGCCCGCGCCTTGGGCCGCCCCCAGAAATCCTTAAAGACCTTGGTAAGTCCAGTCGCACGAACGACGATCTCAGGAGAAGCCGTAGGATCGGTGACACGTCCGGCGAGTGTTGAGTTAGGGATCATCGGCAAGAAGTTGAGCAAAGGCGGAGAGCCTTGGAAAGCGAACGAATCAGGCGGTCTGCAGTTCTAGATGGACAGAGGGTGGAGGTGGAACTGTTGGAGAAGCAGTCTGAATAAACGGTTCTAATTCCTCACCTTGACGAACCAATCTTGCGCTATTAAAGACGACGAAGAGCGATCCGACGTTATGCAGGATTGCGGCCACGATAGGGTTGAGGTAGCCAAATGAAGCTGCTCCGAGACCCACGATGATAAAGAGGACGCCGAAGAGGAGATTCTGATTGATGACACTGCGCGCCATACGGCTAAGTTTGATCAGGAAGGGGAGGCGGCGAAGATCACTATTCATTAGGGCAATGGTGGCAGAATTAATTGCCACTTCACTTCCGGCAGCACCCATAGCGATGCTGATATCGCCCGCAGCAAGTGCTGGAGCGTCATTCACACCGTCGCCAATCACCGCGACTCGGTGCCCCTTCGCCTTAGTTTGGCGGACAAACTCGACTTTATCCTGAGGCAAGCACTCGGCGACCACCTCAGGGACCCCGATTTCACGAGCGACCCGTTCTGCCACGGGCTTCCGATCACCACTCACCATCGTGATACGTTGGATACCCGCTTCGCGAAGTTCCTTGAGAGCCCCAGCGGCTTCGGGGCGGGTTTGATCCTGAAGACCAATCCATCCAATACAGATACCGTCACGTGCAATAAAGAGAAGACTGAACCCAGCGGTTTCGTCGAGGTCAACCGAGGCGAAAAGATCGCCAGCAACACCAGAGTCTTTGAGGAAAGCAGGGCGTCCAACGAGTATTTGTTGGGTACCAATGCGAGCGGAAACTCCTTTGCCAGCGGATTCGCGAAAGTCTTTGGCGTCGGTGAGTGGGATTCCGGCTTCGATGGCGAGTGCGGTGACAGCACGAGCCGTGGGGTGAGTGGAAAACTGTTCTGCACTCGCGGCGCAACGGAGAAGTTCAGCGGGGAGAATATCGCCGATCGGATTCAGTCGACTGACAGCAAGTTTGCCGGTAGTCAAAGTTCCTGTTTTATCGAAGACAAAAGCAGTAATACGGGCAGCGGCTTCGAGATCGGCAATATTTTTGACAAGAATACCGAGACGAGCTGCAGCGCTGAGCGCAGCAACCATTGCGGTTGGAGTCGCAAGAATGAAAGCGCAAGGGCAGGCGACAATGAGGATGGTGATGACGCGATCAAGATCCTTGGTGAAGGCCCAAACGAGTGCGGCGATGATCAAAACCAGAGGGGTATAGTAGCGCATATATTGATCAATAATGCGCATAAAAGGCAGCTTTGTTTTCTCGGCGGCAAGGATGAGATCGCGGACACGACCGAGAGTGGTATCCTGACCTGCCTTAGTTACCTTAACCTCGAGAAGACCGTTCATATTGATGGTGCCAGCGAAGACTTGTTCACCAACCGATTTGTCCACTGGAAGCGATTCACCTGTGATATTGGCTTGGTTAATTGAACCCTGCCCGGAGACGATCAACCCATCGGCGGCAATGTTGTCACCAGGGCGGATTCGGAGGACATCGCCAACTTTTAGTTCGGCGGCGGGCACCTCTGTTTCACGACCGTCAGCGAGGCGACGCGCTTTGGTTGGGGTGAGTTTGATAAGGGATTGGATGGAAGCCCGAGCACCGGCAGCGGTGCGGGTCTCAATAATTTCGCCGAGTAACATGAAGAAGGCGACGATACCCGCCGTTTGAAAGCCGCCCGCTAGGCTAGAACCTTCGCCGCGCATGCCATAATTTCCAGAAACAGCGCAAGCAAGCACACCGAGAGCCACTAATTCATTGATGGAAAGCAGTCCTTTCCGCAGATCTTTGAAAGCCACTATCATAATCGGGGTACCAAGAATGATCGCTCCAATCATTGCACTGAAAGCGGCCACGGTAGTGCCACGGAGGAAAAGCCAGTCTACCGCGAATGAATTGAGGACAAAGATGAGTCCGATCAGTGTGGTAGAAAGCTTCGTATGGGTGTGCGAATGGTCGAGGCCACCGTGGTCATGCCCGCAATCGGCACAATCCGCGTTTTTTTTGGCGTCGTCATCAATACTGAGGAGGCTCGTGACTTGCATAGGGCAGTGAAGCGGTAGGGAGTGCTGGAAAGGGCTTTAAAGAGAGAGGATCAACGGCCTAGCTCAGGCTTCTTCGGGGTAATGGGTTCCCGGTTGATATTGATTCGGACTTCCCGACGATCGCCATCTGAGCGAGAGGGGAGGAAGAATTTATCGGTTGTATTCGTCAGAATACGAGTAATGGCTTCAACCCGAAGTCGATCACGAAAGAGACCTGGATTTTGTCGATAGGTGGCCAGTTGATCCTGAAAGAAAGTGGCCTCGGCCTTGATGGACTGAACGAGTTGGTTCGCAGCGGCTTCGCCTTGAGCGACGACCCGTTTTGCCTCGCCCTCAGCTTCCCGAGTCACTCGATCGTATTCGCCCTCGGCCGTATTGATGAGCTTGCTTCGGTCTTGTTCGGCGGTAATTACAGCGTCGAAGTATTCTTTGACGAAACCCGGTGCGGCCCGTTCGACGTCCAAAGTTTCAATGGTGACGCCTAATTTGGTCCGATCAAGGACCTCTGCTACCCTTCGGCGTATTGAATCGCGGAAGCCAGCGACATCCTTGTGAATCATATCATCGGCTTTAAACCGAACCGAAGACCATTGGATCGCGTTGTTAAGTGAATTCTCGATAATATTTGAGGCGGACGAGAAACGGAATGCGTATGCGATTGGATCACTAATCCGGTAGCGCATTGAGGCACGTACATGGAGAATATTACCATCGGCAGTGATAACATGGCCATCGGAAGCGGGGCTGAGTTGTGCGATGACCGGCGCCTCAGTATTACCAGTGGCTTCGACTGAAGGATCGATGGCATACCAAGCACGGGAAGCTCGAACGACCTTGGATTCACCGACCCCAATACGGACAATTTCATCGACCGGATAGGGGAGCGCAAAGTGAAGTCCATTAGTACGAACCATGGCGCGATCTTCGCCGACAGGTTTGCCGAAACGCAGCACGATCGCGACTTCATTGGGATTAACCGTGAAGACGCAGGAGAAAAGGAAAGCGCCGATCAGCAAAACGCCGAGAAGACGGATGAAGAGGAGGCTGCTGCCGAGCGCTTCGGATAGGGCCTGACTCGATGCGTCATCCGCCGAGAGCGGAGCGTTATTGACGCGGAGATTTCCACTTGGAGGAGGAGCGTCTGCCATGAGATCAGCGGTTGACGGGCGCTTGGATGTCGCCTCGGAGAAGATTCAGCGGTGCTGTTTTCTCGTCGAGAATGAGAGTCGTGCGGTCCTTGAGAGTGGCCTCAAGTCCATTCAGAGAGATAAGGAAACGAGCGAGGGTTTCGTCTTGATTGAGGATTTTATAAAACTCGGTTGCCTTGGCTTCCGCCTCACCACGGAGAACAAGAGCCTGACGGCGCGCCTCGGCGAGAGTTGTATCACGTTTAAGTTCAGCATCGGAGCGGATACGAACAGCCTCAGAAGTCCCTTCGGCAATCAGTTTTTTGACCTGTCGTTCCCTCTCGGTTTTCATACGGTCAAACACTTTGGCGGTAAGTCCTTCAGGAAGGCCGAGTTGCTTAATGCCAACCAGTTCAATTTTGATGCCGTAGGTTTTGAGTGCGGTTTCGGACATCATAATTTTCATCTCAGTTTCGATTTCATCAAATTTAACCAAGGATGGATTGGGAGCGATCAACTCAGAAAAATCATGGCGCCCAATGACCGCGTTCTTGGCATCGCGCACCACATTTTCGAGGCTAGCTTCGGCGCGAGCAACATCACCATTAAAGCGCTTGAGGAACACAATAGGTTCTTCAATTTGCCAAGCAACGAAGACAGAAATAATCGGCGATTTTTTGTCGCGCGTAAAACTCTGCTCGTATTTACGTTCGAAGTTTTGAAGACGCTTATCGAATTTATAAACGGTTTGAATGGGGTAAGGGAAGCGAGGATACAGTCCCGGTTCGGTGCGGGGTTGACCGCTGATACTGCCAAAAGTCGTGACGACGGCCACTTCGGTCGTTCTCACTTGGAAGGCGAAGAGGAGGAACAGAAATATCAACAGTAGGAGACTACCGATGATTAGGGTTGGAATACGGTTTTTCATCAGGTGGAAAGGACTTGGACTGGGTTACTTTTTCGGTTCATCCCGTTTAATGGGGTCGATAGCGACATCGAGTAGGTCTTGGCGTATCTTGTCTTCGAGATTGAAGATAATGACATCGTGAGTATTGGTGGGAAGAATGACCAATTTGCGGGAAGCTGCAGCGGATTTGCTGAAGGTTTCCAAGTAATTGCGAGCGGTGAAGAGAGACGGCGCAGCACGGTAGGCGGTTAATTGGTTGCCGAACTGAGCCGCTCGGCCAGCGGCTTCGTTCACTTTCTGAACGGCAATCGACTTGGATTCATTGACCGTCTTAGCGGCATTGGCTCTGGCTATAGGGATAGCCTCGAAAGCATAGCCTTGCGCTTCAAGGATTTTGGATTCTTTCTCTTGTTCGGCTCCGATCACTTTTTCGTAGGCGGCGGCGACCTGAAGTTCCTTGGTGCCGATAGGAGGATGAATATCTTGCAGACCAACAAAGGCGATCTCGACACCGAGATTGGCGGTATCGGCCTGTTTTTGAATATTAGCACGCAGATCTGAAGAGGCTTGGCTACGGCCGAAAGACATCACGGTTTCGATATCAACACTTGCCATGTAGCGTACCACTTCGCGGTTGGCGATCTTCTCCAATAATCCGGCGGGTTCAGTGTGATAATAGGCCCATTTTTTGACGTCTCGAACTAGAAATTGAATAGGAATACTGACAGTGAGGAGATTGACGGGAACCGTCTGTTCGGTATCGGTGCTATTGGTCGAAGTGATTTGTTCACGAGAAGCGACAAGCAAGTTGAATTCTTCTTTATAGTGGGCTTTTGTCCAGAGAAGAGTGTCTACACCTTCTAATTTTTGGTCAGGAACGAAGCCAACATTAAAGCTCTGAATTTCAGAGGTTGGGAAGCGGAGAATACTATCGATGGGTCGAGGGAATTTGAAAGCAACCCCTGGCTCGAGAATAGCACCCGCCGGCTTGCCAAAGCGTTCGCGCAAACCCTGTTCGCCAGGGTCGATAAACACCACGCAATCACTGAGCCCGAGAAGGGTAATCCAAAGAAGAGCAAAGCCGCCGATTTTTTCCTCGATGAAGCGGTAGAACCAAGAGTCACTGACCTTGAAACCGAATTGGTAGTCGAGAGCTTGAGCGGCGGTGGCGAACAGTCCAGTGGGTTGCCCGAGAAGACCAATCAAGCGGCTCTCATAAATTAAGCGGACTTCTTTACCCTGAACTCGGGGACGATAGGCTTCGAAGACCAAGGCCATTAAAGTCTCGATGGCAACCAAGGTCATCAGGCCGGTGAGAATCCAAGCCACATAGCCGTCGTACTTTGGAAAGCCAAACCACTGAATCGCTTCTGTGCCCGCAGCAAGTGCCGCCATAAGGGCTCCAAGCATTAGGGCTGAACCGCCGGGACGCAGCAGGCGGACTCCCTTGAGTTGAGCCAGTCGAGTGGCATATTTGCCGAGCAGAAAGACCACAAGACTCATGGCCGCGAACAAGGCCATCGCCAGTGGGGCAGATTCTCCTGGGGTGACTGTTTTCCCCCCGAGGGTTCGGTAGAAATAGGCCGCAGCTAAGGACTGCACGATGAAGAGAATCAGAGTGAGGATCGGTAGGACCCATTTGTCGAACTGCAGTCGTGAGTTTTTGGCAGGGAAAGCTTCGGCAGAGGAATCGAAAAGTGAGGCACTCTTCCGTGAACGTGCCAAATCTTCGAGTTCCAACCGTTCAGATTCTTCTGCGTTTTCTAGGCGCATTTGGAACCAACTGACCAGTGCAGTAATCAGGCCGACTAGGACAAAAGCGGCACCTAGCTCACCCGTGGCAGAGGTGCCAAGTCGCGACACGATTTCGAGGCCGACCCCCAAAGCCAGTAGGGTCATCCAGTTGATAAAACCGGTTTCTTGGAAGGAGCGTTGCATCAGAAAATCAGCGTAAAGGAAGGGTGCAGACCGCGAGAAGACATCGGGGGTAAGAAAGGCTGGAGCACGGAAGAGATCATAGGTTAGTTGAGTTCCCGATCGTCAAACATCCAGACACCGGCAGCTAAGGCGGCAGCCATACAGGACAGCATATAAACTGAGGACTTTGCGACGTAAGACCATGGAATCGTCTTTTTGTCCTCAAGAGCGTCTGCCAGCCAGAATTGCTGCCAATTAGGGGTTATAGCGTAGAGAAAAGTCGCCCACCACGAACCGGAATCGGAGGCTCCTTTGAAGAGGTAATCACTCATAAGCCCGACCATAAAGAGGGTGGAACAAATTGCTAAGGTGGGCACCGTATCGAGGCGCGTCGAGCAAGCTAAAGCGACCGCGGCGAGAATAAGTAGGGCAAAAAGGATCAGAACAGCAGCAGGGATCATTCGCCAATCAACCGTGGCGACTTCTCCGAAAGCCCGTTCGTCATGACTCAACAAATGGATGCCAAGAACCGCTAGACTGGTGAAAAGAATGAAAGCGAAAACTGCGTCAGAGACAAATCCGCGTCGGAGGAAAAAATTAAAGAATCCAGCAACGGCATAGGCTAAGAATCCAACTCCTGCATAAATTGAAAGCGATTTGATATCAGTGTCTCCGTAGGCATCGAATGCCATTCGGCCTGCGAGTAGGGCAGCTACCAAATTAGTGAAGGTCATCAGGGTCAGCGAACCCGCTAATCCAGTGAATTTGCCGAGGAGAAAAGTCAATCGACTGACTGGCTTTGACAGCACTGTCAGAGCCGTGCCGGAGCGAATTTCTTGGGCCACACTGGAGGAGGCGCAAAGTACCGCCCCGAACAACCCCGACAAAAGCATCAGAGCCAAAGACATATCCTTGACCAATTTAGGGTCTTCACCGAAGCCGAAATAGGGAACTGCAGAGATAAAAACACAAAATCCCGATGAACTGGTCATCAAAAGCAGAAAAATAGGCTGCCGGACCAGTTCCATAAAAGCATTGCTAGCGATAGACAGGTATTGACGCATCGTGACTCGGACTGTTTGGGTCAGACCATACAGGGGAGATGAGAAGGGTCAATAGGTTTTACATCGACGACCGGAAATAGAAGGTGAGGCTGGGTATTTCAGGCTCGGAAGGGGGGCAGGTCGACCAGCCTGCCCTCGCGCATTTCGACTTGGCGATCCATGCGGTTGGCTAATTCTAAAGAGTGGGTTACCACGAGGAGGGTCAGCTTTTGTTCCCTGTTAAGTTCGATCAGAAGGGACCCGATTTCATCGGCCGCAGGACGGTCTAGCGCCCCTGTGGGTTCGTCAGCCAGCAGGAGTGATGGGTCATTTACCAAAGCGCGGACGACGGCGACACGTTGACATTCGCCCCCGGACAATCGACTGGGGAGGTGGCTCATCCGTTGTGCAAGTCCTACCCGGTCGAGCCAACGTTTGGCGCGAATGACTGCCGCCTCGGGTGTGCGGTGATCAAAAGCGAGAGTCGGAATGAGAACATTTTCTAAAACTGAGCAGTGAGGAAGAAGGTGGTGCGATTGGAAGATAAACCCGATCCTGCGGTTGCGGAAACGGGCTAGAGCGATGGGGTCAAGTCGGGTTAAATCTGTCCCTTCAAAAAGAATTTCCCCTGAATCAGGTCGATCGAGGGTTCCGATCAAATTGAGGACGGTACTTTTGCCAGATCCGCTGGGCCCAACAAGAGCGGTGCTCGAGCCGGCCGTCAGGGACAACGAAGCGTTCTTTAGGATGGATACTGAGGTTTCGCCGGTGGGAAACGCTTTAAAAAGACCGCGCAATTGCAACAAAGAGTCCGACATAAAAAAGAGCGTATCAGATCGTCCATGGATGTCAGTCTGGGAATTTAGGGTAACGAGAGGAAGTTGAGGTTGGAAAAGGTTGTCGTAGATCTACCGAAAGCATCGGCCGATCAACCTCGTTCTCAATCGGTCTTCCGCGTTTAAAGTCTAGCTGGTTGAACTCAACTGAACCGTCTTGAAAGCAGCGCTGATTTGCCTAAATCCAAGCGCCTGATCACGGACTGATACGGCGGAGCGGGCGATCAGGCTGTCAAATGATCAACGGACACGGATCCTCAGTGGAATCGATCTGAGTCAAACGGGACCTTTCCAGATCTAAAATCAAATCGAACCAGTCTTTACTTATTTTGGAGTATTGACTTCCGAAGGTGAGATGAGTAATGGAAAACAACCCATGAAAAGATTCACTAAGCCGCGCTCGTGTCAGACTCGGATAATCTCCGGTTTTACCTTGATTGAACTGCTAGTTGTCATTGCGATTATTGCGATTCTGGCCGGTATGCTTCTGCCTGCACTGGCCAAATCTAAATCCAAGTCCCAAGGGATTTTTTGCATGAACAATGGGCGTCAGATGATTTTGGCGACACACCAATATGCACATGATCACAATGACCTTCTGTGGCCGAATCCCGACGATGGTAACACGACTCCAGGTCGCAATTGGTGTCCGGGACAGGCAGGTCGTGGAGGTGGGGAAGAATTTAATAGCGAGATTCTTGAAGACCCGACCCGTTCTTTGTTGGCTAATTATTTGGGTCGTAGCAGCGCCCTGTTCAGTTGTCCTGCAGATAGGCGGATAGGGACTTCGACGGCTCCGCGCGACAAGGTAAGCCGCAGGAAAATAAAAGCAGCACGGAGCTTTGCCGCCAGTCAAGCCGTTGGAACCGACCCAAATAGCCGAGGATTGCTCTCGGTCGACGGTCCGTGGTTAGACGGTAATCATGGTCATACTCGCAACAAAACTTGGTTCTGTTACGGAAAGCTTGGGGATTTCACTCTACCCGGTGCCGCCTCGACGTTTGTCTTCGTGGATGAAGATGACAAGAGTTTGAACGACGGAGGATTTGCGGTGATCGGCCCGCCGTCCGACGGAGCTTGGAAAGAGGGAGACGAAAAGATGATTGATTGGCCCGCTTGGTATCACAATGGGGCCGCTGGATTTGCCTTTGCTGATGGTCATTCTGAAATTAAACGATGGACCGATGTCAGAACTCGTCTTGGCGCGATGCCACAGGGAGTGCCCACGCAGAAGGGAAATAAGGATATCCGTTGGATGTCTGAGCGAACTTCAGCGCGGGTGCGCTGATATCCAGCGATTATTTCAATGCTGTTTTGGATTGAATGGCTTTGACCGGCATCCCGTCGTTTTGCAACCTCGGGAAGTCGGTTCTTATCACTTCTGCAAAATTCATGAATTCAATCGTTCTGACCGCTATTGTTTCCGCACTGACTCTGTCCGTCAGCTCTGCCGATATTGATATCAGCAAATTACCGTCGGCCTCGGACAAAAAAGACCTCACCTTTGCCAAGGATATCCAACCTCTTTTTGAGCGGTCATGTTTTAAATGCCACGGGGTAGAGAAACAAAAAGGGAAACTTCGACTCGATTCGTTGGAGGCAGCACTCAAAGGGGGAGAGAATGGCCCTAATATCGAAAAGGGTAAAAGTGCCAAAAGCTCAATTGTAATCAGTGTCGCTCGATTGATTGATGACGAGGCGATGCCGCCTGAAGGAAAAGGAAAGCCATTCAGCAAAGAGGAAATCGGAATCCTGCGGGCTTGGATCGATCAAGGCGCTAAATAATCATTTAACGTTTCCTTTGCGAATTGACTCAAAAAGAATGTTACCGAAGGCGAGGTGAAATGGTTTGAGGAAACCATACGTTGACTCAAAAAGGGTGTTACCGAGCTATGGACACCAAAATGAGTCAAAAAACACGAACCGAGGTGCTGGCCAAGAGGCGTGATC
>SIAZ01000039.1 GCA_009695405.1 Pedosphaera sp. | reverse complement strand
GCTTACCCAGTTGTTGCGACTGGGTCCCGCTGTTTAAATTGTCAGGTGTATTCACCAACGTAGGGCAACATTTTCAGCGGCTTATGTCTAGCCGTTTCTTTTACCCCCTTTCCATCGGCCCTTTCCAGCCACCAGCCAAACGCCCTGCGAAGGGCTGATTGATTCAAAGTTGATTCAGTGAATCGGGAGTGGGATAATATTACGAGAGAGAGACGGCTAAATGTAGAGTTCTTTGCGCAATTCGTGGGCGACAACAGACATCGTTCCGTAGCGTTTATCGGGATTAAGTTCGAGGCAACGCAGGATGATTCGTTCCAAGCCGAAGGGAATGGCCCTATTGATTGAGCGCGGGTTTTGGAAAGCGGAGCGGTCGCGTTGAGCGCGATAGACGTCGTCGGCTGTCTCGCCGGGGAAAGGTTTTCGGGAGGTGAGCAGTTCGTAGGCACTGACTCCAAAAGCCCAAATATCGGCCCGTTGATCGACGGCTTCGCGGCCCAACTGTTCAGGGGACATATAGTGAGGAGTCCCCGGATTTTTATCTAGCTTACGAGGAGTGACAGGAATCGGGCGAGCGAGGTCGAAATCGATTAGTCGCAAGCTACCATTACGAGTAAGGAGGACGTTTTCAGGTTTAAAGTCGAGGTGCATGAAACCGCGATCATGAACAAGTTCCAAAGATTCGGCCATGTCGATCAGCACCTGAGCAATGCCCTCAGAGAGTACAGGATCCTGAGAAGTGAGAAGAAGTTTGAGATTTTCGCCCTCGACATACTCAATAATCAGAACGAGTTCGCCGTCAAATTTTCCATGTTCGATGTAGCCAATAATCAGTCGATTATCTTGGCAAGTCAGCAACGTTTCACAGCCGGTTAGAAAGCGGCGACGTTCGCTAAAAGCGAAAGTGGAGTTATTGAGAAGAATCCGCACAGCGACGGGACGACCTGAGGGGTCGGTCCCGAGCCAGATTTCGGACATACCTCCGGAATTGATCTCTTCGTGGAGAGTATAGGCACCTAGTTTGGTTCCGTGACGTGACATGACAATTTCAACCGATGCGGCGAATTAGCAGAAAGAAGAGGCGACTCCAAATGAAAGTTCTCTGTCTTCTTCGTTTTCTGTGTTTGCGTCGGCGAGGTTTCGCTCCAGCGTAACCCCGTGAAACGGAGGATTCTTTTGGAACAATTGTCGCGCGAATTGGCGCCGGGCGAATTGAGTTTTGAAGCGGAGGATATTGCCGTGCACTCCGGCGACAAGTGGTTTGCTCGTCATCCCCCAGAAGCCGTGGTTCGGCCTGGAAGTGTGGCATCTGTGGCTCGAATTATGGCTTGGGCCACGGCGCATCGCATTCCTGTGACACCGCGTGGATCGGGCTATGGGTACGTAGGAGGATGTGTTCCTGTCGAGGGAGGTATTGCCTTGTCATTGGCGGGGCTCAAACGGATCCGATCGGTCAGCGCGCTTGACTTCACTGCCGTTGTAGAGTCGGGAGTTATTACTGCGACATTGCAAGCGGCAGTGGAGCGAAAGGGTTTGTATTATCCCCCTGATCCAGCGAGTCGAGCCGACTGTTCTATTGGGGGCAACATTGCCACGAATGCGGGTGGGCCTCGTTGTCTGAAATACGGTGTTACTCGTGATTATGTCTTAGGGCTTCAGGTGGTCTTAGTGACTGGGGAAGTGGTACGTTTGGGAGGGAAGACTCACAAAAATAAAACAGGCTTCGATCTGCACCGGCTTTTTGTGGGCAGCGAAGGAATGTTGGGAGTTGTCACCGAGGTGACTTTGAAGCTGCTGCCATTACCACCCTATCGCGCCTGTCTTGGGGTAGGATTTGTGGATATAAAGACCGCAGCAAAAGCCATTCGGGCTATTTTTGCTGCGGGTTTTCTGCCGAGTGCGCTCGAGGTGGCCGATGCCTTTACCATCGCTGCAGCTCGTAAGCGGACTGGATCGCCACTTTTGCGTGGAGCGGGGGCCTTGATGATTGTGGAACTGGATGGACACCAGCGAAGTGTCCGAGGTGAGATCAGCGATTTGGATCGTTTATTACGGCCGTTCAACCCGACGTTTTGTCAGAAGGGACTGGGGCCCGAGGGCTGCGAGCGTTTTTGGGCCTTACGCCGTGAGTTCAGTTATTCGTTACGAGACACAGGGTTGACCAAGTTAAACGAAGATGTGGTTGTACCTCGAGGAAAGCTCGAGGCTTTGTTTCGATTAGGAGCGGCGATCCAGAAGCGTCACGGTATACAGGTTGCCTGTTTTGGGCATGCGGGCGACGGTAATATTCATGTCAACTTGATGGTAGACGAGAGTCGACCTGCGCAGCGTTTGGCTGCCGAGGCAGGCTTGGACCATTTATTTCGAGGGGTGCTTGAACTAGGTGGGAGTATCACTGGAGAACATGGGGTTGGTTTGGCTAAGAAGCCGTGGTGGACGGCTGCGGTTAGTCCCGAAGCGGACCGGTTGCATCGCCGGATCAAATCAACCTTGGACCCCGATGGAATCCTGAATCCGGGAAAGTTTTTGGGTTAAAATCCACCATTTGAGAGCATTTTAAGCGGTTAAAATTGGGGCAAGAGATTCCAAGGGCCCCTATAAAAGTTTAACAGGCAGCTTGATCCGAGAGGACTGAGACAGGTTTAATGTGGGCGGATGAATCGCCGATTTTTTTTGACTGCCCTAGGTGCCGCCTCGCTTGCTGTGGGTTGCCGTCGCCGTATCAGTCCCGATTTACTACGGATTGAAGATTACGAGAAAGGCAAAGGAACGTGGAAGCCCATTCGGGTGGCCTGTATAGGAGATAGCATTACCTATGGAGCCGGTGTCGAAGATCGTGAGAAAAATTCTTATCCCAGCCAATTAGCTGAGCTCCTAGGTACTCGCTTTGAGGTTCGTAATTTCGGGCTAAGCGGTGCCACATTAAGCCGAACTGGAGACCGACCGTACGAGGGGAGCGATGAGTACAAAGAGTCTCTTTTGTGGGTTTCAGACGTGGTGATAATCATGCTCGGGACCAACGATACCAAGCCGCAGAATTGGAAAGGACAAAAAGCGTTTGAACAAGAGGCGCGACACTTCCTGAACTCCTTTAGCAGATTGAAAACCAATTCTAAGGTGAAGGCTCGGCTCTGGGTGTGTTTACCAGTCCCGATTTATGGGGATCAATGGGGAATAACGGCACAGACCTTGGAGGATGGAGTCATCCCAGCTTGGATGGAGGTCAGCAATTCCATGAAGGTGCCGGTAGTGGATCTCAATGATTCCTTAACCGGTTATCCGGAAATGTTCCCCGACAAGATTCATCCCAATGCGCTGGGAGCGAGTTTAATTGCGCGGACCCTTTGTCAGGCAATTCGCCCTTGAAGAGTGCCTTAAGCCGTTTTCAAGAATTAAGAGGGTTTGACCCCAAAGCGTCGGCAACACATTGTTTCCTTTTAGATGATTATTGCTCCGTCCCTTCTTGCCTCAGACTTTGGCCGTTTCGCCCATGAGGCGGCACGCGTCCAGCGTTCTGGGGCGGAGTGGCTCCATGTGGACATTATGGATGGGCATTTTGTTCCCACGATTTCATTTGGTCCGGAGGTGCTACGCTTTGTGCGACCCCATTTCAAAGGGGTGACCGATGTGCACCTGATGTGTTCACGGCCGGAGATTTTACTGGAGCCGTTTCGCAAAGCCGGAGCGGATCAATTGACCATTCATGTTGAATTAGGTGAGCAAGTGGTTCCCCTGTTTTGGAAGATTCGGTCTTTGGGTTGCAAAGTAGGAATCGCCCTTAATCCACCGACAAATATTGCTTCAATTAACCCCTTCCTTGCTCAGGTAGATTTGGTGTTGATTATGACGGTCAATCCAGGGTTTGGCGGGCAGTCTTTTATTGAGGAATGTGTCCCTAAGATCCAGCAAGTGGCACTTTGGCGCCGAGAACTTGGATTGAAGTTCCGGATTGAGGTTGATGGCGGGGTGAACGACGTCACCGGTGCGGAATGTGTTCGAGCGGGTGCCGATACTTTTGTTGCGGGAACATTCTTGTTTAAGAAACGAAATCTGGGACAGGCTGTGCGCTCACTCAGGGCCACCTTGAAACGAGCAGCAGGTGATGGGGTTTGATGCCTGTTTGGATCCAAAATACTGTGTTCTGTATGGTCCTGCGGAGTCCGTTCCGATGATCCCTGCTGTCTTGGCACTGATGCTATTCGCTGTCTCGGCGGTGAGTGCCCGTCGCTCGGTGGGTTTTCTGGGTTCAGCTGGAGCGAACTTCTGGAGGCAAACTCTATCGGTCAGCCTCTTATGTGTTTTGGCATTGTGGTGGGGAGGGGGCTTGACCGGTCCGTGTTTGGTTTGGTTTTTCTGGAGTGGAGCGATTGGTTATGGGGTGGGTGATACCGGTGTTTTTATGGCTCTTCCGCGCTTAGGTTCCAGGTTGACCTCACTAATGACTCAGTGTTTGGCGGCACCCATTGGAGTTGGTATCGAATGGGCTTGGCTCGGGTACTTACCGAGTTGGGCTCAGACAGCAGCCGGTATGATTATTTTACTCGGTGTTGCAGTGGCACTGGCACCGAAACGTGGGGAATCGGCGCTTCTGCCTGGGGGGAGGACAGGGGTGATCTTTGGTTTAATCGCGGCTGGCGGACAGGCTGGAGGGGCTGTTTTGAGTCGGTATGGATTTGAATTCGCGCGACTAGAAGCGACTCCGGCAAATCCGATGACGGTCTCCTTTCAAGAAGGGAGGATTACCGCCACTGCGTTCAGGATTGGCAAAAGGGTGGCAATGGGTGGCAGGCAATGCCGTGGCGGGGCCGTGTTTTGGGGTTGTCTGTTATCAGTGGGCATTGGCGAATCATCCAATTGCTGAAGTCTTGCCGGTCGTGGCGATGGCTCCCTTGGCGGTCGTGCCGCTTGCCTATTGGATGGAAGGTGAACGCCCCACCAAACGGTCCCTGCTTGGGGGGTGGTGGCGGTGATTGGAGTGATTGTTCTCGCTCGAAGTAGGTGAAGATAGCGGTAGTATCCTTTTTAATCGGGTATTTTAAATGGCGTTAAATAGCCACTGGGAAATTAAGTCGTAAAATTTGGACTTTAAGGTTTCTGTCGGCGGGTTAGGTGATTAGTTTTCAGGGAATAACACACGATGTTGGATACGAGTCCTATGATCGAGGTTCGAGACCTCACCAAGCACTATCCCGGCCGGATTGCAGTGGATGGTATTTCCTTTCGGGTCGGTCGTGGCGAGATTGTTGGATTCCTTGGGCCAAACGGCGCGGGTAAATCGACCACGATGCGGATTTTATCCTCCTTCATGCCCGCGACCAGCGGGACGGTGAAGATTGCTGGTTACGATGTTTTTCACGAACCCGACGAAGTTCGACGTCGGATCGGCTACATGCCGGAGAACAACCCGTTGCACCTAGACATGCGGGTGCGCGATTATTTGAAGTTTCGTGCCCGACTCAAAGGACTCGGATTTGGGGCGAGCCGGAATCGCGTCGATTGTGTGATCGACCAATGTGGATTAAGAGACGTTTCCAAACGAATTATTGGCCAACTGTCCAAGGGATACAAACAGAGGGTGGGATTAGCTGATGCATTGGTACACGAGCCAGATCTCATTATTTTAGATGAACCCACTATTGGACTAGATCCGCACCAAATTCGTGCTGTTCGTGCCTTGATTAAGGATTTGGGAAAGAATCACACCGTTTTATTATCGACCCATATTTTGTCGGAAGTTGAGATGACCTGTTCACGAGTCTTAATTTTGAATCAAGGACAGATTCTTGCGGACGATCGCGTGGAAGATCTGGAGAATCGTTTTAGCCAAGACAGTCGAGTTGTCGCTGAGATTGTCGCGACAGTGGAGTCGGTTCGGGATACTTTGCGTGATCTGCCGGAGATTGAATCCTTTGATATTTCGGCAGCAGCAGGGGACTATCTTCGGGTGTCAGTGAGTGCCAGAGGTGGGATTGATTTAAGGCCCTTGATCTGGGAGTTAGCACGACAACAAGGATGGGCGGTGCGTGAGTTAACTCGGACCCGCCAATCGTTAGAGGATATTTTCATCCATTTGACTCGGCGCCAGAAAGGGAAGGGTCGTTGATATGGGAATCTTTTTTGCCTTGGTACGTCGTGAACTGGGAATCGCTTTTAACGCTTTGACAGGTTACGTGGTCGTGTCTTTCAGCCTCTTACTGGCAGGATTTGGTCTTATGGATCTGATGGTCCGATTGAACTCTGACCGCACCGATGCGCCGATTACAGAGATGTTTTTTTCTGAGGGCCTCATTTTTTGGCTGATCCTTATTTTGATGACCCCGGTCATTACCATGCGATCCTTTGCTGCGGAAAAAGCGTTGGGAACTTATGAATCCTTAATGACCGCACCCGTGGGAGATTGGCAGGTCGTGTTGGCAAAGTTTACCGGTGCCTTTTTATTTTTTCTGCTCTCGTGGTTGCCGATGTTTGGGGTGCTGATTGGGCTTCGTCAAGTGACCGGTCAAACGGAATTTTTGGATCCATTAGCCCTGGGTGGATCTATCCTTGGGATTGCCTTTCTTGGGGGAACTTATCTTTCGGCGGGCCTCTTTGCCTCGTCATTGACTCGTAGCCAAATTATCGCAGCGATGATCTCTCTCTTGATAGGGATCGGAGTTTGGGCATCGAGCTTGAGGCCTGATACCGGGGCATTGGGGAGTGAGCGGTGGGGACGCATCCTCGATCATATTTCGGTCACCCACCACATGGTTGATTTTGCCCGTGGAATGATTGATGGACGAGCCGTGGTCTTTCATCTGAGTGTGACGATCTTCTTTTTATTTTTAACCCATCGAGTGGTGGAAACGAGGAGGTGGAAATGACTCCAGAACTGGAGCAAAACAGCTATGAATCTGGCCGTTTTTGGCGGGCTGGATTGACAGTAGCCGGCGGGATTTTTGGAATGTTAGCCTTGGTGTTAATGGTGAATTATTTGGCGGCAACCCGACTGCATTGGCGTTACGATCTTTTGGCTTCCCGACGTCCGCAGATCTCTCCCTTGACCGTATCCACCTTGGCGCTGTTGACCAATGAGGTGAAGGTCGTTGTCTTGTTTAGTCCGGAGTCAGACCTGTACAGACAAGTCGACACCCTTTTGCGTGAATATGCTTTGATCTCACCTCGATTACGGATTCAGACGATCGATTATGTGCGTGATCCAGCCTTGGCCACGTTGATTAAGACACAGTATGGATTAAACAAAAATGTGGGAGATCTGGTGATTTTTGATGAGGGCGGAGGACGTTTCCGAACGGTGGATGATTCGGAGATGTCGGTCTATAACGCGGATGTAAAGAGAATGCTGTCAGGCCGAAACGATGAGATTCGGCGAGTTGCATTTCGGGGTGAAGCCTTATTCACCTCTGCCTTGGCTGGATTGGCGGAGGGGGTTTTACAGCGAGCCTATTTTTTACAAGGTCACGGCGAAGTAGATCCCAGGTCAGAGGATGATTCACGAGGTCACACGCGTTTGGTTCGTTTGCTGGAAGAAAAAAATGTAGAGACCCGCGAGTTAACCAACGCAGCTGTGGGCATTCCGGCCGACTGCTCGTTGTTAGTGGTAGCTGGCCCTGTGCAATCCTTGAACTCGGCTGAAACAACGGCGATGGCTTCTTTTTTATCCAATGGCGGACGGATGTTGGTGACATTACCGATGGAAACCCGCCTGAAGCGGGGCGGATTAGAGGAATTACTGGAGGCTTGGGGTATTTACTTACCCTCTCAATTTGCGGCCGACCCTGAGAATTCGTTGAGGGGATTTGATGTTCTTGCCACGAGATTCGGATCCCATCCGGTCACCATAGCTTTGACACGTGCCAAAGCTTCGGTGCACTTCCAAGCGCCGAGGGTTGTTGTTCCTATTCCAGCGGAACGATTGTCTGCGGACGCACCGAAGACAGTCGCCTTGATTACCACAGGGCCAGAGGGACGAACGATGTCGGAGTTCGACGGACGACAGTTAAGTTTTGTGGAAGGACGCGATCGACGCGGTGAGGTTCCCATGGCGGTCGCTTCAGAAAAGGGCGGTGCACTGGGATTAAGTGCGGCTCGAGGAACCTCTCGATTGATTGTGCTCGGGGACGCCTCGCTTCTGGCGAACGGCCCAATCAATAGTGCGGCTAATCGGGAATTTGCAGCACTGTGTGTGAACTGGTTGCTGGATCGTCAGCAGGCGCTGGCGATTGGGCCTCGGGTGATTAGCGAATACAGACTCAACTTTACGGCACGTCAGATGCGTTTAATGAACCTCATTTTGCTGGGAGTTCTGCCAGGCGGAGTGTTAGGACTTGGCTTTTTGATTTGGCTACGGAGGCGGACATAATATGAAGGGACGTTCGACGTTCATCCTATTGATAGCAGCTTTACTGTTGGGCGGTTGGATTTATCTAACTGACCGACGAGCTGCCTTGATTGTTTTTGTCGGAAAAGGGGATCAGGAGGTGCGTTTCCGGCGTATTGATCATCGAGAGATACTTGAAATTGAAATTCTGAGAGCCCATACCGCAGCACGATTGGTGCGAACGAATGCGGAATGGTGGCTTCAGGACCCAGTGTTTTATCCGGCTCAGTCGGCTGCGGTGGAAAGCTTTTTGGAATCCTTAGGGGCAATGGTGCCGCGGACACATTTGAGTTCGGCAGAGTTAGCGACAAAACCCGGTGCGATGGCTGCCTTTGGACTAATCAATCCGGATATTTTGACCCTTCGTTCGCGGTCGGGTTTAACCCTAATCCGCATAGGGGGGCGAACAGTCTTGGGTAATCAAGTCTATTTTCAACGGGTCGGTGAGGACGGTGTTTTCACTGCCGACGCTCGCATTTTGGAGGCGATGCCAGCCACGGTTGATGGGTGGAGAGATCACCGTTTGCTGGCCGGTCAAACCGATGATTTTGATCGATTGGAGGTTTTGGGCACAACTGGATTTGAAGCCGTGCGTGCAACCAATGGGGTTTGGACATTGACCCGACCCTTGCTAGCTCGGGCTAATTCCGAGCAAATCAATCGAACGCTGACTGAGCTCGCAGGATTGTCGGCAACTTCTTTCGTAACCGATTCTATGGCGGCTGCGGAAGACTTCGGGTTGGCAAAGCCAGTGGTACAAGTGGCTTTTAAAAAAGGAACCAACGAACTAATTCGTCTTCAGATAGGCGGCATTTCTAGCAACCGCCCCGGAGAACTGTTTGTGCGGCGCGTCGGTCCTGGCAATATTGTTATTGTCACTAACTCGATCACTGATCTTTTGCGTCAACCGCTCGCTTTCTTTCGTGACCGTCGATTTTTACCCTCGGTTGCTGGGGTGACTCGGATTGCTATGGGGATTGGTACGAATCAATTTATAGTCGATCGAGAGGGAACCAACTGGGTCACAACAGCACCACGACGTTTCCTTGCTGATCCGCTGGTGATGCGCGAGGTCTTGCGGCGTTTTGTGGGGTTACAGATTGATGCATTCGCCGATGACTTAGCAACCGACCTGACTCGATATGGTTTGAGTAATCCAGTGAGAACCTACGAATTTTTAGCGAGTGAAACTGGCTCTTCAACGGGGGGAGCAACTCGTCGCTCGATTGCGCGTCTCGAGTTTGGGATACCCACAACCGATGGGCGGCGAGTTTATGCGCGTCGATCGGATGAATCGGCCGTTTATGAGGTTGCAGCGGGTGACTTTTCCATCCTGCCAGTCACGGCAGCTCAGTTGCGCGATTTTGCCTTTGATCCGACCAATACTGTTCGAATTGAAATACGTCATCAGGGGCGATCGCGGATTTTGAATCGAACGGCCTCTGGTCATTGGGAAGGTTCTGTCTCGATTGGGGCGATCCTAGCTGATCCGGCGATAGACGAAGGTTTGTATCGGTTAAGCCGAGCGGCGGGAGGCCGTTTTCCGGAACCGGACTCCACGGCATTAAAACAGTTTGCCTTTGATCAAGTCGGTCATTCGTTAACTGTCGTATTAAAAGAAGGAGGCCCATTTAGACGTCTTAACCTGCACTTTGGAGGTCGGCCAAATGCGGTTAATCAGTTTGTCTTAGCTCGATTTGACGAGGAGTCGGAAGGAGTGCTCACTCAGTTTCCTCTCCAAATTTATCAAGAGTATGTTGGCCCTTGGTTGAGTGCGGTGACCGCCGTTGAGTCGGGTAGTTCACCGTGAAAACGGAAAATTCGAAGAAAATTCCGCGGTCTCGGGGCGCTTGGCATTTCATTCGCTTTGTACGTCGTACTTTTCGTTGGACCCGTAGGACAGGCTATTTTGTTTTACTGACGCTGATATACGCGGGATACCATTTGAATCAGATTGGCCTCCCTCCCTTTGCTAAAGATGCCTTGATTGGGCGTCTACGAACTGAGGGACTTGACCTTGATTTTAGGCGGGCTCGGATTCGGTTGGATCGAGGAATCGTGATTGAAGGTGTGACAGGGGGACGATTCTCGGAGGCATCGTGGGAGACGCTGGGGGAGCGAGTGTCCGCTGATGAATTGGAGGTGGACCTAGATTGGAGGAAGCTTTTGCGGTTTGAATCGGGTCTTCGAGGAGTTCGGATTTATGGTGGACGCATTACCTTACCGGTCGGGGAAACAAATGAGCCTGCTCGGTTGTTCGAGCTAAAGGTGGAGGAGGGGCGTCTTCGTTTTGTGGGGCCTCATTTTTGGAGTCTCGAGGAACTCCAAGGAACCTGTTTAGGGCTGCGATTTGCGGCGATGGGCACTTTGACTAATGTGGTGATGGCGAAGTCCGATTCGGTTCGGTCGCCCAAGGATTCTCGGCCCATTAAGCGAGGGCTAGCTCGGTTGATGAATGAGGTTGAAAGGTCTGTTTTTAGGCAACCGCCTCGTTTAACAGCCAACTTCCGAGTGGATATTGCTAACTTAACTCAGTCAGCGGGCTCAATTCGCTTAAAAGCAGAGGATATTCAGTGGGATCAAGCCGTCTTCGAATCCTTGGATCTTTCGGCTGAACTGAATCCTTTCGGCAACGCTAGAGAGCGATTTCAAGCAAACGTTGTCTTGGTATTGGGCGCAACAACCCTATTAAAAGGCAGCGTCGGAGCGCTACGCTTGGAGACACGATTTGAGGCGGTGCCGGATGGTCCAACCCTCATTGCTGGGGGTTGGGAACTGTCGGCGAAATCTCTTAACTGGGATGGAAATAAAGTAGGATCGCTAAAATTGAAAGGCTCGAGCGAGGCTGTTTTGGCACCTCTTGGGGCGACCCTGCGCTGGAAACTGGGGGCAGCACCTAAAGTGGAAACAGTCCGCGCTTTTCGGTCCCGCGCGGTTTTGGAGGTGGCTGACTTAGAGCTCACCAACAACGTGGCGAGTCCGAGTTGCACCCTTGAATTAGAGGCAGATCACAGTCACCTAGGATGGATTCGCTCACGGGTTGGACTTAAATTTTCGGAGCTAAAAAGCCGAGAACTGACCTCAGGTCCTCTTCGACTAGATCTGCTGCTGAAACCAGCCTTGAAGCCTGTGACTGGATTGCCCGAGTCAGTTGTATGGGATTGGCTTGGGGCTGTTGAATTGCAGGTTGAGACACTGATCGACAGGGGGGCGAGGCCGGATTTAGTCATGGACCAAGCATCCGTTGGAGCGGCGTGGTCAGGGGGACTGGTTGACCTCAAGAAACTGGAGGCACGATTATTTGGGGGCCAATTGGAGGTGTCGGGAACACTCGATACCGTGACACGACAGGTGTCCTTAAAGTTTCGATCTGATGCAGATCCGGCAGGAGTGAAGCCGTTATTAAGGGAGGCGAGTCGACGATGGATGAGCCAATTTGACTGGCCCAAGACGGGTGCACCTCAAATAGCAGGTCGATTGGGAATGACTTTACCGCCTTGGGTCAATAAGCCGGAAAATTGGACGGTTAGCCTGCAGGACTCCTTGCGATTGGCGGGATCTTTTAGTGGAGGACCTTTCCAATTTCGAGGAGTCGGTGGTGAGACAGCGAAAGGGACTTTTAATTATTCGAACCGTGTTTGGCGTATTAGAGATCTGCAGGCAACTGCCCGCTCAGGCCGTGTTGCGCTCGATTACGACGGAGATGAACGGACCAAAGACTATTGGTTTTCCGTTCGGTCAGAAATGGATCCGTCGATTGTTCTGCCTTTGTTTCCTGAGCCTCAGATTCGGCGGGTTTTTGATGAGATTAAACTCAGTGAACCGCCTTCCATTCAGGCAGAGGTTCGAGGTCGCTGGTTCGAGCCAGAACGTATCGGAATTCGCGGCACTGTCCGAGTAAACGATTTGTTTTTTCGCGGGGAACATTTGGATCAAATAGAGGCAGTCTTGGGTTACACAAACCTTTTTCTCTCGGTCGGTCAGGCGCACTTTTTGGATGGGAAACAAAACTGCACAGTGGAGGGATTTGCTTACGACATTGAGGCAGGACTGATTTCTTTTACCAATGCAGTCAGTACATTTTTGCCGTCACGAGTGACTCATGTGATCGGGCCAAAGGTTCAGAAAACCATGATTCCTTATATCTTCGATCAACCGGCGACCGTTCGGGCTAATGGGGTCATTGGGATTCGGGGAGATCCGACTCTGAATAACATTCGATTTGATGTTGAATCGGCGCCCCAATTCCGTTGGTGGAAATTTGCCACAACTAAAATCTCAGGAAGCGTGTTGTCTTTGGGACCGTTGTTGGTTGTGACCAATCTACATGCCGGATTTCACGGCGGTCGATTAGACGGCGTTTTGGAGTTTGATTTGGGTTCAGGCACTTCCAATACCTTTCGCATTGATACGGTACTCACCAACGTCAATTTGAAGTCATTGATTCAAGATCTCTCGACCCAATCAAATCGTACGGAAGGAGTGGTTTCTGGGCGATTAAAAATCACCGAAGGGGAGACCTCAGACATGTCGAGTTGGAAGGGGATCGGGACGGCACAGTTGAAGGACGGTTATCTTTGGGATCAACCTTTGTTTGGGGCCTTATCGCAGGTGATGAGTGGGGTTTCATCGGGGATGGGCATGACACGATTTAGCGAAGGCACGGCTCATTTTAAAGTCGATTCCGGACGATTGCTGACCCGCGACCTTCAGTTGCGATCTCCGTCGATGTGCTTGGCATTTGTCGGTTCGATTGGGTTTGAACGGGATCTGGATATGATTGTACAAGGGGCTCTTTTCCGAGAGGTACCGCTATTGGGGTCGATAGTGTCTATTGCCTTAATGCCTTTCGAGAAATTATTACAATTTAAAGTGGGCGGTAATCTTGAAAAGCCCAAGACGCAACCGGCGCATATTCCGTCACTTCTCTTTGTTCCATTGAACCCAATTGGTACCTTTATGGAATTGATTCCCGAGTCCAAGGGGGCGGCTCCTCTCGCCAATCCGGTCCCTTCGATTGGTCAATAAAAACAGTTTTTACTCTATTTTATGAAGATACCTGACCTATTGAGGTTTCCTGATTCTGAATCGTTGGTCCAAGCGGTTTCCCAACGTTGGGTTAAGGCAATGAGCGCAGATATTGTCGCAAACGGAGTGCACCATGTTGCCCTGCCGGGAGGTCGAGTCGCTGGGCGTTTGATGGCGGCGACAGCGCAATCAACCTCGGAGCCCAAGATGGACTGGTCCAAGGTCCGTTTTTTCTGGGGTGACGAACGCTGTGTTCCGCCCGATCATAGCGAAAGTAACTACCGATTAGCCGTGGAAACCTTGATCGGGCCGACGGGGGTTGGGATATCTCAATGTCATCGATTGCAGGGTGAATTGGATCCAGAAGAGTCGGCGCGCAAAGCATCTGAAATGCTGCGTCGCTATTTACCCCAGACCCCCGAGGGTATTCCTGTTCTCGATTTGATCTTTCTGGGGATGGGCGAAGATGGGCACGTGGCCTCTTTATTTCCCGAGGCCCCATCGGCAGTGGTGGAGAGCCGAGAACCAGTATTAGCGGTGGTCGGTCCCAAGCCACCACCCCGCCGATTGACTCTGACCTTTGGAATTTTGGCAACAGCCCGTGAAGTTTGGGTGCTGGCTTCTGGAGCGGGCAAGGAAGAGGCGTTAAGGCGTTCTTTATCGTCTGGATTGCAGACCCCACTAGGGCGCTTGCTAGCTCTGAGACAGCGGACTCAGATCTTTACCGACATACCGGGAACCGGCGTTTAGTCGACAAGATTGAAGGTGAAATCTCCCAGTTGGCACTCAGGTTTTACGGCGTTTTCTCGCTGATTTAGAGGGCTTGACTGGGGCGTTGGTTTGGGGCGAATCAGCAAGGATTCGAATCGGTATTTCTGGGGTTGAACTCCTGCGGTTTATTGGGTCAATGACCTCAGCCCGAAATCGGTAGTTACCCACGGGGAAACGAGAGAGTCCGATACTAAACAGTCCATTTGTCTGGACCCTCTGAACGGTAATTTTTTGTTCTAGATTGGTACCTGATTTCATCCAGAGAATCACTTGACCGTTGGGAAAGCCAGAGCCTTGGATTTGATTAAATTGACTAACTTTAATAAGCGAACCCGGCGCCGGAGCACTCCATCCGGCAAGAATAACTAGGGGAAGAGGGGGCGGTAACCGCGGTGTCACTTTTTTGATGGTTGAGGCAGGTTTAAGCAGGAGAAAACCGACTGAAGCAACCAAGACAATGGGTAATAAGAGATGCCAAGCATCGTAGGTCCCGAGCCAATAGCGGGGTTTGCCGTCGTCGCCAAAGAGAGGAGAATCAGCCTTCACCGGAGGTCCTCGCCTTTAACAAGGCCAATTCGGCGTTTAGTTTTTTCGATCACGATTCGCTTGCTCGAGTTCGATCAGTAGGATTTCGCTGTCCAAGGAGGGGAGTGTGCCATTGGCTTGGGTGCGCAGAGCTGAAAGTTCGGCTTCGGCTACACCTAAATGTTCAGCTAAATCCTCGGCTCGACTGGCCAAAATTCGGTTTTCGACTAGGTCGGATTCCATCCGAGCGTGAGATTCAGAAACCGCAGCCAATTCGGCTTCTAACGTGGTTCGTAGGGTTGTGGACTCGTGCAAGTCGATCAAAGCTTGATTGAGTCTGCCTGAGAGGGGTTCTGTGGTATCGCTGTCAGAAAGATGCGAAGCCCGAAGTGCCGCAATTTCGGCTGTCGCCTCCGTCAAGCGGGTGGCTAAAAGGGCTTGTGCAGTCGAGGATTGGGCAAGGAGGCGATCCCTCTCGACGGTAATGGTTTGGTTTTCTAGGACGGCTTCGTTGTAGGCCTCGAGATAGTTCTGAGCGCTGGCCTGTGCGGCAGAGAGTTCGGTTGTACGGGCAAGAAGCTCATGGGAAAGAATTTCATGCTGATTTGTGGCGAGTGCATCCTGTTCTATTTTTGTTTGGAGAGCAGCCAGTTGAGATTGGAGTTCGGAGAGCGATAAGTCACGGAGGGCGAGAGATTCCCCTAATTGAACCCGAACTGCTTGAAGTGAGTTTAAGTGTGTGGAGACCTCCAAGAAGCGAGCCAAGACTTCATCACGGGCTAAGACTAATGATTCGCGGAGAGCCCGAAGTTCGGTTAGAGATCGGTCTTGACCGGTGACGACAGTTTGTAGTTCAGCAAGTCGCAAACTTGAGTTAAGAGTCTCAGATCGAAGGGCGACAAGTTCGTTGGTAGCACTCTCAATTTGAGATTCGAGAATTGGCACCTCCGTTGTGTGACTGAATTGGCGAGCGAGAGCTAAATCGAGAGAGGTTTGTGCGGCCCGCAAGTTCATCGTGGCCAGTTCCAGTTCTTGTGAGAACTGAGTGGCTTTGTTTTCCGCATTGAGTTTGGCATGGGTCACCGCTTCCAGTTCGACCAAGCGGTTTTTGTAGGTCTCAGAAATACGAGATTGTTCGTGGCGCAACTGGGTTAACTCATGTTCTCGAGTGATCAAGGTTTCGCGCGTGTCAAAAAAAGAGTGTCTGAGAAAGAAGAGATCGAAGAGCCACTTAATCCAAAGGCCAGCGACAAAGGCTGTAAACACCACAAGGCCATGTTGGTTGAGGAAGTCAGACATAGTTTTAAGAAGTGGTGGCCATGATTCCGTTGAGACTGAGGGTGAGGAACTAGTAAAAACTTGGAAAGGTAATTTCTCTCAAGCTTTTTTGAGGGCATCCCATCTCTCGTTCAGAGGATTGAAGCCACGGAGGGTTTAGCGACGGATCAGTTTGAGTGAGGCCGTATCAAACCACACTTCCCCAGCGTCGGCCCGCAATTCTGCGACAATCTCGACTTCACGCGGATCGTGGATTTGAAATTCGTGAGAGAATTCAGTCCAAGCATGATTTCCAGAGAAGCGTTGTTGATGTTCACCTCCGCTGATCCTGAGAGCAGCTCCGCCCTGAAAACGTTCGTCCTTTGAGGCGACGACGGCTTTGGATTTGAGTCGGCCCGTGACGGCATATTTACCTATGGGCAAGCGGATATTTGCTCGGAAAGAACTGACCGTTTCCCTAGCGATCGCGGCGATATGTAATGATTCTACTCCGTCGACTCGGGTTACTTCAATTTGTGCCTGTCCGCGTTGGTAGCGGGGTTGCCATTGAGCAAGGGTGGTGACGCCTTCGGTGTTGAATTGGATTGGCTTGGGGCGGGAAGCCAATTGACTTGTCGCCGACTCGATCCGTTGAAGGGCATGGTTACGAAAGTCTTGTAGGGTATTGATGCGCCACTTTTGTTCGTCGGGCGCAAGAGTCTTGAAAGCGGTTAAGAGTCTCGCTTCAACGATGTCAAAGTGAGCCGTTAGCAGGTTGGAAGTAAAGGTGGTGGCTAGGAGGCGATGTGCTTCAGCGTAGAAGGCGTCGTTGAAGGCTGGAATGTCGAACAATTGACGGGAAACAAGTCCGGCACTGGGCGTTTCCATACCATGACCTCGCGACCCTAATAGTTGGTCCATACCGTGGGGAATGAAGGTGAAAAGACCCGAGCGAGGCTGATAATAGAGTCGGTAGTTGTTCCGATTATTTCCATAACCATCCCAATCCACCAGCAGTGCTTGCATGGCGCTCAAGGTCACAAAACGTTTGGTGTCGAGAATAGCTTCCAGTCGGGTGGCGCGCAGTTGTTTGTCGTTTGTCTCAGCGGCATCACGTAAGCGTTGAAGATCCTTGCGATCCTCTGGGCCTTCACCCGAATTGCGTTCGAGATCTTGGTCGATATCACGAATAAAGCCGCCGTCATAAAGATTGCCTGAGGGATCTGGAAAGCGACGACGCAAGAAGGTTTTGTTGTACCCCTCTTTTAGAACGTATAATCCGAGATCGCGACCAGCCAAGGTGACAAATGCTTGGGAAGCGCGCGCGGTAGGAATACCGGCTTCATCATAAAGACGTGAAGCCATTTGCTCGCTCAGTAGCGAGGGATCCTGAACTGAGTTATTGAGGTGAATTTTATCGAGGCCACTAAACTTTCGACCAGGAACTAATTTATCAAAATTAAGTGTCAGCGCTGGGTTCTCATCGATGCTCCGAGTGCTGCCGGCAGCGCCTTTGACGTGGATGGTGATTTTGTCGAAGCGTTGTGTTCCGATCGAGACTGAAGCAGGGACCGGTTTGCGGGGTTCACCGCGGAGAGAATCGAGACTACTGGCTGGAAGTTCAATTGCGAAGCGGAGGATAGGGCCATTAAAAAGGTTGGAGGCAGCCGCATCGTCTTTGCGGTGTTTTTCCGAAGGTGCACTTGGCAATTCAGCCGCTATCAGCAGAAGGATTCCCGCAAAGTAGACGGAAAATATCGGTAAGAAACGTCCCATACGTGGTTTAAAGAGTATTGTGATTATTGATGCAAGCAAACCGGTTAAAGTGAGAGTGAAGAGTATTCTGAATTTCTTTGAGGAACCGATGGCATCTTTGGGTAAGCGTACGCCCAACCTCATGGTTCCCTAGTTGCCGAAAGTAGGATATTCCGCGATCGAAGGCGGGGAAGAAAGGTCGACCGACCGGATTAGGCTTTCGCCGGTTTCCAGTTCCAAGGCAGGAGTTCGGCAACGGTATGGTTCG
>SIAZ01000038.1 GCA_009695405.1 Pedosphaera sp. | reverse complement strand
GAAACGGGAACGAAGGAGGCCGGACTGCCACCGGGCCCCGGCTTCCTTCGCTTCCAAATTTCAGGGGACTTTGGGTAACACCACTTTTGAGTCAACCGGAGCATTTTCCGGCCTCGTCTTGGGTAACACCCCCTTTTGAGTTACGGCGACTGATCGGATCAAACCTATGATCGTGACACTCGGCACAACCTAAAGTCAGATCCAACCAGACTGTTCCGGTGGTGCTCACTCGGTCCGCCACCCCCTTTAATCGGTACTCCTCCACTGGATAGGTGTCCCTCTTAGCTTGAGGTGCATTGCGATGAAACGCCGACGCAATCCGCTGCCGTTTTGTCGCGCTGAGCATCCTATCACCAGCGATTTGTTCAACAGTAAATTGATCAAAGGGCATGTTATCTGCGAAGGCATCAATGACCCAATCTCGATAGGGCCAAATCTCGCGTGTTTGATCGTCGGAAAACCCATTACTGTCCGCGTAACGGGCTAAATCTAGCCAATCTTGCGCCTGCCGTTCTGCATAGGCCCGAGTCGACATCAAGGCGGTCACTTGCCTCTCAAATGCCCCTTCACAGCCATCGATCACCCTCTGACCCGCTGACGATATTTCCGGGGGTAATCCGGTCAAATCGAGAGTGATCCGGCGCAATAGAAATTCTCCTGCGACTTCTTCGCTTGGTGCCATTCCATGCGCTTCTAATCGAGCTAGAATAAAGGCGTCCACGGGATTTCGTACCCACTGCGCCTGCACAACCCGTGGCGGCTGAGGACGTCGCGGTGACACAAAGGACCAGTGCGGCGTATAAACCGCTCCGTCTAAAATCCACTGTCGAAGCAACTCTCTCTGTCGATCGCTCAATCTGCGCTGACTCTCCAGTGGCGGCATTTGTGTCTCGGGGTCCGTGGAAAAAATACGCTCCACTAAGGCACTCCTTTGAGGATCACCAGGACGAATGGGGATCGCTCCGGACTTCGCAGGTTTAATGGCTTCTTCTCGAAGATCCAATCGGAACCCAGAACGAACTTGAGCTCGATCTGGGCCATGACATGAAAAGCAGGCATCCGACAAAATAGGCCTAATGTCCCGATCGTACTGGAGAGTTGGAGGCGTCACTCCCGCAAGCCCACGGAACAGGCCATAGCCCAAAACCAGAAAACTGCTCACCGCCAATCGAAAGAACTGGGTGCTCAGATAAAACATGGCAAGTCACTCTGATGGGAGAGTCGGCATCAAAGGGGAGGCGCTTACAAGATTAGAACTTTCCATTCTCATTTCTGCTACTTTTCTCCCACGTCATCATGCCATTCTTCAGCAGTTTCTCCCGAGACACTCCACCACCTCTTTTACTCTCCACCCACTCGACTGCAAAGCGGTCAATGCAGTGGATACATCGGCTCCGGTTAGGTCGCAAACAATCCGCACAGCGCGGTCTCGTAGCTTCACATTCGATGGGTTCAAATCAAGCATCAGGTTGCTGGCAACTTTCCCCAATCGGACCATCGTCAGGGTGGTCAAAGTATTCAGAATTAACTTGGTCGCGGTCCCCGCTTTTAACCGAGTGGATCCAGTCAAGATTTCAGGACCCACATCCACCGCTAAGACAACATCCGGCTTAGAACCACGCGGGAATCGCAGATGCGGATTGAAACAAATTAAGGCGGTTGTTGCGCCTCGTTGACGGGCCACCTGCAGTGCACCCCAAACAAAGGGTGTTCGGCCTGATGCTGCAATACCTACTAGCAAATCTCGACTATCGACAGCACGAGACACTATCGCCGTACCACCTGCTGTTGCGTCATCTTCCGCTCCCTCCACGGAGGTATATAAGGCCTTCTCGCCGCCGGCCATCACTCCTTGCACCCAATGCGATGGCGTCCGAAAGGTGGGTGGACACTCGCTGGCGTCTAGCACCCCCAATCGCCCACTTGTGCCCGCTCCCACATAAAGAAGACGCCCCCCCGCAGAGAGAGCCCGAACCGCCGTACGAATCAATCGTTCTAATCCCGCCGCATGAGCGCCTATCGATGAAGGCACCGTAGCCTCCTCTTCTAACATCAACTGAATCGCCTTTCGCAAGGGCATGCGATCCAAGTTCATCGATTTTGAATTACGACGTTCCGTGGGGGATACATCCACGGACGACGGAATGGGCACAGACAAGGCAAGCGGCACAACCGCTTGAACAACAGGGCCAAGGTGCTTGGCTGCTAAGGCGACGGCGCCCCAAACCGATTCTCGTTTCAACACCCGAACCGAAGCACTAGAACACCTGGCTTTCAAATGTCGCCGAATAAAAGGGAGCCATCCCGGTTGACGCACAAAAACGCTCCCCGCGAGAACAAACTCGACCGGTCCGATTTTCCTTTTTTTCTCAAGACGATCCGCCGCGGATAAGGCGAATTCCAGAAGCTCTCTAAGCGCCGTTTCAATCACCTCTCGTGCTCCCGTATCTCCGTCGGCAGCAGCCCCAAAGACCAAGGGGGTTAGTGCGGCCACATCACGTTTTGAGGCCGACTGAATCCACCCCACCAAGGGTTCGAGATCATTGAGCAACAGCGCCTGAAGGACGCGCGGTCCAAAAACTCCGCCCGATCCAGTTCGTTCGAATCGATCGATCAACATGCGAAGTGCTGAATGGGCAATGGCGTACCCACTGCCGCAATCGCCGAGCAAATGCCCCCATCCGCCTAATTTGGCAGTGATTCCCTCACGGTTACGGCCAAAACAACAAGACCCAGTTCCACTGAGAACCACGATCCTCGAAGAAACTTCAGTTCGACCGTCCATGGCTGCGGCCTCGAGAGCGGTGACTAAATCATGATCTACCGTACAAGGAACTCTCGGCCAAACACGGTCGACAAGCCCTGTTATACGCGTTCGATCTTCATCAGTCCGCACACCTGCCATACCGACACCGAGAGACGAAGGTTGAGGAAGTGCTTGAGCAATCGAGCGAAAGAGGGCTTCCAGTTCCGTGTCGGAGATCAATCGAAGATTCGCGGGGCCCGCCTCAAAGCGAGCCAAAGCTTCCTTCGCTCCCTGCTTAGCCACAAGGGCCACCGTATGCGTCCCACCACACTCAATTCCTAAATAAAGTCGGTCACCGTTCATGAGCCTAGACTAATCGGCTTAGGGCTTCCGATAAACCGAATTCACTGAACAGACTCAAACCAAATGAACTCCATAGATTCCAGATTGCTCGAGGCCTAATCTTGCGTAGAGTCGCCCTTCCTAACCATGGCTAAGAAACAACAGTATCGCTTTTGTGTCGGTCCTTGGAACTTCAGCGTTGGACAAGACCCCTACGGTCCACCCACCCGCTGGGACGAGTCCTTTGACTGGAAACTTTCCCAACTCAAAACCTTGGGCTTCGAGGCGATGATGTTTCACGACGACGATGCGGTGCCCGAGATTGATTCCAAGTCATCAACTCAAATTCTCAAAGAGACTCGCGAGCTCCGCAAACGTCTTGATGGCGAAGGCCTTGTCGCCGAAATGGTAGCGCCTCGACTCTGGTTTGCGCCGCAGACAATTGATGGAGGCTACACCAGCAATGATCCCAAACACCGCCGTTACGCCATCGACCGTTCGAAGCGGACCATCGATATTGCCAACGAACTAGGGACTGATTTGATTGTTCTCTGGTTGGCGCGTGAGGGCACTTACCTACGAGAGTCCAAGTCGGGGGCTCGTTCGGTGGAACTGCTCGTCGAAGCTTTGGATGCCATGCTGAAGCACGACCGAAAGATTCGCTTATCCATTGAACCCAAGCCCAACGAACCGATGGATCAAGCTTACATTCCCACTATTGGTCATGCCCTCGCGATTGCTCAACTGACCCGAGATCCGAAACGGGTCGGTTGCCTGATTGAATCGGCTCACGCCATTCTAGCCGGCCTTGATCCCGCCGACGAAATCGATTTTGTCATGGCCTTCGACAAACTGTGGTCGCTGCATCTCAATGATCAAAACGGGCTCAAGTTCGATCAAGATAAACCCTTTGGATCAGCTAATCTGCGCGTCGCTTTTAATCAGGTCCGGGCCCTCGAACGAAATGGTTATGGCAAAAAGGGTGAATTTATTTGCTTCGATGTTCACCCCTTTCGCACCACCACTGAAGAGCATTGGCTCCAGCATCTCTCTAACTCACGTCGCACCTTTGAGCACTTACTCGCCAAAGCAAAAACCTATCCTGAAAAAGAAGCGACCGCTCTAATCGCTGCTCGCAATTATCAAGATCTCGATCAATTGGTTCTCGAGCACCTGATGGGCGTTCGCTAATCGATGGCCCACTCCGCGCTCAGCACATGTTGGGTTGCGTAGGATTTTGGACCTTTGCCAAAGCTTAAAACCGCAGCAATTTAGGGCGAGCACACAACAAAGCCAAAGGTCCGCCGGACGAAGAAGTGAGCGAACACTTCATCACTTCGAGGGGTAAAAAGGTCTTAGATGAAAAGGTCTTATTGGCCTCTCACCGCGGTACGTTCCGTAAATAAGGGCATCGACTTCTTCACCGATTGCCAGGCACCCCAAGTCAGGGGAATAGCAACCAAAAGCCACGCAAAACCAAGTTTCAGTCTCTTCATTATTTCACTGGGTCAGCTAGATCAACCAAGTCTCCTCGGCGGTAAATGATGCCGAGCCTGCACAGGTCGAACACAGAGATTAGCGATTAACCCTAAAAGCAGCAGGCCGGCCATCAGATACAAGGTCGAATTGTAGGCTTCGGCCGCCGGTACACCCGCCTTCTTTCGCGACTCAGAAAGGTAATTCACCAAAGGCGGCCCCACCAAGGCAGCCATGGACCAAGAAGTGATCAAACGCCCATGAATTGCGCCCACCTGATAGGTTCCAAATAAATCCCTTAAATAAGCGGGAATCGTGGCAAACCCGCCTCCATACATCGAAATAATGGCCGCTGTCACTGCCACAAATAGCATCCGGTTTCCTGTCCTTTGGGTCAAAGGCACTAGGCAATACAGCAGCGCACCCAGCAAGAAATAAATGCAGTAAACCTGCTTGCGCCCAGTAAAATCAGAAACTGAGGACCAGAGAAAACGCCCCCCCATATTGAAGAGAGAAAGCAACCCAGCGAAGCCTCCGCCAATAAGAGCACTGACTCCGAACATCTCCTGACACATCAAGGAGGCTTGTCCGAGGATCCCGATTCCCGCACTGACGTTCATACACAGAACAAGCCATAAAAGCCAAAACTGAGGTGTCTTCCATGCGGTATCTACAGACACTTGCGCGGTAGTGATCATTGCTGATGTCTTTACTGAAGGCGTCCATCCCAACGGTTTCCAACCCTCCGGCGGCACACGAACAATCCAAGCGCCCACGGTCATACACCCCCCGTACACACCGGCCATACACAAAAAGGCTTCAGCAACCCCATTGGCTGTGGCAGATTTAAAAGACTCCATTAAGAGAACTCCCAACGGAGCTCCAATCAAGGCACCTCCACCAAATCCCATAATGGCCATCCCCATTGCCATACCCGGCCGATCAGGAAACCACTTCATTAGCGTCGAAACCGGAGCAATGTACCCCAAGCCCAACCCCACACCGCCCAAAACCCCGTACCCAAGGTATAACAGACTCAATTGATGCCACCGCACGCCTAGAGCTGAAATCACCAAGCCACCACAAAAACAAGCTGCACTCGCTAACATTGTTTTCCGAGGACCGCTCCGTTCCACCCATTTTCCTGCGATCGCCGCCGAAAGGCCGAGCAAAACCAAGGCAATTGAGTAAATCCAACCCACTTGAGGAATGGTCCATGCCTGGCCATTCACGGCCTGCGTCAAGGGCTTACTAAAAACACTAAACCCATAGATCTGACCGATGCACATATGCACGGCGATCGCTGCGGGTGGTACCATCCAACGGGAAAAACCAGCTTCAGCGACAGTGGCGTTACGATCAATAAAACTCACGGGATTTTTGAAAAGGGTGCGCTTGGAAAGGACGCTCATGCAAGTTCCCATTCCAAACGATTCTCTCAAGTGAACCGTACTCCGCGACCGATCTACCATCTCAGTCTCATAAAAGAAATCTCGAGATTTGGGGCCTGTCCCTGTTTTTCTTGGTGATTCTTCGCCTCACCCCGAAGGGGAAAAGCAGGATGTAAGAAGAACAATTTACAGAAAGACTTTTACACCGACGATTCTTGGCGTCGCTTCAAACCAAAAACCCATATCTTCAGCTACTTCCCGAGGCAAAACTGACTGAAGATGGAGTCGAGAAGATCGTCCGTGCTAGTTCCGCCCACAACCTCACCTATGGCTCCCAAGGCGACCCGTAGTTCAAAGGCCACTAGTTCTAAGGTTAATCCTGCAGATAACCCAGTCGCTGTCTGCCCCAATGCGGCTGAGGCTCGCTCCAAAACTTGGCGGTGACGCGAATTAATCGCTACCCCAGCATCTGCAGAGGTAGGAATCGCTGACCATATAACCCGATTGATTGTCTCCTTTAGAGCCTCTAAACCGAGCCCGGTTCGGCAACTGACTTCGACCCCGCCCTCCCAGCGAATCACCACCGGCAGATCTGCTTTATTGATCACTAAAATCCGAGTTCGCCCCGCAAACTCCTCCAATAGGGCCGCATCGTAGATCCCCGTTTGGATAGATCCATCGAGAACGTGTAAAATCAAATCGGCGGCGTCTGCCGCTTCACGACTACGACGAATCCCCTCTAATTCCAAAATGTCCTCTGACGACCGAAGTCCAGCCGTATCCACAAAAACGACGGATGTTCCTCGAATAGTTGATAACTCCTCGATGGTATCTCGAGTCGTACCGGCAATGGGCGAAACAATGGCTCGGTCTTGGCCTAATAACTGGTTCAGCAACGACGACTTACCTGCATTAGGCGGACCAATAATTGCCACACGAACGCCTTCCTTTAAAATCCGACCTTCATCCGCCGTCCTCAATAATTCCTCCACCTCTTTAAGCGCCTTCTTCAATCGGGCGAGTAGGGCAACTACCGTGTCGGGTTGGATATCTTCATCGGGAAAATCAATGTGGGCTTCGATGTGAGCCAACACGGAAAGGAGCCCGTCTCTCAGTGAGTTAATTCGCACCGAAAGCGAACCCGACATCTGCAATCGAGCGGTCAGCAAGGCCCTTTCAGTGCGTGCATGGATCAAATCTGCAACCGCCTCCGCTTGAGTTAGGTCCATTCGCCCATTCAAATAGGCTCGCAAGGTAAACTCCCCAGGTACCGCCGGCCGTGCCCCATTAGCGAGAACTGTTTCCAGAACTAACCGTGTCACCAAACCACCTCCGTGACAGGCGATTTCCACCGTATCTTCAGCGGTAAAAGAACGTGGTCCGCGAAAAACGGTCACTAAAACTTCATCAATCGACACCTTATTACGGATCACTTGAGCCAGCAAAGCCGTCCTCTCGGGTACCGTTATCAAACTCGAGTAACGTGCCCCTGCAAGCCGGACACAGATATCAGCGACACGGATTGCCTCGCGTCCACTCACCCGAATTACCGCAATTCCGCCGTTTCCAACGGGTGTTGCTAGGGCCGCAATGGTGTCTTGGGGATTCATAAAGACTCAAAATTCGACGGCTCAGAGATGAGCGCACGGCCCCTCAACGGTCTCGGCATCACGGCCTTGAAGATACAACCGAGCTTTCTCATAGCTCCGTTTATGCAGATAATGAAGCAGATGCGGATCAGTGTTCGTAGGAAGTAATTGGGTGAGTTCATCAATTTTTTTCACCCAAGTAAGAAGGCTTTTACGCGGCCCACCCGCAGCCATTTCCATGACGATCTGCTCTAATTCAATCAATTGGCTGAGGATTTGATGTTCCAACGAAATCATGAACACGAGAATACCCTAATCAGTTTGAGGCACCAAGTTTGCAAATGAACCAAACGGTGAACTGTTCCAAGTCGCTGGATCTGAAAAAAGGGCGAGGCAAAGAGGCACTCAAAGAATACTGCTTTAAAGATGGGCGAATTATTGCGAGCGAACTTCTTTTTTTGTAGGCTGACCCTTCCATGAAGTTGCTGACGGTCCTAATTTCATTCTTTTCCTTCTTTTCCTTGGCGATGCTGGCCCAAAGTGTCAGGCCTCCTGAGGGTGCGGCGCGCCCCGTGCCCAAGATTGTCCTGACCAATTCCATCAATCCATTCGCACTGGGGAAGCCGAACCCCACTCCCGTTCTGAGCGCGGGGGGGCTTTCAAATTTATCAATTAAAGCCAACCAACCCGGGCTGCCGGGGGATACCGTTTGGGCTAGGGGTGACGGTATCTATATCACCGCAACCTCAGTTAACTCCAAAGTCTCCAAGATCGCAGCCGAAGCAATAACCCAACAGCACACACTATCGGATCGGGAAATGAACGATCTACGTTATCACACACTGAACACCATGGTCTTTGTGCAACTCATTTTAGCGAGAACAACGGCGACCGACACCAATCTGGCTCGATTCGAGTCGAAACGCCGTATTGATGGGATGATTAAATCCGCCGCAAACGAGGCTGTTTTTTGGAATACTGTCGCTGCCGCTGGATACACTCAGGAATCTTTTCGGCAGGAGAAATTTGAGGGATCCCTCATGGATCATGTTATCGATCGCGAAGTGAAGCCGCTTATCCGAATACCAGAATCGGATATCCATCGCTATTACGATGCCAACGAAGCTTTTTGGGCCAAGCCCGATCAAGTACGAGCAGCGCAAATTTTCTTCGCTACGGTTGAACCAGGAAGTAAAACGTCGTTGGGGACCGAAATCATCGCGCTCAAACGAAAGAAAGCCGACGAGACCCTCGCCAAGCTGAAAGCGGGCGGCGACTTTGCTGCACTTGCTAAAGAACTCAGCGAAGATCCGGAATCTAAAGACAGAGGAGGCGAATATACTTTCCAGAAAAAGCAAATGTTTGCTGAATTTGAAAATGCGGTTTGGACACTTAAAGCGGGGGAAATTACCGGGATCATCAACAGCCAGAATGGCTTGCATCTTTTCCGTAAAATCGAGGATGTTCCGTCTAGAATAATCCCCTTTAACGAAGTTGCTGAACAAATACGCGAAGGATTGGTGCAACAAGAAATGGATGTCCGCATACCTGAGTTTTCTGACCGACTCCGGACTGCGGCCCATGTCGTGATAGTCAATCTGTCTACACAACCCTCCGGCCTTTAATCATCGGAGCCTTAAACCCTCTTTTTCACTTTGCCTTCCCCCAACAACCTCATGCAAAAGACGAACGACCTCCGTGTCGTCTCTACACGCCGATTGCTGGCTCCCAGCGAACTGAAACAATCTCTGCCAATGGATGCACGGGTCAACGACACCGTTGTCCGTGCGCGTCGCACCGTGCAGCAGATTCTCCATGGCGAAGATTCGCGACTCCTCGTGGTGGTGGGCCCTTGCTCGATCCATGATCCAGTGGCGGCGATGGATTACGCGAGCAAGTTAGCTCGTTTGGCCGTTGAGGTTTCAGACCAACTCTTCTTGGTAATGCGCGTTTACTTCGAAAAGCCTCGGACGACGATTGGTTGGAAAGGGTTAATCAATGATCCCCATCTCGATGGATCCTATGAGGTCGATGCGGGGTTGCGGATTGGTCGTCGCTTGCTTCTGGAGGTAAACAGTCTCGGCTTGCCTGCCGCCACAGAATTCCTCGATCCGGTCGTCCCTCAATATTTAGCAGATTTAGTCAGTTGGGCCGCCATTGGTGCCCGAACCACTGAAAGCCAGACGCACCGAGAAATGGCGAGTGGACTCTCTATGCCTGTGGGCTTCAAAAACGGAACCGATGGCTCCCTCCAAATTGCCATCGATGCGATGCTCTCCGCACGGCATCCTCATCATTTCCTCGGCATCGATCAAGAAGGTGCCACCTGCGTTGTCCAGACCACTGGCAATGCCGATGGCCATGTGGTACTTCGTGGAGGACGAAATGGGACTAATTTTGATGCTTCCTCGATCGCTGACGCCGCCGCCTGTCTTCAATCCGCTAAACTCCACACGGCTTTAATGGTCGACTGCAGTCATGCCAATTCTAGCAAGCAATATGGCCGCCAAGAGGAGGTCTGGATGAACCTCATTATCCAACGCGCTGCGGGTTGCAAACCGCTGATCGGAGTAATGATCGAAAGCAGTCTTTTCGAAGGCAATCAACCCCTTAAAAACTCCAAGGAACTCAGCTTCGGGGTCAGTATCACCGATGCCTGCCTCGGATGGGAAACGACCGAACGTCTGCTTCGCACGGGAGCAGATCAGCTGCGCCAATCGAAACATCCCAGCACAACCGATCAAGGTTAACCCGCGATGAACAGTACTGATCACCCAGCACTGTTCATTCTTGGTTTTTTTGCCGTCGTACTAACGGGATTGCTAACTCTTGTCCTGCTTTGGAAACTGGCACGGGTCGCCATCAAAACCTTGATCATTGCTACCTTGCTTTTAGTAACTCTCCTGACCCTCGCGGGCCTTGTGTTGGCACTTCGAGGTTTTTTTTTGGGGTACAACCTAATACCTTAATATCTTAATACCTCTTAAGACCGCTCAACTTCGAATTTGGCCAGTCCCAAATCCTTGCCACTTATAGGTGCAAAGTTCCTCCAAGCCCATCGGTCCACGTGCCCCAATCTTGTCTGTACTTATGCCAATCTCAGCCCCCATTCCGAATTCACCTCCATCGGTAAATCGGGTGGACGCATTCCAATAAACTGCCGCCGAATCGACCTCGGATAAAAACCGCTCCGCCACAGTTTCGTCCGCAGTAATAATAGCATCGCTATGCCCTGATCCGTAGTCGGTAATGTGTTGAATCGCTTCCTCAAGACCCTTCACGATCCGTACATTTATCACGTAATCATTGTACTCGGTCGACCAATCCTCTGAGTTAGCTTCCTGAACTTGAAAGCCTCGGTCCCCTAAACCGGATCGCAGCAAGGGAATAGCCTCGATATCGGCATGAAATGAAACGTCTTTGGTCGCTAAGCGGGAGGCTATCTGCGGTAGAAACCGATCGGCAATCGTCTGGTCAACCAGAAGCGTTTCTGCCGCATTACAGGTCGATGGCCTCTGACACTTGGCGTTGAAGACAATCTCTTCAGCCATACGCAGATCGGCGTCGCCCTGCACATAAACATGGCATACTCCCTTGTAGTGCTTGATAACCGGAACCTTGCTACAGGCGGTCACCGCCCGAATCAACCCCTCGCCGCCACGGGGCATGCATAAATCAACATACTGTGTCAGGGAAAGAAGCGCCGGTATCGCTTCTCTATCCGCAGTGGGCACAACCAGAATCCCATCTTCAGGAAAGTTAGCCATCACCGCTCGGGCCGCCGATACCATGATCGAAGCAATCAATCGATTTGAATTTAAAGCCTCCTTGCCGCCTCGAAGAATGGTCGCGTTACCGGTTTTCAAACAAAGGGACGCAGCGTCAGCGGTCACATTGGGGCGAGACTCATAAATAATCACCACGACACCAATCGGAACAGCGATCTTACGGAGTCTCAATCCATTGGGTCTGATACGCTCATCTAAAACACGATTCACCGGATCCGGAAGGGTCGCCACATCCCGCACTCCTTGAGCCATGGCGATAATACGCGCGCTATCGAGTGTTAACCGATCTAGCATAGCCGCGGATAAGCCCATGGCACGCCCCACTTCCCTATCCAAAGCATTGGCAACCTGTAGCTCCACCGTCGCTTTTTGGAGCGCATCAGCCATGCTCAAAAGAACCCGGTTACGGTCGACCGAAGTCAATCGCGCCACCTGCCGCGAGGCCGCTTTAGCGCGCCGTGCTAGATCTGTCATGTCTTCGAGAATCGCCATGGCAACAGGCTAGACAGAGAATCTAGAGGAGGAAGCCAAAAATCCACTCTTGATAGAACTCCCCCCCGCAACCGTGTGAACGGAGCGGAATACCCAAACAAATTCCAACGAACTTACCTTTACTCAAAGGATTTTAGTTTTAGAAATGGAATAATCTTCTTCTCAAGTTCAGCCTCATCCCATTGAAGAATCTCCGAAAGTGAAAATCCATCCGCCAAATCAAAGCGTCCACTAGTGACCCGTCGCAACTTGGTTAAATGGGCCCCACACCCCAACTTTTGACCCAAGTCATGGGCGAGACTTCGAATATAAGTTCCCTTGGTACAACTCACTCTAAAATAAGCAAAGGGCTCCTCGTAGTCATCAAATTGATAGGCATAGACATGCACCGGACGCGCCTCACGCGCCACAACCAGTCCCTTGCGGGCCAATTTATACAAAGGTGTCCCGCCAATCTTCACCGCACTGACCATAGGCGGCGTTTGCAAAAGATCGCCAGTAAAGGCTTTGGACGTCTCATTTAGCTCGGCGACGCTCAATAGGGGAACGGGCATCGAATCGGTCAATTCACCATCGGCATCGTAGGAATCGGTCGATTCTCCGAGTCGCATCACTCCGTCATAGACCTTATCCGACGACATAAATCGTTCAGAATAGCGGGTTGCCTTCCCTAATAAAAGAATCAATAGCCCTGTGGCCATAGGATCCAAGGTCCCACAGTGTCCCACTTTCTGAAGCCGAAAATGATTACGAACCTTGGCCACCACATCATGCGAGGTCCAAGTAGCGGGTTTGTCGACGAGGAGCGCCCCATCGAGAGGAGATATACTAGGAAGAGCCATTGAAAACCAGGAGCGGAAGAGGAAAAAGTTTAGAAAAATTTAGGCGGTTGCTTTGACCGCCTTAATGGATTTACGGATAGCAGTCAGGACACGCCGCTGCACTCCCAAAGGTTTACCGAGGATTCGAGCACCGGCGGCCGCTTTGTGCCCTCCTCCACCAAACGACTGTGCGATCGCCGCCACATCCACTGAAGAAGCCTTGGATCTCCAACTAACCCGGGTCACCTCAGCCTCCACTTCCTCAAACACGACAGCGACCACCACGCCATCGATAGCTCGGACATGATCAATCAGTCCCTCTGATTCCTCGGTCGAAGCTCCAGCGCGACTGTAATCCTTTTTACGCAACCAAAAATAAACCGTCTTAGCGTCGTGAGTCAGTCGAAAATTGGAATAGACATGACGAAGCAAACGAACTCGAGTGAGCGGATAACTCTGGTAGATCTCCTGACAAATCATTCCCAAATTCGCGCCCCTATCTACTAACTCAGCGGCCGTTTCCAAAGTATCAGGAGTGGTGCTCGGATACTGAAAGCTACCGGTATCGGTGCTGACGGCTGTAAATAAACAATCAGCCATGGGCTGAGTGATCTTCCAACCAGCCCATTTGCAAAGATCAAAAATTAATTCTCCGGTACTCGGTTCCCGAGGGGAAACCCAGTTCATTTTCCCGTAGCGGGTGTTGGACGCATGATGATCAATATTGATAATCGGCACGCCGTCCAGAAGAAAGTCAGCCACCTTACCCAACCGATCCATTGCCGCACAATCTGTGGCAATCACTAAGTCGAAGGAATGGCCCGAAGACGGCTTGCGAACTCGTCGATCGCGATCAAGAAATTTAAGTTTGTCAGGAACAGGATCTTGATTCCAGACAGTCACCCGCTTTCCCGCCCCTTCCAACGCCAGAGCCAATCCCACTTGGCTGCCGATACAATCACCATCAGGTCGAATATGGCCGACCACTAAAATAGAAGAAGCCTCTCTGACCGCCTCCAAAATATTTTCCACGGCCTTCGGTGGGTCCTTTTGGGCCATAAAATTAAACAGTCGTTTTCCGCTCTAAATCCAATTGCTCAAGAATAGCCAACACTCGATTCCCCTTTTCGATGGAATCATCGAGAAAGAAGGTTAAAACAGGCGTCCACTTCATAGTCAACTGGGCACCTAGCATTGACTGAATAAATTTTGAGCGTTGTGTTAACTTCGCATGAGCAATCGACCGCTGAGATCGGTTGCCGACAAAACTAACATACACCGAAGCCGTCTTGAGATCGGGGGCCACCTTGACTTCATTGATCGTCAAAAGACCACACTCTTCAACGGAGAACTCTTTACGAAGAAGCTCACTCACCTCCCGTTTGAGAAGTTCAGAAACGCGTTGAAGACGACGACTAGGAGCACGAAGGAGCGTTGTTATCACAGAATTCGATAATTTATTCGAGCTTTGCTGCAATCTTTTCCACCGAGTAGCACTCGATTATATCCCCCTCTTCGTAGTCATCAAAGCCCTCCAAACGCACACCACATTCCATACCCAAGCGCACCTCATTTACCTCATCTTGAAAACGCTTTAAGGTCAGGGAAACGCCCTCGTACACCAAATTCCCTCGACGCCGCAGCCGCATCTTCCCTCGAAGCAGACGCCCATTTGTGACAGCACAACCCGCAACGCGTCCGCCCTTAGACAAATCAAATACTTTCCGGATCTCCGCTTGTCCCACAATAGTGTCCTTCAGCAATGGATCCAAAAGACCAGCCATCGCCTCGCGAACTTGATCCACTAATTCATAGATGATCGCGTAAAGACGAATCTCAACACCGTAACGTTTAGCCTCTTCCGCAGCGTTATTATCAATCCGTGCGTGGAAGCCGAGCACCACAGCCTTGGTACCTCGGGCCAAGTTAATATCGGACACGTTCACCGCTCCAACTGCGCTGTGCACGACCTCCAAGGAAACCTTAGTCGCCTTAATTTCTCGCAACGCCCCCACCAACGCTTCCATCGATCCTTGAGTATCCGCTTTAACAATGACTTTGAGCACCTTCGCTGTCAGATCACCAATCCGCCCAAATAAGTCAGATAAAGAAGCCCTCGTCCGCGTACGCCGATCTCCGTCAAATTCAAGCTTCCGTCGTTTCTCACAGCGTTCCTCAGCAAGATCACGCGCAGCACGTTCATTTTCGACAGCACTAAATTCAGACCCAGCATCCGGTACACCATTCAGGCCCAGCACACGGACCGCTACTGAGGGAGATGCCTCCTTCAATCGTTGCCCTTCCTCGTTCATCATCGCACGAACTTTACCATAATGTTCGCCGCAGATAATAACATCACCCACTCTCAAAGTCCCTTTACGAATGAGCACCGTCGCCACAGAACCACCTGCTTCGACTCCAGACTCGATGACATTCCCCTTAGCATTCCGATCTGGATTCGCCTTCAGTTCAAGCAGCTCGGCTTGCAATAAAATCGAAACAATCAGCGTATCAATCCCTTTCTTGGTGATCGCTGAACATTCAACAAACAGAGTGTCGCCGCCCCAGTCATCGGGTACCAAACCTTTATCCTGCAATTGCTGACGAACCTTGATCGGATTAGATGCCGGATGGTCGCACTTATTGACAGCAACAATAATAGGCACCTTAGCTGCCTTAGCATGAGCTAGGGCCTCTAAAGTCTGAGGCATCACTCCGTCATTCGACGCTACAACTAAGACGACAATATCAGTGACATTGGCACCCCGTGCACGCATGGCAGCAAAGGCCGCATGACCCGGAGTATCGAGAAAGGTGAGACTTTCCAAATTACCCGTCGTCGGATGTGGATAGGCAATAGAGTAAGCTCCGATGTGCTGAGTAATGCCACCCGCTTCACCCGCTGCCACATTCGCTTTGCGGATGACATCCAAGAGGGAGGTTTTACCATGATCAACATGCCCCATAATGGTGATGATCGGCGGACGCGACTTGAGGGTCTCCGTTTGATCCTCGGAATCGAGTTGGATCTTATCCTCTTTAGGAATATTGACGACGTGCGACGCCTTATCTCGTTTCTCCGTCTCAAACCGAATTCCGTGTTTCGCACAAATCTTAATCGCCGCTTCCGGTTCAATCGTCTGGGTTACCGTCGCAAAAACCCCCATCTGCATCAAATCACCAATAACTTGGAAGGGTTTCTTCCCCATCTTTTCCGCCAACTCACGCACCAGAATGGGTGGCCGCATTATAATCGTGGGAGCGTCAACGGCATATTGTTGACGCGGCGGAGCCACAGGACGCGCTGGGGCCTGCTGACTTGGTGCCTGACGAGACCCTGCATTTCCCGCGAAGCGCGGGCCGACTGCACCGGCAGAACGACCATAACTTCCCTGCCCACCGCGCTGAAACTGACCGGGACCGAGCCGGTTTCGTGAATCAGCGGGACGCTGAGCTGGTGGTGGTGGTGGTGGTGGTGCGACAGGTTGTGGAGCTGGCGCATTTGCTGAAACTCCACGGGTTGTCCGCCCACCGTATCCAAATTGACTCAGATCAATCCTTCCGACCAATTGTCCAGTCTGCTTAACCGGAGCTGGGGCCGGGGCTGGGGCCGGGGCTGGTTGCAAATTAGAAGCACCACCGAGAACCGACGCTGGCGGTGTTCGAGTTGACTTGCTAACCGAATCCATTGGTAAAGAGTCGACCGGCTTAGACGCCGATTTCTGCAACAAAGGAACTCTGCCTCCGAGCACAGGCTCTGTCGGGACCACCGATTCGGTTCGCGCGGATACGGGCTTTAGTTCGGGATTCGAGCGGTGACTCGGATCAATAACAGGAGATTGAGGAACCGGCGCACCTAGAACTGAGACTGGCAAAGAAGGGGCAATGACTGGTGCCGCTGCATGGATAATAGCTACCGGAGCAAATTCAATAGGCTGAGAAGCCTCAAAGGGCTTAGCCAGAGGTGTCAGTTGCTCCTCAAGAAACTCAGCAGTGATCTTGTCGAGCGTACTCGACGGCACCTTAGCTGCGAAAATACCCATTTCCCTCGCCTTCATGAGCACAAACTTGCTCTCGAGGTTGAGTTTCTTGGCGATCTCGTAAATGCGAACCGGCATACTGCTTATAGATTCAGACCTAACTTTTCGGACTTAGAAGAGGACGCCGGTACTGCATGGACCGGTCGAACATCCCCTCCCCAGAACCGATTACATTCCCGCAGACTCTCCATTACCCAGCGCGCGACGTGCTAACTCGTCACGAAGAGCCCCAAGGATAGCTCCCGCAGCTTCCCCGATTCCTTCCAATCCCCGCAAATCCTCTTCCGAGGCCTGCTGCACGACGTCCTCAAGACTATGAAAGCCCGTCGTCACCAAAATCAATGCCTGAGCGTCGCTAATCCCAGGTACTGTAGAAAAATCTTTTACCGCTACAGCCACTTTTTGATCGAAACCAGGTAAAAACGATTGTTCAACCTCGATATCAATATTCCATCCCGTTAAACGAGAGGTCAGACGGGCATTTTGACCTCGCTTTCCTATCGCCAGCGACAGTTGGTCGGGCGAGGTGTGTACTAAAACCCTCTTCCGCCCTTCATCCACTTCGAAAGTCTTTAGCTTGGCTGGGGCCAAAGCGTTCTCCACGTACCGCCGAATATCCGGCGACCAAGGAATAATATCTACTTTCTCATTATTCAATTCGCGGACGATATTTTTCACCCGCTGTCCCCGAAGCCCGACACAGGCTCCAACTGGATCGACCTTGGGATCACGCGAAAAGACAGCCAATTTGGTACGAAATCCAGGCTCACGAGCGATGCCCTTAATTTCAATAGTCCCATCACCGATCTCCGCGACTTCAATCTTAAACAATTTGATAACGAAATTAGCGTCTGACCGAGAAAGAACAATCTCAGGACCACGAGGGGTCTGCTCTACCGCCTTAACTAAACAACGGGTCCGCTCGCCGATCTGATATTCCTCGGTCGGGACACGCTCTCGGTTGGGCATAATCCCCTCGAACTTACCCAAATCAAAGACCACATCCGAACGTTCAAATCGACGAACAGTCGCACTAACAATATCACCTACACGATCTTTGAACTCGTCATAGACCATCGCCTTCTCTGCTTTACGCAACTGGGCCATCATCGCCTGCTTGGCAAACTGAGCAGCAATCCGTCCAAAGCCCGCAGGGGTAACCTCAATTTCCACCTCATCCCCCATCTTAGCCTCAGGAAACCCAGCACGGCGGGCATCAAAGACACTTAATTGATCGTGCTTAGAAATCACCCGATCGGCGACCATCAATTTAGCCCAAGCTTTGATATCGCCCGAGCGCGGATCGATGGAAACACGGAGTTCGCGTGCGGGGCCAATGGCCTTCTTGGCAGCCTGCATCAACGCTTCTTGGATAGCACCGAGCAGGACATCTTTTGCAATGCCCTTCTCGCGCTCCCAATACTCAACAACAGCCAAAATTTCCGCATTCATAGTCGTCGCTCAATCCCAGAAACTGGGGTAACAAAAAAGCCGGTGTTTAGCCGACTCTAGCGTGCCACCTACGATGGCAGCAGAAAAGTTCCTTACGGCCTGTCACTGTACGAAAGTTTACTGACTAACGTCAAGATGTGATTCGAAACAAACCCTGTAGACCGTGCATTCACAAGTTGACGGTAAGAATCAGTTCCAGAGGAGGTGATCGTCCTTGTTTTTGACCAAGACGCAGAGTTGAAGGAGATGGGTAAGGCCGGGGCGGCTCCAGAACTGACCACAGCCCCGGAGACGGCGCTGAAACTGT
>SIAZ01000037.1 GCA_009695405.1 Pedosphaera sp. | reverse complement strand
TGCGCAGCTTGAGATTGGCGGTGATTCCCCGGCAGGCCCAGGGAGCGGAAGGCCCGGGAGACGCCGCGGGCACCGACGTGAGCACTGCTGGCTTCGGTCAGCGGACGCGGATCCAAGACAAAGGGTGTCTTGTGCAAAATGGGTAAACGCGCCGACATGCAGCTAACATTATATAGAAATAAAATATTATATATGCAAGACAAAACATGCTCTCCTATTCACTTTTTTGGGGCTTTTAGAAAATTAGGCGAGGATCAGGGGCCCAGAATAGCCCTTTCGCTGTCCAGATTCCTGCGGGGACGATTTCAGTTCTTATCGCGACCTGAATTATCATGTTCCACAAGTGATTTTTTGTTTGTGGAGTCGTCTGAGAACTGAGTAACCGCAAGCTGAATTCTAGGGAGAAATAAATCTGGGAATCACTACTTTGTAGGCAATTATTCCGACAACAATCACGAAAAGAATTTTTCAATATTTAGTTCTCGGTTGATTAATTGATCGGGAAGCTTCCATAGTCTTGTTAGAAAACGACCAGACTTTTTTGATCTTTTTGATCTTGAACTACCCATAGCTGTTTTAACCCAGAGAGTGGATCATTTTGACACTGATGAAAAGAATTTAATTTCTAAAATGTCGAGACTGAGTCCTAAGAATTGTGAGGAGTGTGTCGTTTGCATCTTTGATCAAAGTCTAGTTGAGGAAGACTAGTTCGGAGGTTATCGATCGATCCCGTTTACACTAAGCGTAGATGTGTCTACTCAAAAGGTTGCAATCGGGTTTGCTGGAGAACCTGTTGCCCCGGTGACTGCTAAGGGCGAGGCGGTGAGAAGAAATTCCCAGCGACGACGTTTTTTGGCGGCCACACTCAAGGCTTCAAGGTCGCAACTGTCGAGAATCCACATACCCATGGCAACGAGGCAAAGTTGGTGGATTGGCATAGGCACGCCCTCGATTCCGGAAGGAAGAACATCACTGGCGGCATCACTACCAATCATCGCGACATCGCGCGTCTTGAGCCATTGGGCACAGGATCCATGAAGGCCTGCCCACTTGTCTCCCCAAGGACCTTTTGCAGCGCGTCGAGCCCAGCGACCTGTGCGGATCAATACAATATCTCCAGATTTTACTTTTATACCCGCTTGTTTCTCCCAAGCGCTGAGATCCTCTGGATAAATTGGAGTGCCGGGTTCGAGATATTTAAGCCCTTTGAGTGCAGGAATATCCATCAGGATACCTCGACCAAAGAGACCCTGCTTCAGATTATCCACCCCTAGTTTTCTTGCCCCAGAGCTAACCACCTCGGTCTGGGGGAATCCATTGTACATGAAACCGTCATGGAACATGTGACAGAGGCTATCGATATGGGTGTGAACCATTCCATGGTAGGAAACCATAAAGGTGTCCGAACAAGAAAAGCCACTGGTGTTTGTACCGGTGCGATCCATGGAATGAACAAAGGGCGAACCGTTATCGCCAGATCGTTCCTTTTCGACATCCCGCGCTAGCGAGACGGAGACTCCTTCGCGGACGAGTCGAGTGGCCTCGAATCGTTGCTTGGGTGTTAGTAGATTCAGGGTGCCTTGTTGATCGTTGGTTCCCCATCGACCCCAATTAGAGAGTTCTTTCATCTGACGTTCGAAATCTCCTTTAGACCGGAAGTTAGAAGACAGAGAAAGTGCTGGAGTTTGGCCCAAGACCAAAGAGTTCAAGAGCAAACCATATACCGCGCAAAATCGCAGGAACTGAGTGACGTTCGGTTGTCGACTTTTCATTTGGCCAGGCGCGTGTCTTCCTGAAAGCGGAAGGGTTTAGTGCCGGTGATAACGTCGCTAGTGATGCTGGAGCACCAATGCTGTTCCACGTGAGCAATGATGAGGTCATGGCCCGTGAAATGATCGACACCTGGCGGGCGTTCTGGATTGTACATTGAGTCGGTCATATCGCGGATGAAAGAGACCTTTTTACCCAAGTAAATCTGCTGACGAATCGCAAACGGGCGGCCCAAGACACACATGTTCAGGTGCACCCCGCAGAGAAGAACGGTATCGATTTGGCGTGCAGTGAGAAGGTTCCAAGTTTCTTGGCCGTCGTCGGTGAGAGCGTCGCTTTCGTTGAGTTCAATCAGGGCGTGTTGACGTTTCCATGGTGGGATAATTTCGCATTTTTTACCCACACACGAACAGCCCATATCGCTGTCATCCACCGGCAACACACTTTCGTGTTTAGGATCTGTCCAGCACCAGGCGGTGCCCCAACGAGGCGCTGAGGTCAAAGCTACCGGCGTCTTCGCAAAGGGTGCCGACTGAGCCAGTCGGCGTTGGGGATAGTTTTTGTAAAAATCTGTGACACTGCTTGGCGCATGAATAATAAAAATACCCTTAGCGCGGGCTTTTCGGATCATTTCATTCATCGGGCCTGCCAATTCTGTGACTCGGCGTGCCGCACTTTTACACCAATGATCATCCCACATATCACAAACAATCAGGGCGGTTTTTCTTGTGTCCCATAGAGTGTTTTTTTCTATCACTGTCCCATTTGATCGATCACGAGTTCGCAAAGTGACCGGCAATGAGTCGCCAATGAGCGGTAGGGTCATAGCTAAAAATAAGATTAGGGAGAGGAGTCGCATAAAGCTTAGGCTGGAGATTTTGTTTCTAGGATCAAGAGTTGAGAGGTTTTTTTTATCGGTTTGACGACTGATAAGGCGGGAAGCTTCCATTTTTAGTCAAAGTTCGACTGAGTTTTAGTCAGGCTGAAGGTGGCATAGAATGGATATATGTTTTCCTTCGATCCCAAAGTGTGGCGCGATAAGAAGTGTGCTCGCGCTTTACGCTTTAAAGTTTCAGGAAGTAGACATCCGAAGAGTTCGGTTGCCCGAGTTTGAAGCCCATCATTATTTTATTTCTGTCTCGTGGCTAAACTTTGATTTTCGTGTCACTTCTCTGTCCTTTAAGCGATTCCTTTTTGTTCTCGCCACTATAGTTACAACGGTGACGTGCTCACTGCGGGCCGATACCTCCGTCGTCTTCAATGAGATTATGTATCATCCATCGACCAACGAAGCGTTGTTCGAATGGATTGAGTTGCGGAATCAAATGGCTGTAGATGTTGATTTGTCCGGTTGGTCTATCACTGGCGGAAGCAGGTATGCATTTCCTTCGAACACCGTTGTGCGGGGTGGGGGTTTTGTATTAGTGGCGGCATCACCGTCGACCTTGTCTGATTTGACTGGAGTTAGCGTGGCTCTTTTTGGTCCGTTTATTGGCACCAATCGACTGAGTAATAACGGTGAGACCTTACGCTTACGCAACAACAGCGGACGCGTTGTGGACGAAATAACATATGGTACCGATGGCGATTGGCCGGTCGCTTCGAATGGATCGGGTGCGTCTTTGGCGAAGCGTGATCCTGATTCTTCAAGTAGTCCGCCAGAGAATTGGACTTGGAGTTCGCAGACTGGAGGAACCCCAGGCACCGCCAATTTTCCAAGCGCTCCAGCACTGGGTATTGTCTTTAATGAACTGTCTGTCTCGACACAGTCTGAGTTCTGGTTAGAACTCTTTAATGCAGGTAAGGACCGACTCTCCTTGGAGGGTTGCGTCCTAGTCCAGGACGGCGGTTCGCACCACGAGTATGTCTTCACAGCGACACCCGAACTGGATGCTGGCGGGTATCGGGTCATTACCACAACCACCCTCGGTTTTTTGCCAGTAGTTGGTGATAAACTTTATCTAATGTCGCCCTCGCGCGCGACCGTACTCGACGCAATTGGGATCAAACAAAAACATCGTGGACGTTCTCCTGACGGTACTGGGCCCTTTCTTTTTCCGAACATATCTAGTCCGGGAAAACCGAACAGCTTCGCATTTCATGAGGAGATCGTGATCAATGAAATTATGTACGACCCTCGGACTCACTTCAGCACTGATGGGGTGCCCTCAGATGCTTCCAAGGAATCTTGGTTAGAGCTACACAACAAGAGTTCCTATCCCATCAATCTGGAGGGTTGGGGACTTGATGGCGGTATCGGCTATTCGTTCGGACGACAGATAGTTGTCGCTGGCGGTTACCTTGTGGTGGCCAAGGACGTTGTGGTTTTCCGATCACTTTATCCTAGCACCGAAGCCGTTGGTAATTTCGAAAAGAATCTTTCCGGTCGCGGCGAGACTGTAATTCTACGAGATGCGGCTGGAAATCCGGCAGATCAAGTCCGCTACTTTGTTGGAGGACGTTGGCCTTCTTATCCAGCCGGGGGCGGTTCGAGTCTTGAATTGCGTGATCCGCATTCCGACAATTCCAAGGCGGAAGCTTGGGCGGCGAGTAGCGAAGCGGCTAAAACAGCGTGGCAAACATTCAGCTATCGCAGTAGCGCCACAGCGAGCGTCACTTCGGGTCCAGATGAACAATGGCGGGAGTTTGTGCTGGGATTGCTCGGGGATGGCGAGTGTTGGATCGATGACATTAGTGTGGTGCAATCACCCACCAATAGCCCGGTTCGATTGCTGAGTAATGGTAATTTTGAAAATGGATCGAGTGGTTGGCGTCTTTTGGGCAATCACTCGCGGAGCCAAGTGGAAGTGGATCCCGACTCGCCTGGAAATCACCTATTGCATCTCTTCGCCACAGGGCCTCAAGAGCACATGCATAATCACCTCGAAACCAAACTTGTTGGAGGTCTAAAAGTGGTGAATGGAATGTCCTACGAAATATCCTTTCGAGCGCGGCATATCGCGGGTAATAATTTATTAAATACACGGCTCTATTTTAATCGCGTTGCTCGAACAACCCCTCTCCCCACCGCCCTCTTGAACGGGACTCCAGGAACGAAAAATTCTCGGCATCTTACCAACAGCGGCCCCACTTTTGCCGCGCTTCGACATGAACCAGTTGTTCCACTGGCCTCCCAGCCTGTGACTGTCTCTGTTGCGACTGCAGATCCGGAGGGGGTGATTGCATGTCAACTTGAGTGGTCTATTACTAGTGGTCGTTCTTGGTCCAGTATCGCCATGACTCCGAAGGGTGACGGGCTTTATTCGGGCACTATTCCGGCCCAAGCAGCAGCGACGGTTGTGCAATTTTTTGTGCGTGCAACCGATGGGGCTGGAGCGATCTCCACCTATCCATCGGCTGGGATAAATTCGGGAGCCCTCTACAAGGTAAAGGATGGGGCAGCGAATCTAGCACTCACACATAACATTCGGATTATTCTGACACCTGCCAACACCACACTTCTGCACGCCAGCACCAATGTGATGAGTAATAACTTACTCCCTTGCACGATAATTTATGACGAACGCCGTGCCTTTTACGATGCGGCGGTTCATCTGAAAAGCAGCCAACGTGGTCGTGACGACGCGGGTCGAGTGGGCTTTCACTTAGTGTTTCAGCCCGACGATTTGTTTCGGGGAGTGCATCCGGTCATGTTGATTGATCGTTCAAATAGTGGGCGACCGAGTTGCGAGGAGATTCTGCTGCGTCACATGGTACTCCAGTCGGGAGTGCCGATGCCTCATCCGGATATTTGTCGAGTGCTCGCACCTCAAAATGCACAGACTGGGCAAGCAATTTTTTCGCCGCGTTATGAGGATGATTTTATCGAGACAGCTTTTGATAAAGGCTCAGCGGGAAAACTTTTTGAATTAGAGTTAATCTACTATCCCACGACAGCCAACGCCGCCGGCTATAAGCTACCTCAGCCCGACGGAGTTCAAGGCATTGATATTAGTAATTTGGGCAACAATAAAGAGTCTTATCGCTATAATTTTATCCTAAAAAACCATCGGTTGGAGGATGATTATAGTGGGTTTATTCGCTTCGCAAAAAGTTGGAGTTTGAGTGGTGCTGAGCTCGATTCACAGACCCCTACCACCACCGATTGGGATGAGTGGATGCGCGCTTATTCGTTGGTGAGTTTAATGGGTGTTGGTGATATGTATAGTTTCGGAAATAATCACAACTTAATGGTCTATCAGCGGCCTTCGGATCAACGGATGCTTTATCTGCCGTGGGATATGGATTTCTCCTTCAATCGAGGCGCCTCATCTGGGCTGATTGGGGATCAAAATATCGGGCGAATCATTCGGTCTTCACCGGCTATTCAACGGCTTTTTTATGGGCATATGCTCGATCACATTCAGACGGTTTTTAATGCAAATTATATGACGTATTGGTTCAATCGTTACGATGATTTTACTTTGGGGCAGAATTTTAGCAGTGGCGGTGGCCTTAATTTCATTCAACAACGTGGTGCTTTTGCCAAATCAACGATTTCTAGTTTAGCCGGAAGCAAACCTTTTGATGTGACTGGACCCGAAACAGTGGTGAGTGCGACAAATCTCCTAACATTTGCCGGCACGGCACCTGTGCAGGTAAAAAAAATCTGGGTGAACGGGACAGAATTCCCCGTGGTGTGGACCTCTTTAACCAGTTGGTCCATGCGCGTCCTAGTCAGTTCACCTACAACTGTATTAAGCCTAGTTGGTTATGATGTGCATGACCAACCGATCAGTCGTTTTAGCAAGACCATCACGGTCAACTATATCGGCCAAGCCACTCCCCTAGTAGGTAGAGTCGTTTTCAATGAAATTATGCCTCAGCCAGCTATGCCAGATGCGGCGTATGTCGAGTTGTTAAATACATCGTCAAATACCGTTGATTTGTCGGGTTGGCGACTGAACGGACTCGACTACACTTTTCCCTTTGGCAGTTACATTGCCCAAGGGCAGTATGTGGTTCTTGTTAGTAAATTGGGAATTTACAGAACCGCCTACCCAGCCGCGCCCGCACCCTTCGGGCAGTTTGAAGGAACTTTGCGGGCGGATGGCGAGACCCTGACTCTTCTGCAACCGCGTGGACCACTTGCTTCGGAGTTAATCATTGACCAAGTACGGTATGAGACAAGGGAACCTTGGCCAGCCAGTGCCAAGGGTACCGGTTCATCATTGCAGTTGATTGATCCCTTCCAAGACCGAAGTCGTGCGGGTAATTGGATGAGTCGCTTTACTTTGGAGACGAATCTGCTTGGAAAACCCTCCTCAGACGGCAGCAATTCAACTTTTGTGACTGCGGTTAATGGGGCTCTAAAGGGCATCGCCTTTCGCACTCCAGGAACTAAGAATAGTTTTGCGGCGACACTACCTGCATTCCCCTCACTTTGGATTAGTGAAATTCAGGCAGAAAACAGGAGCGGTCCCACCAACAGCATCGGTCAACGAACTGCTTGGTTGGAATTGCATAATTCTGGATCTAATTTAATAAACCTAGAGCCACTTTTTCTTTCGACTCACGCCATCGATTTAACCCAATGGCGCTTTCCCTTGGGTGCAACCATAAAACCGAGCGAGTTTAAACTCATCTATACTGACGGACTCAGTCAACTTTCTAGTCTTTCCGAGCTTCACACCGGTTTTTCTCTTCCTGCCACAAGGGGTAGTGTCTTTTTATCGAGGCTGTATTCGGAGCCCAGCTTTCCGACTCCAGTGGGAACTGACGGGCGCACTGCCACTGCCTTTGCTGAAGGAAGTGTTGGGTACGAGTTGGACGTGACTCCGGTTGCTGGAAATCTTCTTTCTGCTGTCGGCACGACTTTAAGTTTATCAGGGGGCGCTCCAAGCAATCCTACGGGCGAGGAGAGGACCTCGAGTTCTTGGTCGACCCTTGTCGATGGTTCCTTTGGATTAGTTCCTGCGAGCGGTGGAGGTGGACCTGGCGAAGTCGCGATTCACGATAATTGGATTCTGACTTATACCTTTGCGAAGAGTTATATTCTGTCGATGGTTGATGTGTTTAGTGGTTGGGGTGACAGCGGACGCATCTGGCAAGACTTTACTCTTTCTTACGCCACAGAATCTGATCCAGCGGTCTTCATTCCGCTGACTAAAATTGCCTATCACCCTAGTGGTAACAGTACTTGGGTCAGATTTAATACCCCACCTGTGAACGCAAAGTCGGTTCGGTTCGACTTTGGCCCACAACAGAATGGTCATGTGGGTTATACCGAGTTAGTAGTGCATCCTCTCTCGGCCAGTTCAGTCAGTACCAATCAACAGGCTCAAGTCATTGACTACTTAAATTACACGGTGAGTGACGACCGCTCCTTTGGAACCTTTCCAGCGGGTCAGTCTTTTGATCGTCAAGAGTTTTACTTTATCACACCGGGTGCTCTAAACAATCCAGTCTCGCAACCGCTCCGGGCTTTTATCAATGAGTGGATGGCTGATAATTCCACGACTGTTTCCGATCCTGCCGACGGGAACTTTGAAGATTGGTTTGAGATATTTAATCCCGGACCGGAGATCGCTGATCTTTCAGGCTTCTACCTTACCGATACACTGACCAACAAATTCCAATATCAAATTCCGAGGGGTTATAAAATTCCTGTGAACGGTCATCTTTTGGTTTGGGCAGATAACGAACCGAATCAAAACCAAAGCAATCGGACGGATTTACATGTCAATTTTAAGCTCAGTGGTAGCGGTGATTCCATAGGACTTTTTGCGACTGACGGGACGTTGATAGACTCCATTGTTTTTGGAGTTCAGGCCCCTAATCTGAGCAAAGGGCGCTGGCCTGATGGTGGGATTAAGCGCGGTTTAATGAAGACGCCTACACCGCGAATGGCCAATTTATCTGAGGGCAATACCCCGCCCGTTCTTGGGTTAATTACTGAATTCCGTATCAGCGAGGGGCGTTTATTTACGTTCACCGCCCGTGCGCTGGACGCCGATCTCCCTGCACAAGTCCTGACCTTCACTTTGTCCGGTCAGCCAATCGGAGCCAGTATGACCGCGGATGGCCTTTTCAGTTGGACTCCAAGTGGAGCCTCTGCGGCTGGAGTTTACACTTTTGTCGTCCGCGTCAGCGATAGCGGTCAACCGAGTCAGATGACTGTCCAAACGGTGAGAGTCACGGTTGATTTACCACCGCGAAATTTGACGGTGACTCGTACCAATGACCGAGAAGCCCTGTTGGGGTGGCAAGGAGTGATTGGACGTAGGTACCTCATCGAATACAGTGACGCATTAGAGCTCGGGGACGTTGTGTGGCAAGCGGTAGGGGTTCCATTAGTATCATCGAGCGATTTAATGACCTTTAACCTGCCTATTGCTGAGACAAATCGCCGTTTTTATCGCGTCAAACAGATAGAAGAGTGAGCCCTATTTGAAGGAGTAGCGAAGGGAACAGTTAGAGTTAAATGAGTCATTTGATGACTCAAACAGATCAACGCGGCTTGATGAAAACGCCTTTTCAGCCTTTGATCAGTTCTGTGCGGATTGCAGCAGTGGTGTCTCGATCCAAGTTGAACTCCCTTAGAGCATGAATTTGACCTCTTTTTCTTTCCCGACCCGAACTCGTTATGGGGCGGGCGCCCTTTCCGAATTACCATCAGCCCTTCTTCAATTGGGTATCCGCCGACCTTTGGTAGTTACCGATTCAGGATTTGCGCTTACGGCTGCCTTTAGCTCGTTAATCGCTGTGTTGGGGGTAGAGAATCGTGGGCAGACCTTTTTTGTGTACGACGGAGTTCACCCCAACCCCGTCGAAACAGATCTCCGTGAGTCGGCAGCGTGTCTTGTAGAGAACAGTTGTGACGGGGTGATAGCGATTGGAGGTGGGAGTCCTTTGGATGTCGGCAAGGCCGCCCGTCTTCTGGCGCGACGACCCGGCTTTGATCTCGCTCGTTTCTATGAGGAGTCCGATTGGAGCGGGTTGCTCCCCTGCATTGCGATTCCGACCACGGCCGGCACGGGTAGCGAAGTGGGTCGCAGTTCAGTGATTACCCTTGATGCGACCCATCGCAAGGCGGTTTTATTCCATCCGGAACTGTTGGCTCGACTGGTTATATTGGATCCAGAATTAACTGTAGGACTGCCCCCTAAATTAACCGCTGCAACTGGTGCCGACGCCTTAACACACTGCATTGAGAGTTTTACTTGCCCGACCTTTCATCCGATGTGCGATGGGATTGCGCTCGAGGGAATCCGACTTATTGCGGATGCCCTTCCGAAAGCCTATCGCGACGGAACGAATTTAGAGGCACGCGGTCATATGTTGGTGGCAGCAGCCATGGGAGCGGTGGCTTTTCAGAAAGACCTCGGCGTCGTTCATTCGTTAGCGCATCCCTTGTCGTCGATTTGCGGTATGCATCACGGTTTAGCTAACGCCCTGTGTCTCACAGCCAGTCTCCGGCTTTGCAGTGCCCGAAAGCCCGGCTTGTATCGTCGGGTTGGGCAGGCGGTTGGCTTGGATGTGGCTGCGGTGTCTGATTCAGAGGCCGACCTTCGCACTATTGAGTTTCTGGAGAGATTCTTCACTGAATTGGGTTTGAATCAAAAATTGTCGCAGCACGGCGTAACCCCTGCGCATTTGGACGCTTTGGTAGTTCAAGCTTGGGAAGATCCGTGTCATCGCAGCAATGCTGTACCGGTCACCGTGGATGATTTACGCGCCCTTTATTTGGCGGTTTTGTAAGGGCGCTGTTGCGATCAACACTTCTTTTAGCTGAAACTAATTTTGAAAAACTCGCTTTTGGCTGGGCTTGGTCTTTTCTTGTGTACAGATCATTTAGCTTGTTTGTTGCCTGTTTGAGATGGTTTGAAATTGTATAACGATGACTACTGATTCGATGCCCTACCGGTTGTTTCTTGATGGAGCCTATTGTTTAGGAAATGGAGGCCCCTCGCGCCCACTTATTAATCCGTCCACAGGTGAGGCTTTTGCCGAGGTGGAGTCGGCAGGAGTCGATCAGGTGGCTTTAGCAGCGGAATCGGCTCAACGCGCTTTAGACGGTGTTTGGCGGGATTTGGTCCCCGGTAAGCGTGCCGAAATATTATTCCGGATTGCTGCTGTATTGCGGGAAAATACCGAGGAACTGGCGCGCCTTGAGTCGCTTCAGGTGGGTAAACCGATTGGAGATTCACGTGACGAAGTGGGCCTGGGTGCGCGGATATTTGAGTACTATGCTGGGGGGATCAGTCGTTTTTATGGGCAGACCATTCCGGTGGCGCGCGGAGGCTTGGATTTCACATTGCGCCAACCCTTGGGGGTGGTGGCAGCGATTGTGCCATGGAACTTTCCCTTTGCCATAGCCTGTTGGAAAGTGGCGCCCGCTTTGGCAGCGGGCAACGCCGTGTTGCTCAAGCCCGCATCTCTTTCGCCTTTGACCGCACTAAAGTTAGGTGAACTTGCCCACGCGGCTGGTCTGCCGGCGGGAGTTCTTCAAGTCCTAACTGGCTCCGGTGGGGTTCTAGGCGATGCCCTAGTAACTCATCCACTCATCCGCAAGGTATCCTTTACCGGATCGACTTCGGTAGGACGCCGCATCATGAATTTGGCCTCTCAGAACCTAACCCGTATCTCGCTGGAGTTGGGGGGGAAATCTCCCAATATTGTGTTTGCTGATGCCGATTGGGAAAAGGCGGCTGATACCTCACCCCTGTCGGTCTTTGCTAACATCGGACAAGATTGTTGTGCGCGGAGCCGGGTCTACGTAGAACGGCCCATTTACGAGGCTTTTGTCGCGCGATTTGTCGCCGCCACCCGCCGATTGATCGTGGGTGATCCCTTTGATCCGGCGACTCAACTGGGTCCGATGGTATCGGCCGAACAACGGTCCAGTGTTGAGGAATATCTCCAAGACGCCCGCCGGTCTGGAAGTCGAATTCAGTGTGGTGGAGGGCGGTTAGATTCGAAGGGTTTTTATTTGGAACCGGTTATACTCACCGAAGTTCGACCCGAGCATCGGTGTTGGCGGGAAGAAATCTTTGGACCGGTGGCTGCGGTCGTGCCCTTTGACGATGAAGCCTCCATGTTAAGCGATGTCAATGCGTCGCCTTATGGGTTGAGTGGTTCGGTTTGGACTCGAGATCTTTCGAGAGCCTTGCGAACGACACGGATTATTCAAAGTGGAGTCTTATCGGTTAATACCCATAGTAGCGTTCATGTGGAGGCACCCTTTGGCGGTTTTAAGCAAAGTGGATTTGGTCGTGATTTGGGGATGGCGGCGATGGAAGGGTATTCCGAGTTGAAGAATGTGTATGTTGCCGAGTGACATTGGGCGTTAATTTTAAAAATCCATAAACGATGACTCTCCTTGAACTCAAAACTTTGGTGAAAGATGGGACGATCGACACGGTTTTGGTGGCGGCGCCCGATCCATTTGGACGATTGGTTGGGAAACGTTTCCATGCCGGCTATTTTATTGATTCGGTCTTGTCCCACGGCACGCACGGCTGCAGCTATTTGTTTACCGTCAATATTGAGATGGATCCGTTGGATGGATTTGCTGTGGCAAATTGGGATACAGGTTTTGGTGATTTCTTGATGAAACCAGACCTAGCCACCTTACGCTTGTTACCGTGGCAACCGGGATCGGTACTGGTGCTCTGCGATACCTGTCGGGAATCCGGGGATTTGGTGCCCGAAGCTCCGCGATCGGTACTACGAAAACAACTGGAGCGATTGAAGGAACGGGGCTTCGTTTGTCAGTGTGCGAGCGAACTTGAATTTTATCTCTTTGATCAGACCTATCATTCTGCATTTGAGACCGGCTACACCCAACTTAAACCCGCGAGTGATTACCGGATCGATTATCATTTGATGCAACCGACGCGTGAAGAACCCTTGATGAGGGCTATCCGAAACGGGTTAACGGCAGCGGGTGTTCCGGTGGAAAGCAGCAAAGGCGAATGGAGCCGAGGTCAACACGAAATTAATTTCACCTATGCCGAAGCGCTGGAAATGGCGGATCGCCATGTGGTTTTTAAACAATCGGTGAAGGAAATTGCTGAACAACACCATAAGGCAGTGAGTTTTATGGCGAAGATTGCTCCTTCCGAAGCTGGTAATTCTTGTCATATCCATATGAGTTTGTGGAAGGGTGGTAAAAACCAGTTCTGGGATCCTAAGAAAAAATCTGGGTCTCTTTTGTTTCGTCAGTTTTTAGGGGGCTTGCTGACCTATTCTCCTGAGCTGTGCCTGATGTACGGCCCCACTATTAATAGCTATAAACGGTATCAACCCGGCAGTTGGGCCCCGGCTCGTATGGCTTGGGCTCAAGATAATCGCACCACTGGATTCCGTGTCGTCGGGCAGGGGAATGGATTTCGTCCGGAGAATCGTATGCCTGGGGCCGACGCCAATCCCTACCTTGCCTTTGCGGCAATGATTGCGGCCGGACTGGCTGGGGTGGATGAGCGGTTGGACTGTGGGGAAGCCTACACTGGGAATGCCTATATCGATCCCAAACTTCCTATGTTGCCTTCGAGTCTTTTGGCGGCGACTGATCTTTTGGGAAGTTCTAAGATCGCTCGCGAGGCTTTTGGTTCCGGTGTCGTCGATTTTCTCATGCAGCACGCACGGTTGGAGCAGCACGCCTTTAATACTTCAGTCACTGATTGGGAGAAACGCCGGTATTTCGAGCAAATCTGACAACTCAACTGGCAGGTTGGGTTGTTGACGTTTTCAAATCAACAAAAGCAATAAGGGACATGGTCTCTCCTGAAAGGCAGGATTTTCAGTGAGCTAGGTTTGCTGCGAGTGGTCACTAAAAAATCGGGGGCTGAAAGAGAGCAATAGTGCGGAAACTTTGTCTCTGCCGTTGCCTACATTGCTCTCTGCTGCTTCCTTCAGGGGCGCGTGACATTTATTCATTTATCCCTGCGATCGGTCGTTTCTGCCGTGTGCTTTGTCACGGCCACTTCACGGCTTTGGGCTCAGCAGATTCCGGTGGTTGAAACGACCTTACCTAATGGGTTTAAGCTCTTAATGGTGGAACGGCGGGGTGAACCTCGGATCTCCGGCGGTTGGGTTGCGCATGTCGGGTCCGCCAATGAACGTCCGGGCATCACTGGTATCGCTCACTTGTTTGAGCACATGATGTTCAAAGGGACGCCTACCTTGGGGACGAAGGATGCCAAGAAGGATATGGAAATCATCCTCGAACAAGAACGGGTACGGGATGAAATGCGTCTCGAGGAAGCTAAAATGCGAACGGCGCTGCGCCGTGGTGCTATTACAGAGATCACCAGTCCGGAGGCCAAGACACCCCGGTTAAAGGAGTTGGAAGTGAACTTCAAAAAACTGATTGAGGCCCAACGGGAAAGTAGTGTGAAGAATGAGTTCGATCGCATTTACACGACAGCGGGTGCTTCGGGCATGAATGCCTTCACTTCTGAAGACATGACCGCCTATTTTATTAGTGTCCCAGCGAATAAGTTAGAATTGTGGATGTGGATGGAGAGCGAGCGATTGTTAAGACCAGTTTTCAGAGAATTTTATTCCGAACGCGATGTGGTTTTTGAAGAGCGCCGGATGCGCACAGATTCAACACCCACAGGAAAATTTGCTGAGCAATTCAACGCACTGTTTTGGGATGCTCATCCGTATCACTGGCCGGTGATTGGTTGGCCGAGCGATATCCCTGCAATCTCGAAAAAACAGGCGGATGAATTTTTTGCACTCTATTATCAACCCCAGAATATTACTTTAATTTTGGTTGGAGATTTTCAGGTCGCAGACGCCAAAAAATTGGCTACTGATTATTTCGGTCGGATTCCGCGGGGAAAACAACCGGCACCTGAGGTCACCACCTTGGAAATCCCCTCAGTGGGAGAGAAAAGATATTATGCTGAAGCGGAGACAAATCCGCAGGTTGAGATCCATTGGAGAACGGTTGGATTCGGGCATCGAGACAGTTACGCTTTGGAAGTCCTCCAACAATTATTATTGGGGCGAACAGGTCGTTTGTACAAGGCATTGGTGTTGGGTAAACAGGTGGCGACTGAAGCTTTTGCTCAACAGGATTCGCGTAAGTGGGCTGGAGCCTTTGCTGTGGGTGCAGAAGTGAAAGAAGGCAAAACACCGCTTGAAGTCGAACAAGCTTTGGAAGAGGAAATTGGACGAATTAAAGTGGGCGATGTTCCTGCGGAAGAATTGCAGAAAGTAAAAAATAATTTTGCTGCGGCCGAATATCGGAAATTGAGTGCCAATATGCCAATTCTGTTTCAACTCATTTTTAATGAGGGGCTAGGTGACTGGCGGGAAGTAAATACCGGAGGGGCCCAAATCCAGGCTGTCACATCCGCTGATATTCGGAATGTAGCAGTGGACTATTTTAAAAAAGAGAATCGTGCTGTCGCCGTTTACACACGCAAAGCAGGGGCAGTTGCAGATACCGAAGATCCGGATATGTCCGGACTTACCCCAGAACAAAAATCGGCAGCGCGGCAGATTGCGGCCGCCCTCCGAGCTGACACGGGTTTGGAGGGAATGAAACAAAAGCTAGCTCAAATGGAAACAGCACTGGCTAGCGCTGATCCTAAGAAGCAACCGCTTCAAAAATTTATCGTCAAAAAGATCCGCGAACGGATCAGTCAACTTGGGGCAAAATAAGTCAGAGTAGAACCAAACAAAAACGACGGAGAGATTGAGATCGACACGCTCATTTTCTCGCGTTAATCGGCCCTTGAAGCTAGATCTTTTGCCTCAGATTAAGCTTATTTCGGTCGGGCCGCCAAAAGGTTTAAAGATTGATTGTTCCCTTTGATTTTGTCAGGACGCGGGCAGCGAAATAACTGAGGGCGAGTATCCTTAGAGTCTGATTTTCGCCCATAGCCATTATTGTCGATAAGCAACCAGATGAAATCGGCATCGACACTTAGACCTTCGAAAAAGCCATAGGGCAGGATATGGCGATAGGCGTAGCGCGGGTCCATTTCGACTTCAAAATAGCTGAAGCTGCTTAGGACTTGGCGGGTGTCTGGATCGACGCAAAGAACCCGCCGATTTTCGCGGCAGAGGACCCAGAGTTGCCCTTCATACCAGCAGAGATCAGTGTAATGAATATCCTCGGCCGTGCTACTCGGTGGAGCAACGCGAAAGCTCCCAATGATGGCCAGGGTTTTGAGATCAATTTCAAAAATCCGGCCAATACTGCGTTCGTTGGCAACCCACAGCCGCCCGCCCCCGACAGCGATCCCCTCCCAAGAAGCGTTGCGGTCCGTTGGTCTAAACCAACGAGATTCAGAACTCCAATCGATGGGCAATCGCTCGAGCGGGCCATTGGTCTTACGTTGACGCAAAATCCAACGGGAATGCTCTTCGCAAAGATAGAGTGCCTTATCTGGGCCGATGGCGATCCCCTCTAGATCCCAAGGGAGATCGCGGCCAGTGTTGAGCGGACTAAAATGAGCAGGGCTCAACTGAGGCCAAGGAAGGAGATTGGCGTTAGACTGATTTGTGCCAAAGCGGATTTCAAAGACTCCAGGGTCTTTGTCGTTGACGGTAAGAAGTTGTCCACTAGGGAGACGGACGAGACCCGAAGCATCAAAGCGACCTGCGGGAGGCTGCAAAGTCCATGAAGCCTCCGAGACTAATTTGTAATTACGAGTGGGAACAGTTCTGTTGGGTGCTGGCATTCGACAACCGCAGCCGGCGTACAGGGCAAAAATGAGAAGTAAAAATTGGTTAGGAATTGAAATCACCGGAGGAGAAGAATGGATTGAAAGTGGGTTCAAATAAAGAAGGAGGTTAGGCGGTGCAGGGCACTAGAATAGCGTCGGTCATGCCATGAATAATTTTTTTATCGACTGGATTCAAAGTGGCTAGAATTCCGCCCAACTTGGACCGAGCGATATCGGAATTGCCCGCAGCAAAATAATAAGGGCAGAGTCGGACGCGGGCTGGCATGGGAACCTCGGTACTAGTGTTGACCTCGATGAAGGAAGATTCGAAGCGTCGTGGTTTGTGGAATTGTTGAAGAATATAGGGGGAATCGGGCCAAGCGCCTAGGGCTCGATCGACGGCTTTGCTCCAGTCGACAGTGCTAAGATCAGACCCGAGATAAACGCCGCGTGAGCCCCAAGCCTGTGGGCTAAATCCGGAGATTTTTAGAATGAAATTCCGTTCCCGTTGCGAAAGAGATTTGAGTTGGGTCCAGTCAGTGAGTTCGAGACCCGGATAGCCAGCGTTGGGAGGCAAAGGGGTTGGATCGAGAATCCAACTACGAGGCAGAATTTGTTGTAATCGCCGATAAAAAGTGTCGCCGAGCTCTTGGCGCCAGAGATCGCGAAGATGGCGATTCCAGAACAGCGCAAAGAGCAGTTTTTCTTCAAAAATGGGCCGTGGAGGCGGGGTCAGACTGATTTGTTTTTCTAAAGCTAATCGGAAAAGAGAGGTTGAGCTTGGGACGTGAGCCAAGTCGAAGAGTTCAAAGAATCGGTAGATGGCATCACCTCTGTCTGGGGATTCAAAGCCCCCTTCTTGAATCTTGAATCGTTCGGCACCAAGACGTCCAGCCAGCCAAGCCATTTCCGGTCGGTAGGAAGAAGCTTCTTCCGAGATCACTAAATGAACCCTTTTTGCCCCACCAAAAATGGAGGCAAAACCGTCTTGCATTCCATTGGCCCCCCCCAAGACATTGTCCCCCAGTTCGGCATAGGTTTGATTGAGCCATTGGGTGAGTCCAATGCCGCCGGGAATTGAATCAAGTTCTGAAACGATAAAGCCGTCTTCAGTTAGTAGAATATCTGGGCGAAGGACCCGGGGTAATTCGTTGCGAAAGGCGGATTCACGTTGCAAAGCGACTAATTCCGCCGGTTTACCTTGATCCAAGAGACCCGCAAACCAAGCCGGCGCACCTCCCTCCACACTGCGCCGGTAGAGTTGGTTTACTGCTTTATAGAATTGGTAAAAAACCCGACCAAGACTTTCGATTTCTGCAGCTAACCTAGGCCCCAATGAAAAGGGGTGTGCTGCGGTTCGCCAAGTCATGCCGGCAAAAAGGCCGCCCTCCGGTAACGATTTTACTACATGTCCGGCACGTTCAAGATCGGTCATCCGGGGCGGACCCTACTAGTATCGGGCTGATGCGTCAAAATCCGCAAAGCAGTGTTCAATTCTCTGCCCCTTCACACTCCGCGCCGTTCGGGTTAATATAAAAATACAAGTCGCTAAAAAAGCTAGGCCCTCAGACAGGCTTTGTCTGGGGTGATCGATAGAGTGGTACCATGAAAAACGAGACAGAAGCTGAGTTGAGCGGACTTTTACCTTTGGACTTACCCCGTGCTTCAGTGCGGCTAAACCTGAGGCGAAATCGGCAAGTTCGCCCCTGTGAACGTGAGCGCGCCGCCTGGTGGTTTGAGCAAATGCGCCGCGTCGTCGCGGAGGGGCGTGATTTTCCGGTAGCCGGAGTGTAATTGATTTAAGGGAATGGCACAGGTTAACGAGTCTCCGTCGATTTGGTGGCCTAGACTGACGGACGAGTGCCTTCACCACCAACTCCTATTGCGGTTGCGGCAACCTAGTAGGTCTGCCCAAGGTCGTTACCTGATGCCCTTCAATGGGAATATGAGGTTGCTTCGATTTCTCGGACGGAGAGTAAGAGGAATCCTGTACCATGGAATCCATCATCAAAGACTCCCCTACAAAAACGCGCCGGAAGTTCGATAAATCGTTCAAATGCGAGGTCGTTCGCAACTGGTTATCGAGCGGTAA
>SIAZ01000036.1 GCA_009695405.1 Pedosphaera sp. | reverse complement strand
ATCACGCCTCTTGGCCAGCACCTCGGTTCGTGTTTTTTGACTCATTTTGGTGTCCATAGCTCGGTAACACCCTTTTTGAGTCAACGTATGGTTTCCTCAAACCATTTCACCTCGCCTTCGGTAACATTCTTTTTGAGTCAATTCGGCCCCCGAGAGCGTCTATGTTGACCGCGGACTGGGACACAACGATGAGAGTCGACAGCTTAAACATCATTTCGCCTTTGATTGATTTGCTCAACTTGGAATGAATGCCTTGTACCCAGCCCCAAAAAGGTGTTCTTCAGCGAAATGAAGATCGTTTCGGTCTTGCTTGGATGATATGGGAACAAACCTCGAAACATGTTATACGTTCGCTCATGTAGCGAGTCTGGGTTGTTATTCTAAAAAATCCTGAAGATGATCTGTCCGCGTCTTTTACTCTTTTTTGTCTTCTGCCGTGTTATTTTCCTCAGTCATGCTGCCGATTCGAATTGGGCAGCGTATTTGGGAGATCCCAGCGCTAGTCATTACTCTACACTTCGTCAAATTACTGCGAAGAATGTCGCCCAATTAAAGGTCGCTTGGATCTATCGCACCGGTGGTGCTGATCCTTCCCAGCGTTCACAGATTCAGTGCAATCCTCTGATCATTGACGGTGTTCTCTTTGGTACGACTCCCGATCTCAAAGCCTTCGCCATCAATGCTCGTACCGGCCAAGAACTTTGGCGCTTTGATCCAGCGGCCGTGAAAGGACTCGCTCGAAGTGGGGTCAATCGTGGGCTTGTTTATTGGAATCAAGGTTCAGAAAGTCGGGTACTTTATGCGAACGATCATTTTCTTCATGCGCTCGATCCCAAATCTGGGAAGCGAATTGATTCTTTTGGCTCCCAAGGGTCGATTGATTTGAAGGAGGATCTCGGTCGGGATGTTTCCATGCTTTCTTTGCAATGCACTACTCCGGGTGTGTTAATGGGCCATTTACTCATTATTGGAATGCGTCTCGGTGAAGGTCCCGCTCCAGCAGCCCCGGGCCATATTCGTGCCTACGACGTTCGGACAGGGAAAATTGTTTGGCGCTTTAATACGATCCCTTTGCCGGGTGAAGAGGGCTACGAGACCTGGCCGCCTGACGCGTATCTTCATGTGGGTGGAGCCAATGTTTGGGCCGGTTTCGCTCTCGATGAACGCCGAGGTATCGTTTTTTGTCCTACTGGATCTGCCGCCTTTGATTTCTGGGGTGGTGATCGGATTGGTAAAAACCTTTTTGCGAATTGCCTTATTGCTCTCGATGCTCACACAGGACGCCGCCTCTGGCATCAACAATTGGTTCGCCACGATCTTTGGGATCGTGATCTCCCCGCGCCTCCGAATTTAATTACTGTCCGCCATCGTGGCCGCAAAATGGATGCGGTTGCCCAAGTCACCAAGTCGGGTCATGTCTTCCTCTTTAATCGAGAAACTGGCGAACCTCTTTTCCCTCTTAGTGATATTGCGGTACCGCCCTCCGATCTGGCTGGGGAATCCGCTTGGCCCAGTCAACCTCTTCCAGAAAAGCCGGCCCCTTTCGCTCGACAGGTCTTTGGTTACGGGGAAATTACCGATCTTTCTCCCGAGGCCCACCGTGCGGTACTTGATCGCTTCGTTCGTATTGGGCCTCATGTGCCTTTTCAGCCTCCCAGCCGCGAAGGGACTGTAGTTTTCCCTGGCTTCGATGGGGGCGCAGAGTGGGGTGGTGCTGCCGCAGATCCAGAGGGTATTCTATATGTGAACGCTAATGAAATGCCTTGGATTTTGACCATGGTACCCACGCCGAGTCGGTCGCAGAGTGGGACGTCCGATGGGGCCGCTCTTTTTACTCGTATCTGTGCGGCTTGCCATGGGCCGGAAGGTAAGGGCAACGCTGCCCAAAATGTCCCAGCCTTGGCCGGATTAAATCACCGATTGAAGCGAGCCGAACTTCTCGCTCTGCTTAAATTAGGCAAAGGTGTCATGCCCTCGTTTGACTTTCTCTCCGAATCTCAACGGAATGCGGTTGTAGATTATTTATTGGGTTTCGACTCCCCGTCCCTAAACAAAAAAGCCTCAACTCGCGGAACGGATATGCTCGGATTGATTCCGTACAGTCATACGGGTTATAATCGATGGCTTGATCCCCAAGGGTATCCAGCTGTCAAACCGCCCTAGGGTACCCTAAATGCGATCGATCTAAATACAGGTCATTTTCTCTGGAAGGTTCCGCTTGGAGAGTTCCCTGAGTTAACCGCTCGCGGCATTCCGCCCACGGGAACCGAAAACTATGGTGGACCGGTTGTGACCGCTGGAGGCCTTATCTTTATTGCGGCCAGTCGCGACGAGCAAATCAGGGCGTTCGACAAAAAAACAGGCCGAGAACTTTGGAAAGCGCCCCTTCCAGCAGCTGGATTTGCGACGCCTTCAACTTACTCGGTCGAAGGCCGACAGTATTTGGTGATTGCCTGCGGGGGTGGCAAAATAGGTCGTAAAAGTGGAGATTCTTATGTGGCCTTTGCCTTGTCCAAATAGGAACAGAGGTCCGTCGAGCGGATTTACTTTAATCGAACTTTTAGTGGTGATTGCGATCATAGCTCTTCTAGCAGGGCTCTTATTGCCGGTCTTGGGTCGAGCCAAAGGTGCGGCCAAGAAATCGGTTTGTGTTTCTAATCTTCATCAAGCCGGCCTCACTTGGTTTTTGTACCTCCACGATAATACCGATCGCTTCCCAGATCGCCGTGATCTTAAGTCGAGCCTGCCAGGTGGCTACAAACCGTGGAACTCGTGGCCTTTGAGTGATCCGCGAATCGGTTGGGCAGCGGTGGTGCTGGACCGTTTCGCTGGCGATCTTCGATTCTTTGAATGCCCTTCCATTCGTGGTGGCCCGCTTGCCTCCGTTGTACAAGTTAACCAATCTGGACCTCCCCAATCCGCTCAGGTGGTTAGTTACTGGATGTGGCGATTTGATCGTATCGATGAGCCTATTCCTCTGGATAACTTTTGGGGTCGAAGCCTGAGCGAAGCGGTCGATCAACTTCGCTTGGCCGGTAATCCCATTGTAGGCAAACCCGAGGGACCGGCCGCTGTTGAATGGATAGTGGATCCTTATTTCCCCTCCACAATTGTCTCCGTGGCAGAAGAACTTCGAGGATGGTCCGCTCATCTCGGCGGTCGCAACCGATTGCAACTCGACGGCCATGTCGAACATCTCCGCGATCCGAGAATGCGATAGTCTACTCGCTTCGCCTTTTTATTCAGTCCTAAATCCGAAAAGAGACTTCCCCAGAAAAGAAAATTATCTGGCGGACTTAAAGCATGGGTTGAGTTTCAAGAAAAAGGCTCAGAAGAAGAATGAGGACGAAAATTGGAAAGCCTGTTTACTCGAGTCAGATTTTTGTAGATCAGCTTTCCGTAGCGGTTTTTCAAACCGGCAATAGACTACGACTGTGATCCGAGCGCTGTTGCATTCTTGGACTTGGAGGATGGCGTGGCGAGAGTCACGATCTAGTCGGGTCAGGCTCCTCTGGTTTTCTCTGTCGATTTCTCTCGGGGTGGCGGGCTTGGCGGCTGTCGGATCTCTTTCCGCAACCCTTCGTACTGCAATCGAAGCCCAAGCAAAAGGTCTTCTTGGAGCTGATCTCGTTCTTAGTGCTCGTCATCCTTTTACAGTGGAAGCTGAAGATTTTGCCAAGAGCTTGAATCCCTTGGCTGAAGCACGTGAAACGAGTTTTTCTACAATGCTTGTTTTTCCTCATCTAACGAATGCTACTCGATTGGTGAATGCTCGGGCGCTTCTTGGGGACTTTCCTTTTTACGGAAAACTCGAATCAGTACCTGAGTCTGCCGCGAGTTCGATGCGACAGGGTAACGGCATAATCATAGAGGAAAGTATCCTTTTTCAATTTGGTCTGAAGTTGGGTGATCCAGTGCGAATAGGAGCTTGGACGAGTCAGATCGCCGGTGTTTTAAAAAAGGTGCCCGGAGATGCTATGAACTTCGGATCCCTTGCGCCTCGGGTTTATTTTGATGCGTCGCGCTTGGAGCAAACTCGGCTCCTAGGCGGTGCTAGTTTAGCTCGGTACCGGAGGCTGTTTCGCTTTGACGAGAGCCGTGACCTGCCAAGTTGGGTGCGGTTGAATCAAGCTCGTTTGACGAAAATGGCTTTGGAAGCGGATACGGTTGAGCGCCGTAAGGAGGACTTGGGGGAAGGGGTAGGGAATTTGAATCGGTTCCTTGGATTGGTGGCATTGGTGGCGTTAGTCCTTGGGGCCATTGGAATTGCCAGTGCGCTTCAGGTGCATGTGACGGCTAAATGTCCCAATGTCGCTGTTCTTCGTTGTTTGGGAGCAGCAGTGGGACCCGCCTCAGCGATTTATTTGGCTCAAGGTCTTGCCTTGGCTGCGGTCGGAACTGCCGTGGGCCTTGTGATCGCATTGTTACTGAACCAATTCGTGCCCAGCGTTGTGCAGAAATTTATTCCAGTCACTTTGACGAGCGAATTTCATTGGGCACCCGCAATCGTCGCCTCGGTAGCTGGGTTCTTAGTGAGCGCGGCCTTCACAGTGCTACCGCTTGGAGCCGTGCGTGGGGTTTCTCCTCTCCAAGTGATTCGTGCCGACTTTGAACCCCGGGTGAGGCGCGACTATTGGGCATGGAAGGTCGGGTCGCTGATTGTTCTGGCTCTTATCGGATTTGCCGGATCCCAATCGCGCCATTGGTGGGAGGGGGCCGCATCAGTGGTTGGGTTGGGTATTGTTTTTGGGGTGTTGTCGTTGGTGGCGATGGGTTTGGTCCGGTTTGTTCGGCGGTTCACACCGCAATGGCTCCCCTTTGCATGGCGCCAGGGATTAGCTGGACTTCATCGTCCCCGTAACCGGACGGTTTTAGTCATTACATCTGTGGGGCTAGGTACTTTCCTCCTAGTGACCTTGCAACTAACGCGTGACGTCCTATTGACCCAACTTTTCCCGGTAGGCAACGCGGATCAACCCAATACCATTCTCTTTGATATCCAACCGGACCAACGTGACGGAGTCGTGGCGGTTTTAAAAGACGAAGGGTTAGCGATTCTGGATGAGGCACCCATTATCACGATGCGACTCGTATCATTAAAGGGCCGATCCACGGATCAGATTTTAGCAGAAAAAGAGTCGAAGATTCCCAGTTGGACGTTGCGCCGCGAGTACAGGTCTACGTGGCGAAACAGATTAGTTTCTTCAGAGAATTTGGTAGCTGGGCGGTTTCCAGAATCGTCGTCGCCTTTGGAAACTCCAATCCCAGTCACTGTAGAAACGGGAATTGCTCGGGACCTCGGTTTAGGGTTGGGCGATGAGGTTATTTTCGACATACAAGGAGTGCTTATGACCAATCGAGTTGCGGGATTGAGGGAGGTGGATTGGAAGCAGGTTCGGCCCAACTTTTTCTTTGTTTTTCCGGTTGGAGTTCTGGAAGAAGCCCCGGCCACGTATGTCTTGGGCACACGGGTTAGCGGGGCCGCTGCTTCAGCCCAGATGCAACGAACTATCGTTGGCCATTTCCCAAATGTTTCCGTGGTTGATCTGACCTTAGTCTTGCAGACCTTGGATGGAATCATGACTCAAGCAGCGGCGGTCATTCGATTTTTGGCCTCCTTTACGCTAATGACCGGGTTGGTGGTGATGGCTGGAGCGATAATGACTGGTCGCTGGCAACGGATGAGAGAAGTGGTTTTGCTTCGGACATTGGGTGCCAGTCGGCGTCAATTGAGACAGTCATTATTCGCCGAATATTCTGTGCTTGGCATGCTCGGTGCAACAACGGGGCTTCTTTTGGCGATGGGGGCTTCATGGGCTCTAGCGACCTTTATTTTTCATACCGGATTTAGCCTCAGACTATCGGTACTAGGAATCGCTTTTGCCGTGGTGACAGTCCTCACAGTCAGTGTGGGACTCCTTTCGAGTTGGGGACTATCTAGTCAGTCACCTTTGTCACTCTTGCGCAGTGAAGGTGGGTGATGGATGAGTTCTTTTGCGATATCTACTCCTGACAGTTGTTTCTCTGGTGGCGATCGTTAGCCTGCCCTTATGTTCCTCCTACGAAATACCGTCGCTTTTTTGGTCTTAATTCCCATGATTCTCGCCGCTCCTCCGCGTGCAGTACCGATTGGACAGATTCCGGCCGATGTTCGGATGTTATCGCCAAAGGATTTGGACGGTTATTTCCCCTTTCAACCTCCGGGCTCTCAGGAGGAGTGGTCCAAGCGTGCAGGAGAAGTGCGTCAGCGGATTTTAGTCTCACAAGGGTTGTGGCCAATGCCATCGAAGACGCCTCTCAATGCCCAAATCTACGGCCGAGTTGAGCGCGAGGATTATAGTATTGAGAAAGTTCATTTCGAGAGTGCCCCTGGATTTTTTGTGACCGGTAATCTATATCGGCCCACCAAGGTATCTTCAGGCAAAGTTCCAGGGGTCCTCTTTGCTCATGGTCATTGGACCGACGCTCGGTTGTCCATTGCCTCCGAGGCAGAAGTCGCCGGTGAAATTGCCACGGGCCAAGAACGTTTTGTGGTGGGTGGCCAAAGCCGATTTCAATCCATGTGCGTTCAACTTGCTCGAATGGGTTGTGTGGTGTGGCAATGGGATATGCTCGGCGATTCCGATTCTCAACAGTTATCCCGGCAACTGGTGCACAGTTTTGCTAAGCAACGGCCGGAAATAAATACCGTTGCGAATTGGGGAATGTTTAGTCCGCAAGCCGAAGCTCATTTGCAGAGTATTATGGGCCTTCAAACTTGGAATGCGGTTCGGTCACTCGACTTTTTACTCGGATTGCCTGAGGTCGATTCGCAACGTGTTGCCATCACTGGTGCGAGTGGTGGTGGTACTCAAACGATGATTCTTGCCGGTATTGATCCTAGGGTGACTTTATCCTTTCCGGCGGTGATGGTGAGCACCTCTATGCAAGGTGGTTGTACTTGCGAGAATGCGAGTCTGCTCAGGATAGGCACCGGTAATGTGGAGTTTGCTGCTTTGTTCGCACCGAAGCCTCAGGGGATGACCAGTGCAGACGACTGGACTAAGGAGATGTCCTCTAAAGGCTTTCCTGAGTTAAAACAACTTTATGGGCTGATGGGTGCGCCGGATAAAGTGATGTTGCAGCGTGGTGAACATTTTCCGCACAACTATAATGCGGTCTCGCGGACGGCTTTTTACAATTGGTTAAATCGGCATTTTAAACTGGGCTTTGGTGAACCGGTACTCGAAAAAGATTATTCCGTTTCTTCGCGCAAAGAACTGAGCGTTTGGGATGAAGCTCATCCTGCTCCGAAGTCGGCAGATCCCGATTTTGAACGGACGTTACTGAAGATGTGGCATGAAGATTCAGAGCAGCAAATGACCGAATTATCGGCTAATGATCCCGGGAAATATCGAGAGTTGCTGCGTGTCGGATGGGATATCGTGCTCGATCGTAGGGCAGAGGAAACACTGGGAACCGTCGCTTGGAAGCTAAAAGACAAACAGGATAAAGGGACGTGGATTCAAATGGTAGGGTTGCTTCAAAATGATCCCCGAAAAGAAGAATTGCCGGCGGTATTTTGCCATCCGAAGAACTGGAATGGTTCCACAGTCTTATGGTTGAGCGAAGCAGGCAAAGATGGTCTTTATGAGAGTGATGGGAACTTACGCTCTGCCGTGCGGCAATTGGTGGATGGTGGTGCTACGGTAGTGGGCCTCGATCTCCTTCATCAGGGTGAGTTTCTTGCGACCGGACAGTCCCTGACACTCACTCCGCGTGTTCGCAACCCGCGAGAAGCCGGAGCGTATACTTTTGGTTATAGTCCAGCGGTTTTTGTTCATCGTGTGCACGATGTGCTAACCGCTCTTAGTTATATTCGTGGTCATGAGAAAGCCTCGCGTCGCGTCGGTCTTATTGCACTCGACGGAACCGCGTCCATTGCCGCTGCTGCCCGTTCTCAGGCGGGAGTTGCTGTGGATAGAGTGGCTCTGTATCTTGGAGCTTTTAGATTCGGTCAGGTATTAGATCTGCGATCGGTTGATTTTTTACCAGGTGGCGCAAAGTATGGAGATATTGATGGGTTGTTGTCTTTTGGGAGTGCTGAATTGAAGAGCCTGACCACCGCCGATGCCGGTGCAGCGGCGACCTGGATTGTACGATAAAGTGGCGGCCGCAAAACTTTGGTTTTGGCCCCGTCCCAGCTAGGAGATTCTTGTAGATTAGTACCGCGGCCGGAGGTTTACCGACTGGGTTCTTTATTAGGCACTCCGGCGCCGCTGATGATCCATTCGATAATGGCGAGGGTTTCGTCCCCAGTGAGTTGTTCTTTGCCCTCGGGCGGCATCCTATCGCTATGGGATCGCGGCAAAAGGATGAGTCTGACCAGTCGCGACTTCGCGGGATCACCGGGAACTACCGCGGGTTCGCCGCTCTCGCCACCCTTGATAAGGGATTCCAACTGATCGACTCGGAGTTTAGCTTTTTGCTTATCGGGCCCATGACAGGTGATACATTTAGCTGCGAAAATTTTGGTAACGGCCCCGGTAGTTGCAAGAGAAGCCAGTCGATCCGGATGGGGTGCAGCCGGATTCAATTCCTCCATCAACCATTTTAACGGCGTCGGACTGTTCAGCGAGAGAAAGCCACGACCGTGGGTCAAAGTTCCGCCCTGATGACCTGCAATCATGAGAAGGGCCATCGTTGCGCTCATTGCGCCGCGGTAAAACCAGCGACTCCATGCTCCGATTCGGTCTGCGGCAGGGTGCAGTATTAAGGTGATACCGGTCAGCAGGACCAGAGCTAAGCCGGTGTTACGATGAAGAGCTAAAACTTGGGGCGTATACTCGCCTGATTGAGCTCGGAGTAGGCCGAGAATGCTGGTGATGAAGGTTGAACCGAGGCTGAGTGCGAGGGTGATACCAACTAGGCGGCGAATACCTTCGAAGGGGCGAAAGCCGGCCCACAGTTCCATGATCCCTGTCAGAGTTAGAAAGCCAATCGGAAGGTGCAGGAACACCATGTGAAATGGACCAAGGAATGAGGACCAAATAAACCCATTTGTTGAACCCTCTACGGTGCCGCCGTTCGCAACGCTGGCCCACAAAAATGGGATAAAAGCACAGCCAAAAATTAAGAGGTGCCGTCGATACTTCAGAGTGTAAAAACCCATGAGTCAAACTGACTCCAAAGGTGGATCAATTCATCGATTTTTTTCTTGGTAGATTAAAAATGTTGGCGCTGCTGCTTTGGGTGCCTGAAAAATGTCCAAGATTCACTGTTCAAAGCAGGGGCATCGTCAGACAGCATCATTCAAATTAACCGTTAATCGAGAGAAGTTTGTGCCCGCGAAAGGCTCAGCAGGCTTGTAGCTGGCCGCTTTGTTTTTCAAGAGGCAATGAGTTCCCCTTAGAGTGTGGTAACGGGAGGAATTTGAGAGAGGTGTGCGGGTTAGACATGCACAGCGACGTGAGAAATAGCTAACCGGCTCCCCGTCAGAGACTCATGCACAGTGTGGGCGATATCGTGACCTTCACGAATAGTGAGAAGCGGATTCGCTCCGATGTGGATCTCGACTAACAAGGAGAGGCCGCTGGTTCGATAACAGCATTTTTTGAGGCTACCAACGCCTCCAAGTTGAGTTTCTAGAATATCTAAGACGGCTTCTTGAGCTTTTTACGGTTTCCTTCTTGGTGACCTTGTTCAAGGACGGGGAGTTTGAAGCTGCCCGATTGTATTTGGTGTCGCCCTAGACGACGAGACCGAAGAGGCTTTCCTCGTAACGCCCATAAGTACGGCAATTGTAAAGGGAGATGAGTTCTTCGAAGTTAGTTTCCTTTTGGCACTAGATTTCTCGATGTATCAAGCAGCAGTTCTGTCTCTGAATTTTGAAGGTTACTTTGACTAATTTATCGACACGCTGAAGGCTTTGATCGGCGTTGCGAGTGATTTTTGAAGTTCTGTATTGAGCCACTCAAAGGGTTGAGCCCAATCGATCGTTTTGGTAATCGAGAAAAAGCTGAGGCCCATAAGAAGTTCAAAGAATTTTTCCAAAGTGAATTTTCAAGCGCGGTCGAATTGGATGGGAAGCCTATCTCAGGATTAGGTTTTCCGGAGAGTGCCAGAACTTATGATGGATCAACCATAGGCGAGTGGCGCCTACCCCTTTTCTTTGGGATAGAGACGGGAATCAGCTTTCAGAGAGTTTAACGCCGCGCTTCGGAGTTCGCGGCTGTAGAGAGTGAATTCTCAGACGCATCTTTGTTTTTGAATCCGGTGAGAATGCTCAGATCCACGCCTTGGATAGATCGGGGGCTTCCCCATCGCTGAACGACGATTCCGCTAATAATGCAAAACTTCCAACCTTGAAGCTGGTAGAATTCTTGGACATGACCAAGTACGCCCAACACATCTTCGAGTCCAATAAAGACTCTGGGAAACTAAGGAAGATTCGCTGTTGTTCGACCAAACCAGAATCTCGGTTGTCTCAAGACCGCCGTTTTCAAATAGTCGAAGGGAACGGATGACTCTGAAGGCGTCTTCTTCAGAAAGTGCTACCAACTCCTTGGCTCGCACCGATTCCGATTACTACCTTCACGAAATCCATCGAAAACACCCTGCTGCTTGCGGCAGGCTGCCACTTACGGCACCCTCCTAGGATATGTCGTTTCAGCGCACCCCTTTGTTTAACTCACATCAGAAACTTGGAGCTAAACTTATTGAGTTTGGTGGGTGGGAAATGCCGGTACACTACACCTCCATTGTCGATGAACATCTCTGCGTGCGGAAAGCTGCTGGCGTCTTCGATATCTGTCACATGGGTGAGGTCTATGTCGAAGGCCCTGAAGCTCTCGCTTTTCTCAATAGCACCTTCACTAACGACGTCCGAAAACTAACCCCAGGTCTCGGGCAGTATTCTCAAATGTGCACTCCGGATGGGGGGACCGTGGATGATCTCTACATCTACCAACTTACCGCCACCCAGTATTTGCTCATTATCAATGCTAGTCGGATCCCCGCCGATACCGAGTGGATCGAGTCCGCCTTTAATCGTTTTCCGCAAAGGTCCGGTGTCCATATTACCCACGCCTCGGAAACCACTGGAGCTATTGCTATTCAAGGACCCACTGTTGCTTCTTTTATCGATAGCCTCTTCCAGGGTGCCGCTTCCGGTGGGTATCCTGCTGCCTCGGCTTCGAGTCTTCCTAAGAATGGGATCGGTCGATGGATCTTCCAGGGTCAAGATGTCTGGGTGGCGAGGACGGGTTACACTGGCGAGGACGGATTTGAAGTCATTGCCGCCGCGACTCTTATTGGCGAAATTTGGGAAAAAGTTCTCTCTGACGGAAAGGCCGCTGGAGTTCAGCCCTGCGGCCTCGGGGCTCGAGACACCCTTCGTACTGAGGCCTGCTACCCTCTCTACGGGCATGAACTTTCCCTTGATATTTCGCCCATCGAGGCGGGGCTCGGTTTTTTTGTGGCCTTTGACAAAGGCGACTTTATGGGACGCGACGCCCTTTTAGCCCAGAAAATGAAAGGCCCAACTCGGCGTCTAGTCGCTCTCCAAATGATCGTCAAATCGGCGCCACCTCGGCCGGGTTATCCGATCCATGCCGGTGGCATCTCGGTCGGATCCTTGGTCAGCGGCACCCAAAGTCCATCGCTTAATAACGGGATTGGACTTGGATTTCTTCCAGTCGCCTTAACTTCTGTCGGTACGCCTGTCGCCGTGGAAATCCGCGGCCGAACTTTCGAAGCTCAAGTGGTCAAAAAACCTTTCTACCGCAATGCCTCAGTCAACACCTCTTCACCAAAAGATTGAATCGCCGAGGTCTTCTCTACTCACTAGCCTCTCGGTTATGTCAACCCGGTCGAGTCTCTCTCTAGGTCTTTTTCTCGGCTGGATTTTTCTCGGACTACATTCTCTCGTCCTGAGGGCCGAGACGACAAAGGGTTCCCCGAATCAATTAACTGTTCGCCATCCGCTGGAATGGCAGGTCCACCAGCGTACCTCATTGACGGGTGGAGTCATACGGGTTGAAGGCCATTTGTCGCGTCCGCTGGAGGCCACCGATCGCCTTGAGTATCAACTTTTGCCTGCCTCCGGTACTCCAACTTCCGCCTTATCTCTACCCCTTCACACCGACTCGACTCACTTTGATATTGGGATACCGGCCCCCGCTGGCGAGTGGTTTACGGTCGAAATCCGGATCCGTACTCTGACGAAAACCGTTGCTTCGGTGCTCATTCCTCACGTTGGAGTCGGGGAGGTTTTTCTCGTCGCCGGACAATCCAATTCCGCTAACCACGGTGAGGAACGTTTAAAACCAACTTCCGGACAGGTCTCCACCCGACACAACGGTCGTTGGCTTCCGGCCCAAGATCCACAACTGGGAGCCAGTGGAAACGGAGGCAGTTTCATTCCACCATTTGGTGATGATCTTGTTGCTCGACTCAAAGTTCCAATCGGGATTATCGCCATCGGAGTCGGCGCGACAAGTGTCCGGGAATGGATGCCCGCCGGCACTCGGTTCCTCAATCCCCCTACCCTTACCGGTAATGTTCGACAGGAACTCGATGGTTCTTGGAGCGCCAAGGGTTCCCTCTTTAATGTACTCATCGATCGTCTCAACGAAATGGGCCCCTACGGTATTCGAGCGGTGCTTTGGCATCAGGGGGAATCAGACGCGAATCAAGCCGACACAACCCGTACACTTTCGGGTTCCGGCTATCGGCAACTTCTTGAATCTCTCATTCATAACTCTCGCCGAGATGCCGGTTGGAAAATCCCCTGGTTCGTTGCTCAGGTCAGTTATCATACACCGGACGATGCAGGTTCGGAATCCATCCGTGCCGCTCAGTCATCGCTTTGGACCGATGGGATCGCCCTGCAAGGTCCCGATTCCGACGCCCTCATTGAAGACCTCAGAGACGGTGGGGGTCGTGGGGTTCACTTTAGCGGCAAGGGACTTCGCGAACATGGGCTTCAATGGGCCTCTCGGGTTGCTCCTTGGATTGAATCTCCGGCCAAAGTCTCCAAAGAATCTATACCAACCGGGGGTCGACTCGATTTACCGGGCACAGAAAACTTCAAAATCCTTGGACGTCCGGCTTTCCTTTATCTGCCTCGAACAAGTCTACAAGCGAAGACTGGCCCGCAGCCTTGGATTTTTTACGCCCCTACACTTCTCGGTCTTCCCGACGCTGCGGAACGATGGATGCATGAACGTTTCCTTGCCGCAGGGGTCGCTGTCGCTGGAATCGATGTAGGTGAAGCTTACGGTAGTTCATCGAGTCACCCCGCTTTTCTTGCTTTGCACGATTGGTTACGTCGAGAGCGAGGGTTGGCAAATAAAAGTTGCCTCCTAGGACGCAGTCGAGGTGGGCTTGCGGTGGCCAGTTGGGCCGCGGCACATCCCGAACGTGTGTCCGGGCTCGCGGGCATTTATCCTGTCTTCGATCTCCGCAGTTATCCAGGATTAGCTAGCGCCGCCGGTGCTTATCAACTGAGTTCGGAGGCACTCGAAACAAGGCTCGATACACTAAATCCTATTGCTCGAATTCAAGCGCTGGTTACCGCTGGGATTCCTTCGTTTTTGATTCACGGCGATAGCGATACAGTCGTGCCTATCGGACCCAATTCACTTGCCTTCCTCGAAGCCTATAAAAAGAGCAATGCCAGTGCCCTGGTCCAACTGGAAATCTTACCCGGTCAAGGACACAACATGTTCAATGGCTTCTTTCAATCTCTCCCTCTGGTGGAGTTCGCCATTGCCCAAGCCCGTGAAGGTGCTCGTCACTAATTAGCCGCTTTATTAGCATCCAAGCGGTAGGTCATCTTTCAAAATTCCCATTCTGTCTGCTCGGGAGCGGGTCTAATACACGCCTCAGAATCCGAATGGACCGAATTAACGTCGAGTCCCACCCTGTACCGAAGCAGTGCCTCGTCGGGCATCGGCAGGCATAACCACTCTAATCCTAAAGCTCCGCTGTAGGGATCTAACCACTGATCCACACTCTCTCCACTAAGCACTACTGGCATTCGATCATGGATATCCGAGGTGATCGCGTTTGGGCGTGTGGTCAAAATTACAAATGTTTCCTCATAACCTTCGGGAGTAGAAGAAGACCGACTTAGCTCCCAAAGCCCAGCAAACAACAAAGGGCGTCCATCGCGACGGACAAAGCGCCAAGGTAAACGGGCTTGGCCTTCCGCTTTCCACTCGTAAAAGCCGTCGGCAGGTATGAGGCAACGCCGGTGTCTGAAGGCAGAAAAAAAGAGAGGTTTGGAGGAAACGGTCTCCGAGCGTGCATTGATAATCCGGACAGTCACGCCGACTTTTTCGGTCGAGCGCGGCAACCAACCCCAACGCATCTCGGTCCATTTAATTTGGTTACCCAGATTGCGAATAACCGGTGCTCGTTGGCCCGGCGCAACATTGAATCGCGGCGCACCCGTCCAATCAATTCCCACCTCCGGGAATCGTACTGGAACCACCTCACTTCTTAAACTATACCGACCGCACATTGCCCCTTAGAACGCCCGAAGGACGACAACAGGGAAAGCAAAATGCCCAATTATTCGAAGAATAAAGGATTGGAGATTTTAATAGCTTGAAGGTGTCTTCTTGAAACTCAGCGCGCACAGATCACCCTTCGAGCAGAAATGTCCTTAGCGCCCCATGTTCTGCACGAGCTTCAAGGTCGGTTCGGAGTCAGCGGTGTCCTTATCGCTCCAGAGGATCTCATTCCCTATTCGTTTGATGGTACAGCGGCTCTGAGCCAAATGCCCGCTTGCGTCGTTTTCGCGGGTTCTACTGACGATGTCGTCTTTGTCCTCACCTTAGCCACACGCACTCGGACTCCAGTGGTCACTCGAGGCTCGGGCACAGGTCTTAGCGGTGGATCCCTACCCGTGCCCGGATGCATTGTTTTGTGCACAGTTCGACTCAATCGAATCATCGAAGTTGATCAATCGAATCTGGTCATGGAGGTCGAACCCGGGGTGACCACTCTTGAAGTGGCTGAAGCCGCAGCGGCAGCGGGTCTGTTCTATCCGCCCGATCCTGGTTCGATGAAAATCAGTACCATCGGCGGTAATGTCGCTGAGAACTCCGGAGGGTTGCGCGGATTGAAATACGGTATCACCCGCAATTATGTGATGGGGCTTGAAATCGTTCTACCCAACGGCGAGTTACTCAAAACGGGAAATAAATGTGTAAAAGATGTCGCTGGCTACTCTCTGAAGGATCTCTTCGTCGGCAGCGAAGGGACTCTTGGGGTCCTCACTCGTATTCTGCTGAGGCTCATCCCTAAACCGGAAGCTAAGCGAACCATGATCGCCACCTTTGACGCCATGGATACCGCTGCGCAAACGGTATCCGATATTATCGCTGCAAAAATCATTCCCTGCACACTTGAGTTTCTCGATCGCACAACCCTTCGCTGTGTCGAAGATTTTACAAAAGTAGGACTCCCTGACTGTGAAGCTTTGTTGTTAATGGAAACGGATGGACACCCAGCCCAAGTCGCTGATGAAGCTGACCAAATGGCTTCCATCGCTCACCGGAATGGATGCCGTTCACTCAGGGTCGCCGCTAATGAAGCTGAGGCCACAGCTTTGGCTACTGCACGACGTTCCGCCTTTAGTGCTCTGGCACGACTGGCTCCCACTACCATTCTCGAAGACGCTACCGTGCCCCGAAGTGAATTGGCCAAAATGATTCGTTTCGTCGATGATATCGCCCGTAAATATCAATTACGCATTGGCACTTTTGGCCATATGGGCGACGGAAATTTACACCCGACTTTTTTGACTGATGAACGAAACCACTCTGAAATGGAGCGGGTCCATGAGGCATTTCGGGATATTTTCAACGAAGCCATTCGCCTCGGTGGCACCATTACCGGAGAACACGGAGTGGGGTTGGCTAAGAAGGAATTCTTACCCTCGTTTCTTGGACCCGCCCAAATGCGGGTAATGCGAGCACTTCGTCGCGAACTAGACCCTGCCGGCATCCTGAATCCGGGAAAAATGTTCGACTAATATGAATCCGCTCACCGGTTCATCCCTCCTCGCCACGACTCCGTCGGCGGCACGGCAACGCGCATTCCTGACCTTGCTAGCCGATGATGACCCAGCGATTTCCAACGCCATTGAAGCCCAACTGATTCTCAGCGGTGAAGCGACCCTCAGTTGGCTCAGGGAATATCGTCTTGATGCCGACCCAACTCTCCGTAAAGCGGTTCGAGCCTTTCTCCTCAAACAGTCCCGTGTGAAGGCAGATCTCACTTTCCTGAACTTTTGTAAGAGTCACGCCGAATACTTTGATCTCGAAGAAGCGGTCTGGCTATTTGTGCTGACCCACAATCCCGAAGCCTGTATCGCAGCCTACCAAGCACAACTCGATGATTGGGCGGAGGAGGCGCGTCGCGGGGTTGAGGAATCCACCTCAGGATCCGGGGTGGTTGCCGCCATAAACCAAGTGCTTTTTGTCAATCAAGGCTTCCGAGGTAACGGCGAAGACTATTACAATGAACTCAATAGCTATCTTGATTCGGTGATCGATCTCCGCCGAGGACTCCCCATCTCGCTGTCATGTGTCTACTTGTTTGTGGGGCGCCGATTGGGTTTGCCATTGGTCGGAATTGGTATGCCCGGTCATTTTCTTTGTCGTTACCAAACCGCACAAGAAGAACTCTTGATCGATCCATTCCATGGAGGTCGAATAGTTTCAAGAGGCGAAGCTTTACTCCGGCTCATTCAATTTTCTTTAAACGATCTGGATGTTCACCTGCAACCGATTACCCCAAAGCGCTGTCTCCAACGACTGATCGCCAATCTTCATCTTCTTTACAAAAAGCATGGAAATATCGCAGAGTCCACCCGTTTGCAGCACTATCTCTTGCTGCTCTCTCGATAAGTCCCGACCTCTCAGGCTGGAGTCGGTTCGGTGACGAGTTCAGACTCAAATCCCACGATGGCTGGATCTCCGTAGAGGGTAAAATTCCGAGCGCGCTCAATCCGTAATTGCATTAACTGACCGCGGTGTCGCTCTGTCCCTTCAAAGACCACGATCTTGTTGGATCGCGTCCGGCCTTCATAGCGCGCGCGATTTCGATGGCTTGGGCCTTCTACCAAAATCTCGACCCTCTGCCCGACCAATGCATCATATTTAAGCATAGCTAACTCATCAATTGCCCCTAGCAACCGCCTGTGGCGTTCCTCAATCACCTCTTCAGGAATTTGATCGGGCATCTCTGCTGCAGGAGTGTCTCGACGACGACTGTACTTGTAAACATAGGCCTGATCAAAGCCCACCTCCTGACACAGAGATAAGGTCGACTCAAAGTCCGCCTCCGTCTCGCCTGGGAACCCAACTATAATATCCGTACTAATTCCCATCTCAGGTTGTACCGCGCGTAACTTAGAAATAATCTCAAGGTATCGCACTCGAGTATATCCGCGATGCATCAATCGAAGCAATCGGTCGGAACCACTTTGAAGCGGCAGATGCGCACTTTCTACAAGTTTAGGAAGACGCCCGTAAGCTTCGACGAGGTCATCTCCGTATCCTTTGGGGTGGGGTGAAGTAAAGCGAATGCGATCAAGGCCGTCTACCTGTTGAACGGCTTCGATCAACTGGACAAAAGGACTACGACCTTCTCGGATTGGAAAGACACGTTTGCCGTAACTGGTAACAATCTGACCCAACAGGGTGACTTCCCGAATCCCGCGTTCAGCCAAGGTTCGGCACTCGCCCACAATATCCTCAATCGTACGACTCCGTTCGGAACCGCGGGTGGCTGGAACAATGCAGAAAGTGCAATGCTGATTGCAGCCCTGCATAATGCTAACAAAGGCAGTGACCGCCCCGACGCCACCTTTGCCGGTCTGCGGCAAATGCTCGCGGATCGCGGACTGGCTATCGGGTTCTTCATCGATTTCGACCACTTTCGCGCGACGCCCCGAAAGAATATCATCGAGATACTCTCCAGCCCGATGAAACTTCTGAGTTCCAACCACGAGATCAACCGCTGGATTTTGTTTAAGTAACTCTTCACCACGACTCTGGGCCATACAGCCAAGATAACCGAGAACTTGGTGACGGCCCTTCTTACGATTCACCCCCGCAAGAGTGGTCATCTTACCGATGGCCTTTTGTTCGGCCAGATCACGGACGCTGCAGGTGTTCAGTAGAACAATATCGGCCCCACTCTCGAGGGGCGCTAGGGAATAACCGCGCTCGACTAACTGGGCAGCCACAGCCTCGCTGTCGCGCTCGTTCATCTGGCATCCGTAAGTTTTGATGAAAACGCTGGGCATGACTCTTTTGAAATTTCAGACGTTAGAAAACAGTAGGCGAGAATGAAAGAAGGATAACCTGATGTTGCTTCGATTTCTCGGACGGAGAGTAAGAGGAATCCTGTACCATGGAATCCATCATCAAAGACTCCCCTACAAAAACGCGCCGGAAGTTCGATAAATCGTTCAAATGCGAGGTCGTTCGCAACTGGTTATCGAGCGGTAAGT
>SIAZ01000035.1 GCA_009695405.1 Pedosphaera sp. | reverse complement strand
TGCTCCTCAATCCATCTCCGTAACCACTCCACTTCCTCAGATCCCATCCGTCGCCCTTGCAATACTAGTTCTTTAAGCACGCCCTGCTTTATGAGCTCTTTGCCATCGGTAGTCCAGCTCATTCACCGACAACTTGTGAATGCACCGCTGCAATAGAGGCGCTCGGCATCGGTTGCGAATGCCAATCCATAAAAGGATTCGTTTAATGCCACACGCGCGGTGACACGCCCGTCGGGTAATGAGACTGATATCAGTTCATGCTGGCCATAGCCTGAGTGCAGAATCACCACGAACTTTCCTGAAGGATGCACCGCCATATTCACTGGAAAATCACCGAGTACAACCTGCTTGCCGACAGGTCGAAGTGACCACTGGTTGGGTAATAAAATTGAACCATCTAATTTCGCACCGGGAAGATTTGGTGCGGGACCCATTTTACCCATTAAAGAAAGACTGCCAAAAGGAAAATTAGACAGGTCCAACGAATCATTTTTGAAAGATGCCACGTTTCAAGGCTACAAATCAAAGGAAGGTTAAAAACAAGTTAACGACTCAGGATGATCCCAGCTAAATTTGCCTGTGGGTTAAATGAATTACAGCTTCAGTCTATGAACGCGCTTGAGATTGCTTCAAAATTCGGTGCTCCCGCAGTTGTCTAAACTTCATTCGATGATACTTTTCAACGGTGTCTCAAGTGACTCTTATTTTTGGTGGTGCCGGTGGCATCGGTTCCGCTCTAGCACGCAAATTGATTCAACGCGGAGAAACTGTCCTTCTGGCTGGGCGCTCTGCTGCGCGACTCACTGAAGTTGCCGGGCCCCTTGGAGCCGAACAAGCGGTCTGTGATGTGACCGAACCCGCTGCCGTCGATGCACTTGTTGCCGACTGCATTACACGTCATGGCAAACTCGACGCCGTTGCCCACTGTGTTGGCTCTATTCTTCTCAAACCAGCACATCTCACGAGCGATGCCGAGTGGGCGCAAACCTTGGCTCTCAATCTGACCAGTGCTTTTTATGTCTTACGCGCTTCGGTTCGTGTGATGAAAAATGGAGGTTCGATCGCTCTTGTTTCTTCGGTTGCTGCCCGCCGCGGTCTGGCCAATCACGAAGCGATTTCTGCCGCTAAGGCGGGTCTCATTGGCCTTGCCCAATCCGCTGCAGCGTCCTACGCGCGGCAACGTATTCGGGTCAATTGTGTGGCACCAGGCCTCGTTCAGACAGACCTTGCTTCTGCCATTACCGGCAACGAGGCCGCTCTCAAATACTCGACTGCGCTTCATCCACTCGGTCGTATCGGACAACCCGACGATGTCGCCTCCGCTCTCGCTTGGCTTCTTTCTCCGGAACAATCATGGGTGACCGGACAAGTGATTGGCATCGATGGTGGAATGGGATCCATTCAACCTCGATAAATTCTAATAAGTAGTACCGACGAAAACTCACCTGATTGAAGTTTCTGTCTACATCCGGTCAGTGACTTCAATACCTAGAGTGTTCAATCCAAGCTTTAGGACGCGAGCAGCTAGTTCGCAGAGACCAATCCGACTTGATCGTGCCGGTTCCTCCACCTTGAGCACCGGGCAAGCCTCGTAAAAACGGCTGAAGTGGCTGGCGAGTTCATACAAATAGTTGCAGAGATAATTCGGACGACACTCCTCAGCAGCCGCTTGGAGAGTAAATCCAAAATTCATCAAATGCCGAACCAATGCGAGTTCGGCAGCTTCAGTCAAAACCACGCCTTGATCCGCATCACGGTCGCCTGCGTCACGTACTACTTTCGAGGCCCGAGTATATTGATACTGAAGATACGGCGCGGTGTTCCCTTGCAAGGCAAGCATCTTGTCCCAAGAAAACACATAATCACTCTGACGATTGGGTAGTAAATCTTGCCACTTAACCGCTCCAATCCCCACCACGCGTGCAATCTCTTTTTGCTCCGAGAGACTTAAATCCGGACGTTTTTCAGCCACTACTTTTAAGGTTCTTTCCTCGGCTTCATTCAAAAGATCTCCCAATTTTACGGTATCACCGGAGCGGGTTTTAAAAGGTTTTCCATCGTCACCGAGGATTTTTCCAAATCCGATGTGCCGCAATATTACCCCATTGGCGGCCTCAGGTTGCCATCGTTCAAAAACCAAAAATAAGGATTTGAAATGTGCTGACTGTCGATCATCGACAACGTAGATAATTTCATCAGGGTTCCAAGTTTTCAACCGATGCACCAGCGTGGCTAAATCGGTGGTCATATAGTTAAATCCCCCGTCACTCTTACGAATCAAAGCGGGAATATCCACCCACTCACCCTCCTTATGAATCAGGAAAGGATCCTCTTTAGGAGCCAACTTGCCGTCACTGAAAACTGCCACCGCCCCTTCACTCTCACGAGCCACCCCTGCACTCAATAATGAACCCACTACGCCCGCCAGTTCTGAATTATAAAAGCTCTCGCCAAGAACAACATCAAATCGCACCCCTAAGCGACCGTATATCGTATCAAACTGCACCTGAGATAATCGAATCATCTCCTGCCAAATCGATAAATTCTCAGGGTCGCCCGCTTGCAAAAGAACGAGTTCACGGCGGGCCACATCGAGGCACAGTGGATCGGCATCGCAACGAGTATTGACCTCCCTATAAAGGCGCTCCATCTCCGCAATTGGATCGGCTTCCAAAGCAACCCGATCCAGCAAAGTCTTCCAACCGACCAAGAGCTTTCCAAACTGAGTTCCCCAATCGCCAATGTGATTATCAGTAACCACACGGTGACCCAGTAACCGCCAGAGGCGCTGCAAAGCATCGCCAATTCCAGTCGACCGGATATGGCCAACATGCATCGGTTTAGCGACATTGGGTGAGGAAAAATCGATGACGATTGATTTTGAACGGGCGGTTGGTTCGAAGAAAAGATGCTGACCTGCGAGAGCATCGGTGACCAATCCCACCAAGGCGGCGGGCAAGAGCCGAAAGTTCAGGAAGCCAGGCCCTGCAATTTCCACGGGTGCACAGATATCTCCCAACTCCAATCGAGCAACAATATCGGCCGCGAGTTGCCTTGGATTTATCCCGAGCGACCTAGCAATCGACATCAGGGAATTACTCTGAAATTCGCCAAAGCGAGATTCTGTTGCAGGGCGGACCTGAACAACGGTGAGATTAGCAGTGGGAACCACGGCGGCAACGGCGAGGCGTAACCGGGCTTCAATAACCGAATGAAACATGAGATTGGATTGGGTTAGCCAGCGGACCGACCCGAAAAGGAGATCAACGAAGTGTAGCAGAATATTCGCGGATGATTTGCATCATAGACACCGCATCGGCCGAGGCCTCCATCGATTTTAGAAAATCGTCGCGTCGCAATACTTTAGCAATACCAGCCAGTGTATGCAGATGCTTCTGAAACTGTCCGGTTGGAACAAGAAACAGGGTGACCAAATGGACGGGCTGATTATCGAGTGAATCAAAGTTAACGCCAGCGCGGGATCGACCGAAAGCAGCGACCACCTCACTGATGAGATCGGTCGAGGCATGAGGAATTCCAATACCAAAGCCGATCCCTGTGCTCATCGAGGTTTCTCGTTTTTTGACCACTGCGGTAATCGCTTCACGGTGTTCAGGCGAGATCTTACCTGATTCCACTAAACAGGTAATTAATTCATCAATAGCCGACCAACGATTGGCCGCCCGAAGTTCAGGAACGATTTGCCGATCCGAGAGGATATCACCAAGATTCATGAATTCGGAGTTGAGCAGTAGTTTGTCCACCTTCGCTGAGCGCTATTTAATCGTTAATTAGTCGTCAGGTCCATAGGCAGATTCATTGAATCCACCGACAAAAAAGTCGGACTACGTCTAAACTACGCCACGCCGCCAAGCGGATAGCTTCCGCAACCCCACTGGACCCGGTCAACAAAGGAAGTGCTACCAGCAAGACAATCGCGTTTCCAAACCAAATCAACGTCCCCGAGAAAAAGAAGCCTTCACCGACCAAATCCGGTTGACGTATCCGTAAAATGACCACGGTGAGGGTCACATGAAAGCTGTAGGCAACCCCAAGTCCTGCATAAAGAAGAGGTCCAAACCAATCGGAAGCTCCAAACCACCACCGAATTAAAATCAGGAAAAAAGACCAAAGCAGGGCGTAAAGCGGCAGAAAGTAGGGTGCGAGAGCGATAAATGTATTGGATTTACTTAACCGAACTTCGCCACCTCCTCGACCCACTTTGAAACTTTGAATCTTGGCCCCACAACAAAGGGCGCAAAGGGTGTGAGTGAGTTCGTGCCCAAAGACATACAACCACATCGGGCGGGGACAGGTGTTGTAGAGAAAAAACCACACCGCGACACCGATCGATAAGGGCACCCAAAATCGAGCGGCTCCCACCGAATCCCGAATGAGTTCTGAGACAGCCCAGGTCAATCCAAGGTTCAGTGGCAACAGGGCGAGTGCTATCCCCCATCGAATCAAGCACTTGATGATTCCTCTCCGCATCGACAGAAGGATGACAAAGTCGAACCGAGCGGCCAACTCAAGACCGAATGCGCTCCCTTTCTTTCGTTCTAGGCCACTCGGACTTCACAGTCGTCACCGCCCAATCGATCTGTTCTGGTCAATCGCCTTCGTAAGTCAGTCATCACCAGTCTAATCGATGACGCGTCCAGCGGATGGGCTCCTTACCCTCAGTATCCAAATCTGCAGTCAACCAACCGCCATCTTTGAAAAGCTCAATGCCAGTGGGGGCTGGACAAAAGACGAGACCAAACCGCTGCCACAGCCGCGCCTGATTTAAGGCTGCGGTGTGTCGCCGAATTGTAGAACCAGCCCAACTAATCCGCGGAACACCCGCCAAGAGCCTTGCTAATCCAAAAATAAAGGGCGAATGCAAATGCCCAATTACTGTGGCTTCCAACCCTCCACGATCCACCGCACGCGCCACCTCTGGAAGTTCATAAAGAAAAGGCAAAGCAGTTGGATCATGGCAGAGCAAAAGAAGACGCTGCCCCGATTCCACCGAGGCAAAGTGTCGAGTAATCTGTTCTAGAACTTGCCGGCGCTCAGCCTCCCACAGGGGACGTTCTGCGGGAATGAGTTCGGATTCAAACACTGGTAATGACACCAAACTGGAGGGAACTCCAATAACAGCATACCGCCCAAAATCCTTTCGCCACACCCCTTCTAACTGCAACCGAAAAGCAATCCGCTTCCAACTCTCTAACCTAGGGCCTCCACGCCCGCCAAACAGACTATGCTTACCTATCTCATGATCGCCCGCCACAGCGAGGACGCGTTCCCCATAGGCCGTCCGTAGGGTTTTCAAACACAGTTCGGCACTCTCACAGGCGGCTTCATCCAAAAGGCCCACAAAGGCGGAATCGATTGTATAGTCGCCGCTCGCAATCACCCAATCGACAGAGGGATTCAGTGCAATGATTTGATTGAGTTTGTCATTATGAGCAAAGGGGTCCCTCAACCAAATGCTTTCCCTCCATACTCGTTCCGCAGTCCGCAGGATCGGATGAATGGGTGGCTCCGATGGGATTCCTCGCCGTTGCTGCTCACCCGGCCCAGCCCAATGAAGGTCACTAATAACAAGCAGTTTCACGAATCATTCGACCATCCAGTCCACCACAGCTTTCTGAGTGTGCAACCGGTTTTCCGCCTCGGTGAAAATGGTCGCCGCATGCCGCTCCAAGACGGCTTCAGTAATCTCCTTGCCTCGATACGCGGGCAAGCAGTGCATCACCAAGGCATTCGGCGCAGCTAGAGCAATCAGACTGTCGTTGATTTGGTAGCCGTCTAAATCCTTTAATCGTGCTGCACCTTCCGCTTCCTTCCCCATAGAAACCCACACATCGGTGTATAATAAGTCGGCGCCGCTCGCTGCCGATTGAATATCTTCCGTGCAAAAAACCCGCCCGCCCGCCCGACGCAAAAGCTCAGTGGAAGGTTGATAGGTCTTTGGTGCGGCAATCCTCAATTCAAAATCAAGTCGCGCCGCGGCCCAAATCCAACTCGTCGGCACATTGCAGGCTCCATCGCCCACAAAGGTGACCACTTTACCCGCAATGGATTCTCCACGGGCTTCTTCAAAAGTAAAAATATCCGTCAATATCTGGCAGGGATGTTCCTCATCCGTCAGGGCATTGACTGTGGGAATTCCGGAATACGCCGCGAACTGCTCAACATCCTCTTGAGCATAGGTGCGGATCACCGCCCCGTGTAGCATCCGTCCCAAAACACGAGCCGTGTCTCGAATCGGTTCACCTCGACCTAACTGAATATCGCTCGCATTAAGAAACAAAACATCAGCCCCCATTTCTCTTAATCCCACTTCGAAACTAACCCGCGTTCGTGTGGAGCTCTTGCTGAAAATTAGTGCCCACGTCTGACCTGTTAGAGGACGAGCGTGAGTACGCCTGTCCCGCTTAAATACAGTCACTCGATCCAAGATCGAACGTAATGCGTCCGCCGACAAACTCTCTAGGCTCAACAAGTGTTTCATGAGGCAAATCCGCATCGAATAAGATCGACCGGAACGGAAGCGAGGATGGGTACACAAATTTTGATACTTCAGTCACGCACTAATCGCACTATTTACGAGCGATGCATTTAATTACAGGCAAGTCACTCTGCGACGACTCGATAAAGTGCCCCTTCTGAAGGTGGGTGCGGATCAGTAAAAACTTGAGTGCGCGTCTCTGCCACAAGCCCTGAGACCAAGCTCTCAAACAAACCGCCTCCAAGTAAAGCTCTCTGCACCCCATAGGTTCGTCCCGGCACAGTCGGCCAACTAATTGCCCGAGTGCCTCCTTCACCGACTAGCGCAGAAATGGGGCCTAATCGAAAACCGGAAAGTCGGTCCAGAGGGTTCGAACCGTGTCCCAATTCAAATGCCGTGGTTAATCCATCGCCATCTGGATCTCCCTCTGACGCGTTTCCTAACTTAGGAAAATAGATCAACTCCTCGACATCAACTAATCGATTGCGATCAATATCCGGTGTCGAAGGATCAAACCGAACGACATCCACTTGTTTGCCTATGGGATTGTTCAAATGCAACAGTAAGGCCGACACCACCGTCCCGTTCCGAACCACTTGCATTCGAATATCCCGTTGCCCCAACTGCCAAGGCGTTCTTTCAATCCCTGAAGCGGTCCCATCCACCGTCGGAGCAGCGACATCAAAATCGACCCAAGGTGTTGTTTCTGAGATATCAGAACCACTCACCACCGCTCGATAGCGGATCCGAGAATTCCAAGAGCGAACACCAAGAGCCGAAGCAGGGACAGAATGAACAAGGACTCCATTGTGGAAAACGGATGTCGCATAGACCTTCGGATCCAAGACATTCAAGACGTCCCCTTCCACCAACGCTCCACCACTTACCGGCTGGACAACCGATAAGAGAAAATCCGTAGCAAAGCGCGAATCATCGAGGGATTTGGCGTTAAAATTACCTCCGGTACTATTTAACACGCGATAATCGACCGCACCGTCCAAATTGGAATCGATCTCAAACCCCAATGAATGAAAGACGGGCTGAGGTGTCACCCACCGCGCCGCTGTGGCTAACCCAAAAAAGACCCGCGCATTAAGGATGTCTCCATCAGTCTTGTGATCTGTCGCCGCTCCAAAGGCCAAAACGTCCGACGCCCCAGCCGGAAATCCCATTCCGCGGTCGGCACTCAGTCGGCCGAGCTGAAAAACACCCACCAAGCCCGCCGACTCAAGGGACGGCCGCGATACTGGGACCACCAGACTCGACGTCGCCACGTTGGGCAATCCAATGTTAGTCACTCCGGTTCGAGTTAAAGAGATCGGTCGTATAAGTGAATACCAAGGTACGTGAATCGCTTGATGCGATGTCCGAAACCAAATCTGCCCACTGACCTCCGGTATTTTCGGGCGCAACCGCTCTCCCTGAACATCTGGAGTGGTCGGATCATCTTCGACCCAGATGGGATTCGCTCGGAAAGTAAACGGAACACTTCGCGATTGCCCAGCGGCGACGGTTAACTCGGTCATCTGCGGAATAAGAGTCGCTGTGCGTGCTCCAAAGGTGTTGCTGACTGCAATACTCAGTTGAATGGATTGGAGACCCTTATTCACCACTCGAATCCGCTTCTCTACTGTGAACGGTTGGCTAATTTCTAAGAAACCCAACGAAAGCGAGACCTCGTCGGGTGCGTCGTCGTTAAAGGCCAGAAATGTGGCCCCGGCGGCATCTGCCACCGAGAGCCGCCCCGATCCAGTGCGCGATTCCGGATAAACGATTCCATCGGCATTAGCAGTCCGTGCAGCTGTATTCATTAACACAGCTTTTATCTCTTGAGCAGACCAATCAGGATGACTCTGTCGTAGGAGAGCAACCGCTCCACTCACATGGGGTGCTGACATCGACGTGCCGGTGTAGCGCACAGACTCCGTTCCAAATCCAGCGCGGGCAGACGGTATTGCACTCCCAGGTGCTGCAATATCGGGTTTAAGGCGGCTACTAAAGGCCACGGGCCCACGGGAACTAGAGTTGGCTAGTTGATCCGCCAATTCGGGCCTTACCGATACCTCCTTCGGTTCTAACCGGACAATCACGCCCGCCGCTAAATGCTTAACGATGATATTCCCGTCGGCTTTGGAAATCATTACCCCAGGGATCTTAATATCCGAGGTATCGCCGATGCCAGCCATCGGAATGGGAAATCCATCGACGTTATTAACGATCATCACCGCGACAGCTCCCGCTGCTTGAGCCTCTCGAACCTTCCGCACAAAAAAACAGATGCCTCGATTCATCAAAGCGATTTTACCCTCCAACGCCATTCGGTTGGTGATCAAACCGGTGTTTCCATCCTGACACCCGCTGTACGGCAAGGCTTGGACCAATTGAGCGGATAGAGTTCCCACTTGCGCAATTGGGCGGGTAAAAACACTCTCCACCATAGCATAGTCCCCAGCAATCCGTGCCGGTGCCGTAATCGAGAGTGTTGATGAGATCGCCCCGTCATCGTAGGTATTGGCAACGGTGACCGTTTTAGGCAACGATCCAGGGGCACCTAGAATGTAGCTCGTGTTGCCCGCATTACCGGCAGACACCACCACGACACACCCCAAGGCTACTAACCGATTGATGCCACCATACTGACCGCTTTCTGCCTCGGTCGCAAAGTGAGTTCCCAACGACAGATTAACCACATCCATCCGGTCACTTGTATCGCCATCTCCATTCGGATCAGCTGCCGCATCCAATCCCAAAGCGACCAACGACGTCGAACCCGAACGCCCAAAAACTTTAAAGGCATAAAGTGTCGCCTCCGGCGCAACACCCGGTCCGACCCGAAAGATATTCCGATAGGAATCCACCCCATAGGGACCCGCAAAAGTCTCCTCCGAATCAAGGACACCGTAGCCTGCAGCAATAGCCGCTACATGGGTGCCATGTCCGTTTATCTGTGGATCCAGTGGATCTTGATCTGGCAGAGGCGACGGCGAACCGTCTTCGCCTGAGGCATCGTAACCGTCACCGGCAAAATCAGTGCCTCCAGCCACTTTCTCGGTAGGAAACGTCCCAGACTCGATGACTGTTCCCGAGTTGGCAAGATAATCATTGACCTTCCCAGATCCTCCAAAACTCGCATGAGTATAGTCGATGCCGGAGTCAATGATCCCGATCCTCACCCCGCGCCCTGTCAATCCCGGTATCGCCGATTCCCAAACCCGAGGCGCCCCAATGAAAGGAACCGATGTTCGCGTTTGCCGCACCAAAGGGGTCACCTTTTCAATCCCAATGACCCCGGTCATGGATCGTAGAGAAGCCACTTGGGCGTCTTCGGCCAAAACTAACACTGAGTTTTGCAGAACAGCTGTTGCTCCAATGACTTCAATGCCCGCCGCCTTTAATTGCCCTTTCAGCCCTGTCTGCTGGGTTCGAATCACCCTCAGTTGGGCTTTCCCCTCCGCCGCTGTAGCCCCCGCGACGACGAATCGCTTCGCCGCCGCTTCGGCCATCGGCTCCTCCGATAGGAAAAGTTGATAGGTTGAAACAGCACCTGTAACCGGCAGGAAACCTACCAAAATCACCGATAAGATAAGAAACGAAAAACGCATTGAGAAATCTGAAAATATATTTCCTCCAACTTCGCTCAAAATATGGATCACTCCACAACAAACTGCTAGTGAAGATTCTAAGGAAACAAATGATGAATTTTTGTGGGGTTGCTTGCCTTCCTATCACATCAATTTCTATCCTCCCCCATGGCCAACGAAGTCATACCAGTCAAAATCCGAGGCATCCTTCCTGCCAATAGTGGATGCGCTCTCTTTATTGGCACAGACGAAAAGGTCTTTGTCATTCAAGTCGAACAAAGCATGGGTCTTATCATCGGAATGGCTCTCCGCGGCGCTCCCAAAGATCGCCCCCTCACCCACGACCTCATGGCTAATCTCTTTCAAGGCTTTGGTATCGAACTGGAACGGGTGATCATTACCAGCCTCAAAAACTCCACCTACTTTGCTCGCTTAATTCTGCGTCAGGAAAACGAACTAGGCACTAAATTGGTTGAACTTGATGCGCGTCCCAGTGATTGCTTGGCTCTCGCTGCGGCTCTCAAACGACCCATTTATGTCGCTCGTACTCTGTTCCTTGAGTCCGAAGATATGAGCGAACATTTACCAACTCACGACGAAACAGACGACTCCAGCGAGGAAGACGAACAGGCTTGATGGCACGCTCTCCTGCTCCTGCCGCTTCGGCTCCAATTATCCTCATCTGCGGAGACGACGACTTCACACTCAAGCAGCGTGCTCGGAGTCTGTACGAATCGTGGTGTGCTGAACTCGGGGGGATGGACCATGAAATCGTCGATGCTTCAGCGCTAAATTCAAACGAAGCCATTCAAAAAATAGACCGACTGCTGGAAGCCCTTAATACACTCCCCTTCTTCGGCGGTGCTAAAGTTGTCTGGTTTCAAAATTGTAACTTTCTAGGTGAAGATCGCACCGCGAGTTCGGCGGCGGTTGTCGAAGCTCTTGGTGAATTAGCCGAAATACTAAAGAAATTCCGTTGGGAAGGTATCCGTCTGATTGTCTCGGCTTCCAAACCTGATAAGCGCCGAGCTTTTTATAAAAACTTCGAGAAATTAGGCGCGGTCGAATCCTTCGCTGCTCTATCTCAAGATGATAAAGATTGGACCGCAAAAGCAGAGGCTGAAGCTCTTAAGTTCCTTCGAGAATCTAACTGCAAGATCCGCGACGACGCCCTTTCTGAACTGGTTAATCGCACTGGTCCCAACCTGCGATTACTCGCTTCGGAAACCGAAAAACTAATCCTCTTCACCCTCGGCCGACCCGAGATCACCCTTGATGATGTCTCCCGAATTATTTCCCGACAAAAACACGCGCGCGCTTTCGCCTTAGCTGAATCCCTCGGCGATCGTGATCTCACCAAAGTGCTTCGGATTCTCGACGAGGAACTTTGGGAAATTCGAGCGGGTGTTGACAAAAAAAAATCTGAAATCGGTCTTCTCTACGGGCTCATCACCAAGGTTCGCACTCTGATTCTTCTGCAAGAACTAATCCGCTTGGGCCACATCAAACTGGTGAGGGATTACAACAGTTTCAAATCTCAACTCGAACGTGTGCCTGTGGCTGGACTCCCAAACGATAAACGTTTTAATCCCTTGGCTTATCATCCTTTTGTCCTCTTCCAATCTTTGCGGCAAACGAGCAACTATAAGTCCGAAGAATTAGTGAAGGCGATGGCAACGCTGCTGGATGCAAATCGCAACTTGGTCAGCTCAGATCTCGACGAAGCAATGGTGCTTCAACGTGCTTTAATCGATATTATTGGATTCCAACGGCAGTCACAACGCCCCATTAAAGCCTAACCCAACCGCGAGTCCTCAGGGGTTCTCTTCTCTCTCTCTACGACGCTTTCTGAGGAAGCTCTTTCTAAAGATGTTTGAAAACCTCGCGAGCAACTCGAATTGTCTGTTCAATGTCCTCCACTGAATGAGCCGTCGATATGAATCCGGCCTCAAACTGCGACGGAGCAAGATAGACACCACGGTCCAACATTCCGTGAAAAAAACGAGCAAACCGACTACGGTCTGAGCGCAAGGCGTCCTCAAGATTCCAGACGGGGCCTCGACAAAAATAACCGCAGAACATCGATCCAATCCGCTGCCAACAGACCTCGACTCCCGCTGCTCTCGCAACCTCAACCATCCCCGCTTCTAAATGACGTCCCGAGGCTTCGAGCTGCTTCCAAGCCTCTCCGCTCTGCAGGCTCTTAAACGCCGCCAATCCAGCAGCCATAGCCAACGGATTACCACTCAGTGTCCCCGCTTGATAGACGGGGCCTAGCGGAGCTAAATAATCCATAATATCGGCTCGTCCACCAAACGCTCCCACGGGAAGCCCTCCGCCAATAATTTTTCCAAAGCAGCTTAGATCAGGCTTCAAACCATAAATCTCTTGAGCCCCTGAAGGTCCCAATCGGAAGCCAGTCATTACCTCGTCCGCAATCAACAGAGTCCCGCTCGCAGTAGTCAGCTCTCTCAGCGTTTCAAGGAATCCTGGCTTGGGCAGATAGAGACCTGCATTCGCCGGCACTACTTCTAAAATAACCGCAGCCAACTTCGATCCGTGCTGTTGAAATAACCCTTGCAAAGCCTCCAAATCATTAAATGGAAGCACTGCCGTGTGCCGAGCAAAGTCCGCAGGAACTCCCGCCGAATCTGGATGCCCCAAGGTCAAAGCACCTGATCCCGCTTTCACTAAAAGTGAATCCGAATGCCCATGATAACAGCCGTCGAATTTGAGAATGCCATCGCGTCCAGTGAAACCCCGCGCCAACCGAATGGCCGACATGGTCGCCTCAGTACCCGAATTACAAAATCGCACTTTTTCTACTGAGGGCACCGATGCCTTGACGGCGAGTGCCATTTCCAACTCCAAAGGATTTGGAATACCAAAGCTGGTGCCTCGAGTCGCCGCCTCTTGGATCGCTCCAATAATGGCCGGAGCCGCATGACCTAGAATGGCTGGGCCCCACGTCCCGACATAATCAATGTAGCTATTTCCATCCACATCGGTGATGCGACACCCTTGCGCCGAGTGTGCAAAGAAAGGGGTCCCTCCTACGGCGCGAAAGGCGCGGACAGGAGAATTCACCCCACCGGGTATATGGCGCAGCGATTCGGCGAAGAGCGCTTCAGAAATGGCTCGAACTGACATCGGCGAAAGCGTGCCCTTCTAACGGCTCTTCGCAAATCCACTTTTTGCCTAGGAAGAAAAAAGGCGCTCCAAGAAATCTCAGAGCGCCGATAAAAAATCCCCGCCATGGCCGTTAAAGACGGGCCCCTTCTACCGAGGGTACCAGGTGGGAGCAGCGGGCGCTTCGCGGCCTTCCTGTAAGGAGGCCTGGCTTTGTTGCGCTAAACCGCTTTGAAGCTCCCGAATTTGGAAATAAGGTCGAAGAGCACTGTCTCGATACACGCACCGGGCAGGGAAAAACTTGAAAGATCAAACCGACGCCGTAATAAAAATCGCCGATTCCCCCGAGCGCAAGCCCTTTCATCCAACGAATCAACAAGACAGAGTCAAATTAGCTTAGGAATGAGACTCCGCTGGTCGATCGTTCGATTCATGCACTGGCGAAGCCTTCAGGAGCAATATCAGCATCGCTCGCATACCGATTTTCCATCCACTTTAGAGAAGGATACCCTTTCCAATACGTTTACTTTGGTTACTAGAAACCCCTCAAAACTTGATTAAACCCTCCAAGACTAAACGCTACGTGCCACTTAACCCGTAAGAGCCAAGGTTGACTCAGAGGGATTGCCTTTCCAAGATAGCCGGCACCTCAAATGAGTACTGCGCCCTCTACAAACATTACTTCTCTCTCCCAAGAAGCTCGTGTCTTTAAACCGTCCGAAGCGTTTTCCGCTGCGGCACGAATCAAGTCGATGACCCAGTACAAAAAGCTGTGGAAAGAGTCTGTGACCCATCCGGAGGCGTTTTGGAAGAAGCACGCGGAAGCCGAGTTAGTCTGGCAGAAGCCGTTCACCGAGGTTCTTCAGTGGAAGGAACCGTTCGCTAAATGGTTTATGGGTGGGAAACTCAATGTGTCGGAAAACTGTCTCGACCGTTGGCTGGGGACGGCACACGCCAACAAGGCAGCTTTAATTTGGGAAGGTGAACCTGCCACCGACGGTAAACCGGGTGAAGAACGAGTGCTCACCTACAAGCAGTTGCATCGCGAAGTCTGCCGGTTTGCCAACGTCTTAAAAAGAAACGGAATCCGCAGGGGTGATCGGATAATCCTTTATCTTCCCATGATTCCTGAGGCAGCAATTGCAATGCTAGCCTGCGCCCGGATTGGTGCCGTTCATAGCGTGGTATTCGGCGGTTTTAGTGCCCAATCGGTGGCAGATCGAATTCAAGATAGTGGTGCCAAAATGGTGATTACTTCGGATGGTGGCTATCGACGGGGCGCCGTGGTGCCTTTAAAGAAAAATGTCGATGATGCATTCAATTTGAATGACGCAACCGGTAAGCCTCTAGCGGCTTCGATCGAGAAAGTTATCGTGATTCGGCGCTGCGGAAACGAGGTCACCATGACCGAAGGGCGGGACCTGTGGTGGCACAGTGAAGTGGAAGCCATCAGTGACAACTGCCCTGCAGCAAAACTCGACTCTGAGGCACCGCTATTTATCCTTTATACCAGTGGCTCAACTGGGAAGCCGAAAGGGATTCTGCATACGACTGCCGGGTATCTGCTGGGAGCCAAGATGACCTCCAAGTACGTCTTCGATCTGCGCGACGAAGATGTTTACTGGTGCACCGCAGACGTTGGGTGGGTGACCGGTCACAGTTACATTGTTTATGGACCTTTGGCCAACGGAGCGACCGCCTTGATGTATGAGGGTGCTCCCAATTGGCCTGAACCCGATCGCTTCTGGCGCATTATTCAGAAGTATGGCGTCACCATTCTTTACACCGCACCGACCGCAATTCGGGCTTTTATGAAATGGGGCGATGAATGGCCAAAGAAACATAATCTATCCTCGCTCCGACTGTTAGGAAGTGTTGGCGAGCCCATTAATCCTGAAGCGTGGATGTGGTACCATAGAGTCATTGGTGGTGGCCGTTGTCCGATTGTGGACACCTGGTGGCAGACGGAAACTGGAAGTATTCTCATTTCGCCCTTGCCCGGTGCGACGCCGACCAAACCAGGGACGGCAACCTTCCCATTTTTCGGGATTTTACCAGAAGTAGTCGATGACTTTGGTAAAGCGGTTCCCAAGAATTCGGGAGGTAAACTGGTGATCCGCAAACCTTGGCCCTCGATGCTACGCGGCATCTGGGGTGATCCCCAACGTTTCAAGGACACTTATTGGAACGAGGTAAAAGGAAGTTACTTTACTGGAGACGGATGTCGCCAGGACAAGGACGGCTATTTCTGGATCGTGGGTCGGATTGATGACGTCTTGAACGTGGCTGGGCATCGAATTGGCACGGCAGAAGTGGAGAGCGCAATGGTGAGTCACCCCAGCGTGGCGGAAGCCGCAGTGGTAGGACGTCCAGACGATTTAAAGGGGCAAGCTTTGGTTTGCTTTGTGACCTTGAAAACAGGGCAAAAAGCGACGCCAGAACTGAAGAACAAATTGCGCAATCACATCGGAAAAGAAATCGGCCCAGTGGCAAAACCAGACGAGGTTCGCTTTGCCGATTCACTGCCCAAGACTCGGTCAGGCAAGATTATGAGGCGGCTTCTGAAGCAAATCGCCAGCGGCATCGAGATCAAGGGTGATACCTCCACTCTTGAAGACCTCAGTGTTTTGACCAAGTTGGCGAGCGGCGACGAGTGATCGTGCACTGTGTCGCTACGACAAAGTAAGGGGCGGTGGGAGGTTAGCTCCTTGCTAAAACTCTAATACTCGGCTCGGACTTGGAGTCCTTGCATGGAATCTTCGGCATTGAAGGTTTTAATCCAAAAATGAACCGTCTCTCTCGTCGCAACTTCATCGGCACCGCCACCACCGCAGTAGCCGTATCATTGATCGACGGGCCAATTGTCGCGGCCGAACCGGAAACGCTCTTCGGCAGTCAACTTTATGGATGGGGCCAATACTATGGACGCGACGGTAAACGCCTCGAAGACCATTTAGATACGGTCTTCACTGCGCTTCGCGATGCGGGCTACCACTACGCTGAGGGGAGTGTTGATGTCGTTCATCCCGAAGAAAACGCCGCCTTCGCCGAACGCCTTCGCCGACATGGACTCCGCCCAATCAGTCTTTATACTGGCGGCACCTTTCACACCGACATTGCCAACCGAACCGTCGACAACTTAGTACGGGCGGGTGAGATTTGTGCTAAAGCGGGGTTTTCGGTCATCGTCTGCAATGCCGATCCGATTGGACGCGACAAGACCGATCCAGAATTAGCCATTCAGGCACGGGCACTGAGTCGTCTAGGTGCTGAACTCAAAAAAAGAGGCATCCGACTCGGGTTGCATCAACACACGCCCGAACTTCGCAATAAGGCTCACGAGTTTCATCAAATCTTTGCTCTCACAGAGGCGGGCACCGTCGACTTCTACATCGATACCCACTGGTTATACCGAGGCGGTGTGCTGCCCATGAATGCCCTTAAACGCTATAGTAACCGAGTTGTCTCTTGGCACCTTCGACAAAGCCGAGACGGCATCTGGTGGGAAGATCTAGACTCCGGTGATATCAACTACTCAATCATTGCCGACTTCGCTCATAAACAAAAATTACCGCGCCGATTTTCCGTCGAACTCGCTCTCGAAAGCGATACAAAACTGACTCGGAATGTTGTCGAAAATCACCGACGTAGCTTGGACTACGCCCGCAAAATATTCACAGCTTAAGCGCCTCCTTCCCGCCTTGAGCTCTTGGCTTCCATCCCTGCGCTTGGGGCAACGTCTGAGCCTCTGGTATGCGACTCTTTTTACCGGTTCAGTCGCTGTTCTCTTTGCCGTTGCCTACCTCTTGATGGCACGCGCGCTCGCTGCCAAGGATGCCGAAATTTTAGAGTCCAAATTGAAAGAATACGGGACTCTTTATCAAGCGGGTGGTCTCGGTGTCCTTCGCGCCTCTGTGGATCGCGAACGAGGGAATGTCGGTGGGACACCTCTTCTCATTCGCTTATTAGGACGTGGTAATGTGGTCACCTTTGCCTCCGTACCCGAAGGCTGGATTCAACTGGCCGGATACGAACGCGATTGGATGGGGGTGGCACGACCCGTCGAGGTCGTTCGGATTCCCAGCGGTGCAGAACAAGAGTTGACCCTCGGTTCAGCTCTTCAACCCGATGGCACACTCCTCCAAATTGGGCGGATTACCAACAACCGCGAGATGGTCCTTGGGCCCTTTCGTAAGAGCATCACTTCCGCCACTGTTGCAATGGCCGTGATCTCCTTAGTCGCAGGCGCTTTTCTTGCCAATCGAGCCCTGCGTCCGGTCCGCGAAATGACCGATACAGCTCGTCGTATTCTAGCCACCGACGATCTTGACTCCCGAATGCCAGTTCGCCAACCCCACGACGATCTCGACGAACTTGCTGCCCTTTTTAACTCAGTTCTCCAACGAAATGGTGGACTTATCCGCGCCTTGCGAGAATCTCTCGACAACGCCGCTCATGACCTAAGGACGCCTCTCACCCGACTCCGCGGCACTGCCGAACTCGCTCTACTTGAGACCAATCCCGTCAACGCTCGCAATGCTCTGGCTGATTGCGTGGAAGAAAGCGATCACGTCCTTGCTTTACTAAATGCTCTGCTCGATGTCACAGCCGCCGAGGCGGGTCTGATGCAACTCGATCGCAAACCCGCTGATCTCGCTCGTCTCGCCGCTGAACTTGTCGATGCTTACTCCCTTACTGCCGAAGAAAAATTGATACAACTCTCTCTCCAAGCTCCATTCCCAGTCACCGCTAATGTCGATCCCGTTCGCCTTCGACAGGTCATCGGCAACCTTCTGGATAACGCCATCAAATACACTCCGTCAGGAGGCAGTGTCGTCATCGCCGTCTTGCAAGAAAAAGACCATTCCATAATCCGCGTTTGCGATACGGGACCTGGGATCCCCGAAGAAGAACGGCCTCGGGTCTGGACTCGCCTTTTTCGAAGTGACCAAAGTCGGGGGCAACACGGCCTAGGACTCGGACTCAGCGTGGTTAAAGCAATCGTCGAAGCTCATGGGGCTCAGTTGCTCTCGAATCTAATCCCGGCGGCGGAAGCCTTTTTACCGTCCGCCTCCTCTGACTGTTGTTCTAATACAGCCCCACACACGTGGAATATCCCCTGCTCTCTTGGACTGAAGCCGGACTTTATTGTGAAGCCGGGGGATTCCACATCGATCCTCATCGACCGGTTGCCAAGCGGTGCATTCACAAGTTGTCGGTGAATGAGCTGGACTACCGGTGGCAAAGAGCTCATAAAGCAGGGCGTGCTTAAAGAACTAGTATTGCAAGGGCGACGGATGGGATCTGAGGAAGTGGAGTGGTTACGGAGATGGATTGAGGAG
>SIAZ01000034.1 GCA_009695405.1 Pedosphaera sp. | reverse complement strand
AAACGGGAACGAGGGAGGCCGGACTGCCACCGGGCCCCGGCTTCCTTCGCTTCCAAATTTCAGGGGACTTTGGGTAACACCACTTTTGAGTCAACCGGAGCATTTTCCGGCCTCGTCTTGGGTAACACCCCCTTTTGAGTTACGGCGTAAGCGGCGCAACAAAGTGCCGATCTCTGGAAGGCCAAAGGGTAAACGGACGCATTCAGCTCGGGGATTCACCTGCTGAATTGCGGTTTCAATTCTATCGATTTCGTCGGGTTCGATCCTGTCGCATTTGGAGATGCAAACGACTTGGGCAAATTCAATTTGGCGTCGAGCCAGCACCCGATCTCCAACTTCGCCGTTACTCTTTCCAGCATACCAAGGGCCGTCTACTACGGTAACAACCGCTTGCAATCGGCTCATCTTCAGCAAGTCCGCATCGGTTAGGATATCAATGACGCTGTCGGGATCCGCCAAGCCGCTTGTCTCGATAACCAAATGGTCGCAATCGCCAGAGGCGGCTAGTTGGCGAATAGCTCGGTCGAGTTCATTATCGGGAGCGCAACAAACGCACCCACCGCTGACCTGTTGAACTGGGAGTTCTGGGCGGTCGATGATTTGGCTATCTACGCTTTCCTGTCCAAACTCATTCATTACTACACCTAGGCGTAAGCCAGTTGCAGGAGACTCTTGGAGCCATCTCAGCAGTAGCGTTGTTTTGCCGGCACCTAAGAAGCCAGTCAGCAGGATGACTGGGATCCGAGTCGGTGTGTCGATGCTCATGATTTTAAAATTTGGCCCACACTGAGAAGAGGTCTAATGATTGATTGTGGCTAGTTCCGCCCAGAGGTATGCGGCCATACGCATTCCTTTGGTATAGGCCTCTAGGCTAAATTTTTCATTGGGTGAATGAGGATTATCGTCCGGTAACGACATACCTACCAAGAGTGTCTCTGCCTTGAGATGCCGTTTGAATGCCGAGACAATGGGGATGCTGCCGCCCTCGCGTGTGATGAGCGCTTCGCAGCCAAAGCCCGCGGTGATGGCTCGGACCGCAGCTTGTGCGGCGGGGCCTTTTGGAGAAACCAAATAGGGTTCGCCGACATGACCGTCCGAGAAACTCATTCGGACGGACGGTGGGCAGAGAGCTTTGAGTTGGCGTTTGAGGGCGGCGAGAATGCGAGTTGGTTTTTGGTTAGGGACCAAACGAAAAGTAAGTTTGGCACTGGCCCAAGCGGGAACAATTGTTTTGCTGCCTTGCCCCTGATAACCGCTGGTAAGTCCGTTAATTTCGAAAGTGGGGCGCGCTGTGCGGCGCTCGTTGGCGGTGTAGCCGATTTCACCGCTTAATTCCGGCACTCCGAGAAAACGGGCATATTGCTTTTCATTGAAGGGGATCTGCGCCATTTGAGCCCGCTCGTATTTAGAGAGAGCAACAACATCATCGTAGAATCCGGGAACATCGACCCGACCCTTCCGATCACGAAGACCTGCAAGAATTTGGCAAAGAGCAAGTGCGGGATTTTCTAAGCTGCCGCCGAAAATACCGGAATGAAGATCTCTGGATGGCCCGTCAATCCGAACTTCCAGTGCGACAATCCCGCGAAGAGCGTAGGTGAGAGAGGGTTGTTTCAGAGAGGGAATACCATTGTCAGAAATCACTACTCCATCACAAGCCAACAGCGAACGGTGGATTGGGAGGAACTCATACAGGTGGGTGGATCCGATTTCTTCTTCACCCTCAATCAGAAAGGTAAGGTTACAGGGCAGGGGCGTGCTGGTGCGGATGTACGCTTCAACTGCATTGAGGTGGGCTAAATGTTGGCCCTTGTTATCACAGGAACCGCGGGCGTAAATGTTGCCGTTCTCAATCCGTGGTTCAAAGGGGGGACTCGTCCACAAATCAAACGGTTCAGGTGGCTGCACATCGTAGTGTCCATAAACTAGATAGGTGGGTTTTTTGGGGTCATGAGGCTGAGTTTTAGCCACTACGATGGGGTGTCCCGCAGTTTCGTGAGTCACCGTTTCCAACCCTAATTCGAGGCATCTATCGGCGATCCAATGGGCGGCAGTTCGCAGGTCTGGCTTGTGCTTTTCTTGGGCACTGACGCTTGGAAAGCGCAGATAGGTGCAGAGATCTGCGGTGTGACGCTTTTCATTGGCAGCGAGGTAGTCTAAAACGGCACGCATGGTTTGAAATCGTTTGGGATTTGGGTGGTTTTCTGATCAATTTTTCGGACGTCCAAAGGCCTTCAGCAAGTCACCAACTGGATTTGCTGGAGCGTTTGTTGAGGGACCCGACGGCCGGTTAGTGGCTTTAAGGCCTCCGCCGAGCAGCGAGCCAAAGGTATTGACGGCTCCATTGAGGAGGGTACTCGGCTCGGTCTTGATTTGGGGTGTTGCATTGGTCTTTGTGCCGCCGGCAAGATTGCCCAAAAGATTAGCCGCGCCGGCGATCTTATTTCCAATATTGGTGCCAAGCCCGCCCATGGCGCGGTTCATTGCCCGAAGTCCATATCCGGCAAGCGCTGTGTAATTAATGTCTGCCTTAGGGGTGCCCACGGTGCCTTTGATGGTCAAGAATGCTGGGAACGGTGCGAACACCGCGTTGGTTGGGGTCCCAGAATCTAAAAGCGATGCCTGAGCGGCCAGTGACCGTTCAATGGCGATGAGCACGGGAATTTGGAGTGAGGAATTGGTGAGAATTGGCAAAATTTTAATTCCCCCGCTGGCTTCAGCTTTAAAGGCGGCACTCTGAATACGTGCCGTTTTTATGGCGAAGGTTCCGCCTGAGACATCTCCCGAAAGCGTGATGACATCCAGAGGCTTAGCTTGGAGTTGCTCGATCCAGGGTTCAGTCGCTACGGAGGACCCGCCGGTGACTCGGGTGAGAAGTCCACTGACAGCGGCGGTCGGATCCTTGATCATCCGCGGAATATTGATCACTACTCCGATAATCGTCTTCATCAGCGGACTGGTTGCCTCGCTTAGTTTGAGATTGAGATTGGTCGCGGTAAATCCGAAGCCGCCAGTTAAATGGGAGACAAGGTTAGTCCCGGTGACACCGGTTCCTTTAAGGGCTGTATTCAAGGTGACAGTTCCGTGGATTTGACCACGTCGGTCGGGCATAAAGGAGTTAACAAAAGGCTCCAATGGAATGGCACCCGACTTCAGATCCACATCGTAGCGGTATCCGGGCACACTGACGTCGGCGAGGACCTTGGCTGAAATCGGAGCATCATTCAGTTTCAGGAGGAAGGGATTTAGATGAATCGACCCGTTTGTCAGGGCTATTTGGCCCTTTAAACCAGCGACATTTATTTCCTTTAAAAGGATCCGTGCAATGTCGATATCAGCGGTCAATTGACGGAAGGGAAGAACGATAGGAGCCGGTTCTACGTCGGCAACTGAAGAGGTCGGTACCCTAGTTGCTGGGGTGGCTGATTTAGTGACGCTATTAGTTGATGGCGCGCCTCCCCCAAAAAGAGTGAACAGAGAGGTAAGATCAAGTCCGTCACTCTTAAGACTTATCGCGCTGGGACTTGGATTAGTTTTGGCAGTATCGATTCGCCCAGCCAGTATCAATTGGTTGAGCAGGTTGGTGGTTTTGCCTAAATCGATTAGAATCCTGTGTAGATCTATCGAGGAATTTTTCTTCGATGCATCAAGAGTGAGCCCGAGGGTCAAGGGCGTTTTTGGCAGACGCCCCGCAGGATCTTCAACGAGAAGACGCGAAACCTGTAGATCCGATTTGAGGTCGGCATTGAAGTCGGCTGTTGTTTGGTTTTGAGAGAAGGTTGCGGAGCCGCTTGAATCGAGTCGAATAGAAGTCAATCGGTTAGGCAAGAAGGCGACGCCCACAAGCGGTGCGAGAGCGTTTTCATTCAGATTCACCGCTTGGTAGGAGACTTTTCCATAGCCGCGAGCGAGATCGTATTGGCCGGATAAAGTGAGTGAACCGCCGCTAATAAAGCCCGTCTCGGGTGCGATGGTGAGCCTCTGCAGAGAGAGTGTGGATCCTGAGATATCGGCACTCAGACCGAGCACAGCCTTGTAGTCCTTAAAGATATTTTTCCCTACTGTTCCCGCAAAATCGATTAAGGTCAGATCGATTGAAATATTTGTTGTGCCAGGTTTGGTGAGGAAAGAGCTGGAGAAGCGGAGCCCACCGGAAGCGATATTAAGGCTCTCGACAGGTACCTCCGCAAGAATGGTAGGAAGATTAAGGTCGCCGGAAATTTGAACCCCAGATTCCTTGCTACTCAGGTTATAGTTTAACGCACCGGTCAGGTCGGCTAACTGAAGTTGCTGGCGACCGATACTTAGGGTGAACTGGCTGACTCCAATTTGGTCAAATTCAAGTAGCGCTGCGTCCAGTTTGATAGAGGAACGGAGCCCTCTAATCGGCTTCCCAGAAACTTCGGCGGCAATATCTTCAATGACAGCATCGAGTGTCGCCTTTAGATCGCGCCCATCTCGGTCAGCGCGAAGCGAGAGAGAGGAACTTAGAGTTCCCGAAGGAAGGCCGGGTCCGGTTAATGCGGTCCAATCACGTGAATTGAGGGCGGTAAGTTTCAGTGAAAATGTTGAGTCTCGGAATCCCTTCTTGGCCGAGCCCCAAGATAAGTTCATCTGACGATCCAAGGATCCGGCTATCAATGTAGCCTCGGCTTGCATGCCAGTAAGTTCTACTTTCTCAACCGTTGCCGAACCTTCTTTCAGATTCACTCCACCTTTGTAGTCCAAGCTGATTTGCAGTGCTGGAGTGACACCATTGCTGCTGGTCAGGGTTAAGTCGTTAATTTGAATGCGTCCTTGGGAAGAGACCTGTTCACCCTGTTGCACGAGATTCACTCGGCCTTGAGCGGAGAGAACTGTTTTTCCGAAATCGAAGGGAAGAGTGGGTGCTCCGAGCCGGATCACCCGCCGGTCGATATCACTGATTTTATAGGAGATGGATGCCTCTTTTTTAGTTAGGTCATAGGTACCAGCAAGTTGAACGGAGGCGAATGATTTTCCGTCTTGTAAAAAATTAAGCCCTAATTGTCGGAGATCAGAACCTGTTGCATCCAAGTCAAGGACTGCTCCCAAGCTGGACAATTCCTTCAAACCGCCCGAAGCCGAAGTGAAGAGGGTGGTCAGTTTGCCTTTGATAAGTTCAGGCTTCAGTGCGGCGTTCAAACTGATTTCGTAGGCACCTTCGATCCGACCCGTAAGTTGAGATCGATCAGGTAGGCGAGTCGTTACAGCGGCGGACAGACTCAATTTACCTAGGGTACTTCCACCGAGCCTGTCGAGGGCTAAGGAGAGAGCAGTGACTTCGATAGACTGAGTTCCGTTGGTAGATTGGGTTGAAGCACGCAAGGTCCCGTTCCGAAGTGTTAGGTTGCGGATATTGAGAGCCAGTGGCTTGAAATCCGTCGATCTCGCCGAAGTCGCCTTCGATGACGTTCCCGGCTTAGGTAGGTTGAAGGAACCGTCGGCCTGCCCGATCAGTTGAATGACCGGGTTTTCCAAAGTCAGCTCACTAATATCCAGAGTGCCGCCTAAAATCGCGGTGAGGCTGTAGCGCACCCTAACCAAATCAATCGACGCCAGCATCTCATTGCCCATTGGAGTTAAGACCAGCTTTCGAATCTCTAGGCTAGAGAATGGGCTGAAAGAAACTGATTCACTGGCAATGTTTGCTCCGATAGATGAGGAAACCTTAGGTAGCAAAACGGCGCGAATGAAGAAGCTACTGGTGATTAAAAAATAAAGTGGAATGAGGCTGGCAAGGATGCCTCCAGCGATGCGTAGACGGCGGGCGCGACGGGTTGCTCGGGTAGGAAAAGGAGAAGCCATGATGCACAGAAATAGGAATGGGTAACAATACTGCTTACTATCGGGTGAAGTCAGAGACTGAGGAGGCATTAGCCAGCGACGAGAGGAGACTACTGCGTCGACGCAAGCTCGCAAGCTGAGGTTTACTTAGAGCCGAAAAGATTCACTAGGAGGCCTACCGATCGGAAGATTGGGCGGACAAAATTGTGAGGAACCATTTAAGTCATCTCTCTTATTTAACTAATTCGATTAATTGAGATGAGCATTGAATCCCATCAGAAGCTTGCGTCACCTGCGGGAAAAGTGATTGAATGCTCCTTCGGCACCGCGAGCAGCACCGATTTGCGATTAGATTATTGAGAACTGATTTGCAGGATAAGTGCTGTAAATACAAGGGTTAGAGAGCATTTATGATGCTTGTTTGCTCTCTCGATTGCGTCAATAGTTTGTGCAGGTCGGTTGGCGCGGATGTCGTGAAGGTAAACTAATACAGAGGCCTAAAATTTTTGGGACGATCGGTTCGTCTTTAAATTTTAGACTGAAAAAGTGGACTGATGTCGGACATTTTTCCTAAGTGGACAAATAAACTTCCTGCGATGGTTGGGGTTGCGGGCGCCATATTGGTGCCCACGATTCTTGCGGGTATCACCTATTATTTCACTCCGAAGTATACTCGGGTGGGATATCAGCCCAAGCAACCAGTTGCCTTTTCACACGCAATCCATGCCGGACAACTGGGTATGGACTGTCGGTATTGCCATACTGACGTCGATAAATCGTGGTTTTCGAATATCCCAGCTTCGGAGACCTGTATGCGTTGTCATTCGCTGGTGGCGAAGGATTCGCCGAAGTTAGCACTGGTGCGTGAGTCCTATTCGACGGGTAAACCCATTCCTTGGGTTCAGATCCACAAGACACCAGATTACGTGTACTTTAATCATTCCGTTCATGTGACTCGCGGCATTTCCTGTGTGAAATGCCACGGCGAAATTCAGAAGATGGACGAAGTGTATCACTCCAAGCCTCTCTCAATGGGCTTCTGTCTGGAGTGCCATCGCCAACCCGAAGACCATATCCGGCCTAACGAATTCGTCACCCAATTGGATTGGGCAGGTGAGTTCGATGGAAAGAAAGCCGTGCATGACTGGAAGGTCCAACCCGGTATTAGCTGCTCTACCTGTCACCGTTGATGAAGACGATTCCCCCGATTTGCAACGAGCCTGAGACAGGCCCGAAATACTGGCGGTCCCTCGATCAGTTGGCCGACCAACCTGAGTTCCGTCAATGGATGGACCGTGAATTTCCCGCTGGCGCGAGTATTGCCCCCGATGGCGAGTCTCGCCGCGATTGGATGAAGCTGATGTCAGCCAGTTTTCTGCTGGCGGGACTCGGGGGCGTCGCGACGGGTTGCCGACGACCTGAAGAAGTGCTTACGCCCTTCGCCAAACAGCCTGAGGGTTTTATTCATGGGCGCGCGCAGCATTTTGCGACTTCGATGCCAATCCGTGGTTCTGCCATTCCTTTAGTGGTGAAGAGCGCTGATGGGCGTCCAGTTAAAATCGAAGGCAATAGTCTGATCCTAGGAGGCAATGGAGGGACTGACCAATTTGCCCAAGCGGCTTTGCTCGATTTATATGATCCTGATCGCGCCCATCGACACACTCGGAATGGGAACGATGTCAAAATTGAGGCTGTGCGGGATGGGTTGGCTGAAATAGCCAAACTCGCCGCCTCCAATAAGGGGTCAGGGCTCGCCTTCTTGGCCGAACGATCCGCATCGCCGTCTCGCGCTCGTCTTCAAGCGATGATCGCTGAGACCTATCCTAAGTCGACGTGGCACGTTTATGAACCGGTCGACCTGTCGATTGCTGATCAAGCTTACTCGGAAGCTTTTGGGACCTCGGTTCACGCTGTGGTTGATTTTTCGAAGGCGCGTCGAATTCTCTCACTCGATTGCGATTTTATCGGCACTGAGTCCGAGACGTATAGGAATATTCGTGGCTTCTCCAAGGGTCGTAAGGCAGCTGACGAATCGATGAATCGTCTCTACGCGGTTGAATCGCTCATGACGCTGACCGGGGGTAATGCAGACCATCGCCTTCGTGTTAAACCCAGTGATGTGTTTGCAGTCGCTCAAGGTGTTGCGTCTGAGTTGGGGATTAGCGGTGCTAACTCTGCGCCGGGTCCCTTTGCCGCTTGGGTCAAGGAAGTTGCCGCTGACCTCAAGGGTGCGGGGGCGAATGCGCTGGTAGTGGCTGGATATACACAACCTCTCGCTGGCCACTTGTTGGCTGCTGCCATCAATGCGACCCTTGGTGCGATCGGTACGACAATTACTCTAGGTCAACCAGTGGAACCGGCTGCGTCTGGAATTGTTGAATTAACTCGCGCTCTGGCTGCTGGATCGGTCTCTACCTTGGTCATTCTGGGTGGGAACCCTGTATACAATGCCCCAGCGGACCTTAACTTTCCAGTTAACGTCAAAAAGGCTAAAACCATCGTTCGCTTAGGGTATCACGAGGACGAAACCGCGGCTATCGCTACGTGGACTCTTGCTGGGACTCATTTTCTCGAATCGTGGGGTGATGCACGCATGGCCGATGGGATAGTTGTTCCGATTCAACCTTTAGTGGAACCTCTCTTCGGAGGTCTTACCGATCTTGAGGTCCTTGCCAGAGTCCTCGGCGAGACTCAGTCGTCACCTTTGGAAATTGTGCGCACGACCGTCAAAGGATTGGGTGCTGCGGACGAAAACGCTTGGAAGCGCTTTTTAAACCAAGGGTTTCTCGAAGGGAGTTCCCCAGCTTCGCTGCAGGTTGGCTTTAAGTTGGGAACGGTTAGTGCCGCTGTCGCTGCTTATAAACCGGTGGCCGGTGCCTATGAAGTTATCCTAACCCGCGATGCTTCGCTGGATGATGGTCGCTTCAATAACAATGGTTGGTTGCAGGAACTTCCAGATCCAATTACCAAAGTCACTTGGGATAACGTCATACTTGTTTCTCAGAAAACTGCTAGAGCACTTGGTTTACCTGCCAAAACAGTTGGAGGTAAAGCGGATGAGAAGAGCCCCGCTATTGCCAGCGAGGCGCATGCAGGTCAGTACGATCAACCTATTCTCAAGATCACTGTCGATGGTCGCAGCGTGGAGGGCCCTGTCTGGATCCAACCCGGTATGGCTGAGGGAACGGTCGCAGTCGCTTTGGGTTATGGTCGGACAGCAACCGGTCGAGTGGGCCGCAATGTGGGCTTTAATGCCTTTCCGCTTTATAGCAGTAAACACCGCCATTTGACGGCGGGTTCTGTGGTCAAAGTGGCTCGAAAGATGCGTCTTGGTGTCACTCAGGAGCATGGTTTGATGGAAGGGCGTCCAGTGATTCGGGAAGCAAATTTGGCTCAGTTTCAAGCCAAGCCAAACTTCGCCAAGGGTATGGATTTAGATGCGCACTTGCCGCATTACGTTCCATTTAAAGCGGAGACAGATGGTCGTAATGCGGAGAAGCAGCCGCAAAATATTTACGAGCATCCGTACGATCAGAATCCATCGACAGCGTCCAAGATTCATCAGTGGGGTATGGTTGTGGACTTGCAATCGTGCGTGGGTTGTTCCGCTTGCGTGATTGCCTGTCAGGCTGAAAATAACATCCCTATCGTTGGCAAAGATCAAGTTGCCCGCGGTCGTGAGATGCATTGGATGCGAATTGATCGCTATTTCAGTCATGATCCGGCGGTGGATATTAACGCGGAGCAGGCCAGTGAGGATCCTCAGATGGCTCTGCAACCGATGTTTTGTCAACATTGCGAAGCAGCACCGTGCGAAAGCGTCTGTCCTGTGAACGCCACGGTCCATGACGAGGAAGGTGTCAATGTCATGGCCTATAATCGCTGCATTGGAACACGGTACTGCGCCAATAATTGCCCCTATAAAGTTCGGCGCTTTAACTGGTTCGATTTCAACAAACGGGAAACCGACTACGGCGGAGCTCAAGATCAGCATCTGGTCAACACAGGCAACCTTTATAAGGGCCCGCTGGGTGTAAATCGTAATGAGGCTCCTGAGTGGGAGATCATTAAGCTGGTTAAGAATCCCGACGTGAGTGTTCGTATGCGAGGGGTGATGGAGAAGTGCAATTTTTGCGCTCAACGCATCGAACAAGCCAAAATCGCTCAAAAGGTTAAGGTCGGTAACAGTGGTGAAGTCGCGGTTCCAGATGGAACAATCCGCACCGCGTGTCAACAGGCGTGCCCAGCGGAGGCAATCACCTTTGGTAATATCTTAGACGCCGACAGTGAGGTCGTGAAACTGAAGAAGAATCCGAGAAATTACTCGGTGCTCGGCTTTCTCGATACTCGCCCACGGGTCACCTATCTCGCTCGAATTCGTAATCCAAATCCGGCCTTAGCCGCTTTTGATAAACGGATCACACCGGATACCCAACGGGATTATGAACGGTTCCGTCACGAAACCCCTTTCGAAGAAATGAGTCACGGTCATGAAGGTCAGAAGCATGCTGCTGTTCAAGCGGAGAAGGGAGCAGCATAATGGTTAGCTCGTCTGCATTTCAGTCTTCCCACAACCCAACCTCCAAAAGCGCGGTGGGGTCTCAGTCTGCGCCCGCTCTAAAGGTGGCGGATTCCCCTCGCGAGTTGGAACGTGAACCGCTGGTTCTCAACAATCGGTCTATTGGTTGGATCACCAATGCTATCGCTGGTGTTTGTGAGAACCCAATGCCCATTTGGTGGTGGCCCGCTTTCATTCTGTCGTTTGGAGGAATGATGACCATGTTCTCGCTTATTGCCTACTTGGTCTCGACGGGCGTGGGTGTTTGGGGCCTTAACCAACCTGCTGCTTGGGCTTGGGACATTACTAACTTCGTTTTTTGGATCGGTATCGGTCATGCCGGCACTCTCATTTCTGCTGTCTTGTTCTTGCTGCGGCAAAAGTGGCGCACTTCAGTAAATCGTGCCGCTGAAGCTATGACCATTTTTGCTGTGGCGTGCGCGGGTATTTTCCCTGTTGTTCACACCGGTCGTGTGTGGTTTGCTTTGTTACCCGGTTTTCTTATCCCCGCTCCTAATGCGAATGAAATTTGGCCTCAGTTCCGCTCTCCCCTGCTCTGGGACGTTTTCGCTGTCTCGACTTATGGGACGGTTTCCCTCCTTTTCTGGTACGTTGGACTGATTCCTGACCTAGCCACGCTGAGGGACCGCGCTAAAGGGTTTATGCGTCGTTTTTTTTACGGCTTGTTTTCCCTTGGTTGGACGGGTTCAAATCGGCATTGGAGCAATTACGAGAAAGCTTACCTTTTGTTAGCAGGCCTCAGTACCCCGCTAGTGCTCTCGGTGCACTCGATCGTTTCTTTCGACTTTGCCGTCTCAGTGGTTCCAGGTTGGCATACCACGATCTTTCCTCCGTATTTCGTCGCTGGAGCAATTTTCTCCGGCTTCGGGATGGTGCTGACTTTGCTTATCCCGCTGCGCTCGCTCTTTAAACTACACGACATTATTACCCTCCGGCATGTCGAATTGATGTGCAAGGTGCTCTTGGCCACGGGTTCGATCGTTGGATACGCTTACGGTATGGAGTTCTTCATCGCTTGGTACGGTGGAAGTCCCTATGAACTTTACGCATTCAAGAATCGGGCTTTCGGGCCTTATTGGTGGAGCTATTGGGCGATGATTTCCTGTAACGTCATCAGTCCTCATTTCTTTTGGTTCAAAAAACTACGGGTGAGTGTGGTGTTTGTTTGGATCGTCTCAATCTTTGTTAACATCGGAATGTGGTTCGAGCGCTTTGTGATTATTGTCACCTCGCTTCATCGCGATTATCTCCCTTCTAGTTGGGGTTATTTTACTCCTACTTGGGTCGATGTCATGACCTTTGCCGGTAGTTTTGGGTTGTTCATGACTCTCTTCCTACTCTTCATTCGCTTCCTCCCAGTCATCGCTATCAGCGAGGTCAAAGGCGTTACGCCTCAGGCCGATCCGCATCACCCACTAGGTGGAGCCAAGGGACATCACTAATTCGAAGACATCGATGAGCGCTTTACCTCTCAAAACGCACGGAATGTTAGCCGAGTTCGGCACGCCTGCGGACATCTTTGAAGCCGCGATGCGATGCCGCGACGCAGGTTTCTCAAAGTGGGATGTCCACACTCCCTTTCCAATCCATGGAATGGATGAAGCCATGGGCTTGCGAAAATCGCCGGTGGGTTGGTTCACTTTCTGTGGTGGATTCACTGGCTTTTTCACTGGCATGACCATGATCTGGTATATGAATGGATTCGACTACCCTCTCGTAGTGGGTGGTAAGCCTCTTTTCACTCCGCTTTATGCGTTTCCGGTGAGCTATGAGTTAACCATTTTACTCAGTGCGTTCGGGACCTTGTTCGGTATGTTCTTTTTGAATCGGTTGCCTAAATTTTATAATCCTCTTTTCAAAAATTTACGGTTTCGTAAGGCCACCGATGATCGTTACTTTATTGTGATTGAGTCAGCGGACCCAAAATTCTCAGTAGAAGCGACCCGCGCTTTTCTAACGGACTCCTGTCACGCAACCGCAGTTGAACTCGTGGAGGACTGAATGCGTATCTTCCTGAAATATTTCTTCACTCTCTATATCCTAGGTGTCGTCTTGGTCGTTGGTATTGCAGGATTTCGAGGATCTAAGACCACGCGGACGCCGATTGAGGTATTCCCTGACATGAATCGCCAACCCAAGTTGAGACCCCAGACGACCACTAAGTTTGCCCAATGGGCCGATGGTCAGACGTCTCGTCCGCATCCGGTTGGGACTATTTCCCGCGAGGCTAATTGGGAAGATAACGCTCTTAATACTGGAAAACAGAATGGAGCTTTCGTTGAGGTAATGCCGATCGCGGTGACTTCGACAGTTCTCAAACGCGGTCAAGAGCGATTCACGGTTTATTGTCAACCGTGTCACGGCGTACTGGGTGATGGCAAAGGGATCACCAGCAAGTTTGGAATGGGGAATGTAGCCAACTTACATCAGGATCGACTCGTTAAGATTCAGGATGGGGACATCTACAACACCTTAGCCTATGGTAAGGGCACGATGATCGGCTATGCCTCAGCGATACCGGTGCCTGATCGCTGGGCGATTGTCGCCTACGTCCGCACCCTCCAATTGAGTCGGTTAGCCACCGCCTCTGAAATCCCAGCGGCAATCCTGCCCACTATTAAGTAAGGAACCATGAACCCAGCTTTACGAATTTCAAAAAATTGGATGGCCTTTCTCGCCATCGCTGCCTTGTTCCTCACCGCTCGACTTTTCGGCGCTGAGCACACCGACTCACATACGGTTGCTAATGCCGTGGACCACGCCGCTCACGGTCACGATCATGGGTCTGCTTCAGAGTCAGTTTCGCAGTTCTCCTTAAAGCAGATCGCGCACAGTTATCTCACTGCATATATGTTCACGCTGAGTTTGTGTGTTGGGTGCCTTTTTCTTTCGCTAGCTCATCACCTTTTTGATGCGGGTTGGTCCGCATCCATTCGCCGAGTTACCGATACTATCTCAAGCCTGCTCTTCCCTTGGATGACCCTTCTGGTTCTTCCAATAATTGGATTTGCTTGGCACGGTGACCTCTATGGGTGGTTTTTTACAGACCCAGCTTCTGATCATTCTCTGGATGTTAAAAAGGTCCTCTTCAATCGGGAAACCTTCTCAGTCCTTCTTCCCGGAGTGATCGCCCTTCTCGGACTCGTCGCCGGGACGCTTAGAAAGTGGTCGGTTGCTCAAGATAAGGATGGCGCGGCGCACTGGACAAGTAAGTCGAGAAAACTCGCGGCCGGCGGTATCTTTCTTTTTGCTTTTGGCACTACTTTGGTCTGCTTCTTCCTGATGAAGTCTCTTCAGCATCAGTTCTTCAGCACCATGTACGGTGTCTATTACTTTGCTGGCTCGGTTTGGGTTACCTTAATTACCCTTTACATCCTCACGATGTATCTATCGCAGCCAGGTAAACCATTGGAAAAAGTCTATTTCAAGCGGCAACAACAGGATTTAGCCGTGCTCTTCTTCGCTTTCACTGTTTTTTACGCTTATATCCATTTTTCTCAATATTTCCTGATCTGGAATGCGGCCCTTCCGGAGGAGACTTTCTGGTATGTTTTGCGTGAGGTGGGTTCATGGAAGTGGGTCGGAATGACCATTATCTTTGGTCATTTCTTTGTCCCTTTTCTGTTACTGCTTAATCAGGATATCAAGCGAAACATGGCCGTCATGGTTCCGGTAGCGGTCTGGACTTGGCTGATGCATTACTTGGATATGACCTATAACGTTATGCCAGTTCTCCATCCCGCAGGTTTGAAACTCACTTTCTGGGATCCCCTACTTTGGGTCGCGCTGGTTTCCGTTCTTGGAGCCCTTTTCTGGCGGAAATATCAGACTGCTGCGCCGTATCCTTTGAGGGATCCTCGTCTAAAAGAAGCGGTTACTCATCACGAGGTGCCGACGTCCGCCGTGAGATCGGCTTCTGCTTCAACGCACTAATTTAAGGCGACGACCATGAGTAATACCAACTGCTGTTCGCAAAAAACTCGCACGATCGCTGCCTACTTCGTCGGTGGTCTGGGGGTGTTCTCGATAATGAGTGCCCTTGCCTATTTGGTGATCGGTCAACCGGTGCCAGCCGTGGATGCAGCTCGGGCTGAACTTCGTGCCAAATACCGTTCCGAGATCGAAGCCGCTTCTCTACCTGCATTGACCGGCTACTCACTCGATCCCGATGCCCTCGCGCTTGGGAATAAGGTCTATCGTGTCCCCGTTTCGCGTGCTTTAGAAATTGCCGCGGATGATTTTAAAGATGCGGCAGTTGGACGCGCCAAATTGTTGAAGCGCCTTGAAGGTAAACTAAAGCAGCAGTCGTTTGAATGATCTCATGCCGGTGATTAGCCTCATCCTACTTGGAAGCGTTCTTCTTCTACCTGCTGCCGCCCTCCTTTCTCTTCGGTGGGCGACGCGGTCTGGGCAATTCACGCTTATAAATCGGGCGGCACTTCTGCCCTTCGATGATGAAGAACCCATCGGTCAGGCGACCGATCAGATTCTGGGAGACAACCGCCGTTGAACTCCACGACCACATCCAAGGCCCTGAAAGCACTTCTTCCAGGCGATCTTTCTAACGAACCCGGCCGTCGCGCGCAACTGGCTGAAATAGATGCTTCCTGCCGGCTTCCGGTTCTTTTCTTTTTTCTGAGTGGGCTTTTGTGGCTCTTGGTTGGGACACTTTTCGCACTCTTGGCTAGCATTAAACTCCACACGCCTGGATTTCTTGACGGCCAAGAATGGCTCACTTTTGGGACGGTCCGAACGGTTCATCTAAACACTGTGGTGTATGGCTTTGCTTCGCAGACGGCCATCGCTGTGGCTATCTGGCTGATGTGCCGACTCTGCCGAGTGCCGCTGGTCGCCTCAGGCGTGATTACGGTGGCTAATCTTTTCTATAATATCGGTCTGACAATTGGTATTATTGGGATTTTTGCCGGTGACTCAACTGGGATCGAATGGTTGGAAATACCCAAGTACGCTACCCCGATTATCTTTGTTAGCTTCGCGCTTATCGCTGTCTGGATGATTATCATTTTTCGCCTTCGGACGGAGCGTCATTTGTATGTATCGCAGTGGTACTTGTTGGCTGCTGTTTTGTGGTTTCCGTGGATCTATGGCACAGCTCAAGTGATGTTGCTGGTCGAACCCGTCCGCGGTGTTGTTCAAGCGGCGATTAACTGGTGGTTTGCTCATAATGTTCTCGGCCTCTGGTTCACTCCTATTGGTCTCGCGGCGATCTATTATTTCATTCCCAAGGTGATTGGGAGACCTATCCACAGTTACTATCTTAGCGTCCTTGGATTCTGGTCTTTGGCTCTCTTTTATAATTGGAATGGCATGCATCATTTGGTGGGTGGGCCTATGCCCGCTTGGATGATTACCGTCAGTATTGTCGCATCAGTGATGATGCTCATCCCCGTACTCGCGGTAGCGATTAATCATCATTTCACTTTAGTTGGGCATTTCGGTAAACTTAAGCACAGTCCGACTCTTCGATTTATTGTTTTTGGTGCGGTCTCTTACACACTCACCAGTTTGCAAGGGGTCCTAAGTGCTCTGCGTAGCTTTAGTGAGGTTTCTCATTTTACTCATCATACTGTCGCTCACGCGCACCTCGGAATGTACGCCTTCTTCGGTATGGTTATGTTTGGTTCGATGTACTATATCCTCCCTCGGATTACTCAACGGGAGTGGCCTTCGAATCGCCTGATTTCTGTGCACTTTTGGGGTTCCGCCTTAGGTATTATTTTGTATGTGGTTCCTCTGAGTCTTGCTGGTTTACAACAAGGCCGACTTATGAATAATGCCGCAGTCAAGTTTCTTGACGTCGTGCAGTTCACTCTTCCTTGGCTCCAACTTCGCACCTTGGCTGGTTGTCTGCTGGCCTTGGCTCATTTGGCATTCGTGGTTCATGTCGGTTGGCTCCTTGTTCGAATGCTCGAACCGTATCGTAAACCTGTTCTCAATATTCTCTCGGGCGGCGAAATCCCCGCTACCACAGAGAAATAGCCCATGAGCTACGGCCCACTTCTCTTCCTCGGAATCCTTTTCACCCTAGCCTCAAGCTGGGTTGGATTGGTCTTGATCCCTCAGCGTCAGTTGGGGGCACTTGAACAGTTCACCGATACAAACACCGCTGCCATTTATCCTCAGGCACGCGCGGGTCAGGCTCAGCAAGGGGCTGAACAGTATCGCGCTTTAGGGTGTGTTTATTGCCATACTCAACAGATTCGACCTGAGGGTTATGGTGCCGATATCACCCGCGGTTGGGGACGTCGACGTACTGTCAGTCGCGATTATATCCACGATAAAACGGTAATGCTCGGGACCATGCGCACAGGACCTGACTTGACCAACATTGGGGAACGGCAGTCCGATTCCTCTTGGCATTTTAAGCATCTTTACAATCCGCAGATCACCAGTGCCGGAAGTGTGATGCCGTCGTATCCGTTTCTTTTTGAAACTCGCCCGATTGGGCCTTTCGGATCTTCCACAAATGCTTTGGCTCTCCAAGGAGTGTTTGCTCCACCCGTCGGATTTGAAGTCGGGCCCACCCTTAGAGCGAAGCAACTCGTGGAGTATTTACGCAGTTTGAAATCTTCCGGTGATCTTCCTGAAGCCCCAGTCAAAAAAGAGGAGCCCAAGTGAACCAACCTCTTCATTCCCATCGACCGCTAGGCGCCCTCGATCAGGGGGAGATCAATGACGTCACTGAGTTGCACGCAGCGGTAATCCGAGAGAAACCGGAGCCGCGCGAAGGATTTGAGCCGTTAAGTCTCTGGATTGTGGCTGGTATTGCGGTCTTGTTATTTTGGGGGGGCTCTTATTTGACCGCGTACAGTGGTCGTTTTGAGGCGGGTGAATTTTCTGAGTTTCAGCACGGACGTCCCCTCCCTGTTACTGAGGGGCCTGCAGATCCTCTTGCTGCTTTGAAGCGTGAGGGAATGATCGCCTATAACGGAGTGTGTGCCGCTTGCCACAACGAAGATGGCGCAGGGAAAACTGGCGTGGCGCCTCAATTAGCTAATTCCGATTGGGTTAATGCGGGAGATGCATCCCGCTTGGTTCGTATTGTTTTACATGGGCTTAATGGTCCGATCAAAATCAATGCCACCACTGAGTTCAATATGGTGGGTGCTGCTATGCCCGCCCAATACGATGGAATTGGTGGTACCGATGCCAAATTGGCCGCCGTTTTGACATACATCCGAACCTCTTGGGGAAACACGGCCAAAGGGGTCACTGCTGATGAGGTAAAGGCAATTCGACTTGCGGCAGGGGTTCGAACCGAGGCGTGGACTCCGGTCGAGTTAATGGCCTTACCGGTGGGGGGCGGTGCTTCGACGGCACTAAGTTCCGATCAGTTGAAAGAGAAGCTCAAAGCATTGCCTGCAGATCAGCTTCAGTCACTGCTCAAAGAGTTGTCCAAGTAGATCTTAATTTGAAGATGGATTTCCTTTCGGTTTAGCGGATTCTGAAGCGGTGATTCATTCGATACTTTGGATCATTCGCTTCGCATGGATCAGTCTCTGGGGCATTTCAGGGTAAGCTTACGCCCAACCTCATGGTTCCCAATTCGCCTTCCTTGGGTTTAGCCTTTGCGGATGAACTCAATTGAACCGTCTCGGAAGCGGCGTGGTCTTGCTGAAATCCAACTACTAATCACTGAATTCAAAAGCTCGGGACTCTCGAAGACTGAGTTTGCTGCGAGTCTGGGTGTTCATCCTTTTTCGATTGATCGTAAGCGTACGCCCAACCTCATGGTTCCCTCGTTCGCGAAAGTAGGATATTCCGCGATCGAAGGCGGTGGGCGAAAGGTCGACCGACCGGATTAGGCTTTCGCAGGTTTCCAGTTCCAAGGCAGGAGTTCGGCAACAGTGTGGTTCGTTGCCTGGGGAATACGCCGCAACACATCCGTCAACCCTGCCACCGGATCTAACCCGTATCCTCGTGCAGTTATTAAAACACTGTAAATCACTGCACTCCGCCATCCTGCGTCCGGGTGCCCAATGAAGAGCCAGTTCTTCTTCCCAATACAGGTGGGGCGAATGGCGTTCTCAACCAGATTATTATCCCGTGCATTCACGAGTTGACGGTAAGAATCAGTTCCAGAGGAGGTGATCGTCCTTGTTTTTGACCAAGACGCAGAGTTGAAGGAGATGGGTAAGGCCGGGGCGGCTCCAGAACTGACCACAGCCCCGGAGACGGCGCTGAAACTGTT
>SIAZ01000033.1 GCA_009695405.1 Pedosphaera sp. | reverse complement strand
AAACGGGAACGAGGGAGGCCGGACTGCCACCGGGCCCCGGCTTCCTTCGCTTCCAAATTTCAGGGGACTTTGGGTAACACCACTTTTGAGTCAACCGGAGCATTTTCCGGCCTCGTCTTGGGTAACACCCCCTTTTGAGTTACGGCGCATGAAGAATTCGGCCCAAATCACCCCGAGCGATCAGGGCTCGCATCTGAAGAACAGCGGGAAAGAAGCGGCACATGTAGTTAACGGCGAAGACCGGAGCTTTGGGGTGGCGTGTCGCTTTGAGAACCCGAGCGGTTTCCCGTGTGTTCATCCCCAGAGGCTTTTCACAAATCACATGTTTACCGGCTTTGAGTGCGGCCAAAGCTTGTTCAACGTGATCCTTATTGGGTGAAGTAATATGGACTACATCCACATTGGGCGAGTGGATTAGAGCTTGAAAATCGTAGTCTCCATAGACCTCAGGAATGCTCCAGCGATCAGCGCACGCTTGAGCCGACCGAGTGGAACCACAAACAGCCAAGACCTGAACTCCGAGTCGGCGTAGGGCTTCGATATGGACGGGGCCTATGAAGCCGGTACCGATAACCCCAGCTCGCAGATGATGGAGGGAATGCACGAGTCCCTTCTACGGATTGACAGGGTGAGAAGGCGAGGAAATCCGAAGTTAGCAGGCTGGATAAAAAGGACTCGTCTTATTATCGCTGAGCAATGGCATGTTTGAGAGGCAATCGGGAAGTGTACTAAGACCCAAAACCAGAAAAAAACGAGGACCAAGGGCTGTGGGTTAGTCGGCTAGCAAGGCATATTGCCACGGCAAGAGAGCTTTCCAAGCTTGAGAATCTCGGCGTCCAAGAGCGAATAAGGTAGCCTTGGAGGCGACTAAGGTTGGATCCAGATTGAGTTCAGCCGCCCGCGCATCCCGTCGTTGCCCGAGACGTTCGGCTTCGTCGAGTTCAGACCGAGACATACGGCGTGAATCGGTCCGAATAGGCTGAGGAAGACGGCCCCCTGGGGTATCGAGTCCACTATCAACGGCATTGGTCAGGGCAGAGCGCCGTTTGGAAGTGAGAAAATGAGGAAAATCTAAGCCTCGACTAGAGCCTTTCACTGAGGCTTCGTCGGCGAGAGAGGTGAGCCGTTCGTGTGGGAGAATGAAGAAAGGAGGCCGCCCGGTCCGAAGAGCCTCTTTTTCGCGCCAGAGCCAAATTTCGCGGAGGACAGCTAAACCGAGTGGGGACAGTTTATCATGACCTCGAGTTCTCCAGACCGTATTGTCGTCAGTTTGCTGAGGGACGCAGCAGTCGTCGATGAGTCGATTGCAGGTTTGTTGGTGCCAATCGAGGCGCCCGAGATCGGTAAGGCGTTGACGGAGAGCTTCGGCGAGAGGATGTAAATGGAGTACGTCATTGAGGGCGTACTCGATCATTTTATCGGTGAGCGGTCGCATACCCCAATTGGCTTTTTGGGCTCCCTTTTCAAGAGTTATACCGAGTTGTTTCGTGAGGATATCATTGAGACCAAAGCGAGGTTCACCGAGTAAACGGGCGGCGAGCATCGTGTCAAAGAGACGGTGAGGCCGGAAATGATGACCACGAAAGACGAGTCGCAGATCGTAATCAGCGGCGTGGAAGATAAGTTCATGACCGACCATAGCATTCCAGACCGGTTCAATGTGAAGATCAGCCAGAGGATCTACTAGAACAGCAGCACCAGGAATTGCAATTTGGAGGAGGCATAATTTCTCTGGATAGGCATGGAGAGAATCGGCCTCAGTATCGAGAGCTATCCATTCTGCCTGATGCATTCGGGCGGCAAACTCCCGCGTTTCGGAGGTGGTACTGATCACGTGTTGTAAAACTGAACATGGAATGATGACCCGTGAAGACTGAAATCTAGAGAGTTTTGCAAAAAGAGCTTAAGCATCGATGGATTGGTCTAAAGTGGGTAAAAAAAGAAAAATTTATCAACATTGGTATTGGCGGGTGGCTTGGACATTTCCATCGTTCACCCGTCAAATGAAACAGTTCCGACTAAATCGTCTTTTTAATCCTAAGTCCGCCCGTTGCTTTGATGTGGCGATCGATCATGGCTTCTTTAACGAGCGCGGGTTCCTCGCTGGCATTGAAGATATTGGAGCGTCGGTGCGAACGGTGGTTTCGGCGGCGCCTGATGCCATTCAGTTGACTCTTGGGCAAGCACGGCATCTGCAGATGATTGCGGGCAAGGAAAAGCCAGCCTTGGTGTTACGGACAGATGTGGCGAATGTCTATGGGCAAGACCTACCCAGAACCCTTTTTAGTCGAATGATTGAGCAACCCGTCGAACAAGCTTTGCGAGTCGATGCAACCTGTGTGGTGGTCAATTTGTTCCGGATCCCTGGACAACCCGAGGTTACGGATCAGTGCATCCAAAATATTCTACGAATTAAACCGGAGTGTGATCGGTACGCTATGCCCCTGATGATTGAACCGTTGGTGTTTCAGTCTAACACCAAAGCGGGCGGGTACATGGTCGATGGGGATCTCGAAAGAATTCTACCTTTGGTGCGACAAGCCGTGGAATTAGGGGCTGATATTATTAAGGCGGATCCAACCGACGACGTTTCAGTGTATCATCGCGTTGTGGCTATCGCCGGTGGAATTCCGGTGTTGGTACGCGGGGGTGGGAAGGCGTCAGACACAGAGATTTTGAGTCGTACCGAGACCCTGATTACCCAGGGGGCATCAGGGATTGTGTATGGCCGGAACATCATTCAACACGCCAATCCAGCGGGGATGACCCGGGCATTGATGTCCATCGTTCATGACGGTGCAACGGCGATTCAAGCGGCGGTTTTTCTCAGATAACAGGAATTTGCTTTTTGAACTCACCTCTCCGCTGCGGAGAAAAATAGATCCATGGATCATGGTAAATCTTCCTCCTCCGCAAATTAACATTTTTATTGAAACCTTCTCTGGTTTGACTTAACTAGGTTACGTTTTTAGAAAGTTCATTATTGATCGCCGAGGATGCATTTAAAGTTGTACGTATTTTAAAAAACGTGACAGCTTCTAGATGAAATATTAGCAAGCTAAATATGAATCCTGAAAAGGCAAAGACTCGGAATTAATACGTGCAGTCATAGAAGAGATATAGAAGAGATAGAAGAACGCTGCAGTGTGACAAATCATATGGCTACAAATAAAATCATAGCTATCATCGGACTCGGTTATGTAGGTCTGCCACTTGCGGTTGAATTCGGGAAAATTCGTCCTGTCATTGGATTTGACATACATCGCGGTCGAATTGCAGAACTTCAGTCAGGAACTGATCGTACACTGGAATGCTCGCCAGAAGAACTCAAGCTTGCTGTCCAGCTTAGCTATAGCTGTAACCCGAGTGAGTTGCAAAAGGCCCAGATCTTCATTGTTACTGTGCCCACTCCAGTGGATCAGGCTAATCGCCCCGACATGACGCCGCTGCTTAAGGCCAGTGAAACTCTGGGCAAAACACTTAAGGTCGGTGACATTGTTATTTTTGAATCGACGGTGTACCCAGGAGCTACTGAAGAGGTTTGCGTCCCGATACTGGAAAAGTTTAGTGGCCTGAAGTTCAATCAAGATTTCTTTTGCGGCTACAGCCCCGAGCGCATCAACCCAGGTGACAAGGAGCACCGACTGCCGACGATCAAAAAGGTGACCAGCGGTAGCACGTCCGCAGTGGCCGAAGAGGTAGATCAGCTTTACAAGCAAATTATCACCGCTGGAACATACAAGGCCAGCAGTATCAAGGTGGCGGAGGCAGCCAAGGTGATCGAAAACACACAGCGCGATGTCAACATCGCACTTATGAATGAACTCAGTCTCATTTTCCGGAAATTGGGCATAGACACCCTCGAGGTGCTTCAGGCCGCAGGTACCAAGTGGAACTTTCTTCCATTCCGCCCTGGCTTGGTCGGCGGCCACTGCATTGGTGTCGATCCGTACTACCTTACCCATAAGGCTCAGGAGGTAGGATACCACCCCGAAGTGATCTTGGCGGGCCGCCGCATCAATGACAAGATGGCCTCTCATGTCGCTGACGAAACCGTTAAGCTCATGCTTCGCAAGGGGATTTCGGTTCTCAACAGCCGAATCCTGATACTGGGATTAACTTTTAAAGAAAACTGCCCAGACGTACGAAACACCAAGGTTGTTGACATTATTAAAGCCTTTCAAAGCTACAACACCCAAGTCGATGTGTACGACCCGTGGATTGATCTTGCAGAAGCAAAGCACGAATACGGCCTGCAATGCCTGTTAAAAGCACCCAATGCGGGACTTTACAGTGCCATCGTACTCGCGGTGGGCCACAAACAGTTCGTTGAACTAGGCGAACTGGGCATCAAGGAGTGGGGAATACCGGGTTCAGTGGTTTTTGACGTCAAGAGCATCCTACCACTAGGCGCTGCTGATGGACGATTGTAATGAGGATAGGAAACGTTCCCTAAGTACAAGAAAACTAAATCGTAAACACCAAAAATAGGCCTTTTATTGGCACTTTTGATAAGTACCTAGGAAGGCCAATGAAGATGAATACAGTTTGAAGTATTGGGAATTTGTTGGGAAGGAATGAGGGGCGGTGAGAAAGGTTAGATTGGTGGAGCCTCGGGGAGCGGCCTACCTTGAACTTTGTTCCGAGCGGCCGCTAGCTCTCGTGCCATCTATCCATCTATCAACAAAGCACCGATATGTTTTTAGGGTTGGTCCCTGAGATCCGGTCCCGCGGGTGATGCCGACATGTTTGGCAATTTCGATTCAGGTCACGGCTTCGGATCTCCCATCAGCGACACCTCCATTACAACGCCATCACCTTGGCTAAGAACTGGTCACAGTTGTTCGGGTACGAGATCAGAAGCCGTTCGGCTAGACGATCGGAGCGGAATTCAGCGGGCGGAGTGAGGGATTAGCTAATTCCGACGACTTCTTCAGCGATGGGGAGAGTTAGTCGAAAAATAGTCCCCTTACCGAGAGTGGTCTCTAGTTTGACCTCCCCACCGTGGGCTTGGATGATGTGTTTGACGATGCTAAGGCCGAGGCCGGTTCCACCTTGTTCACGGGATCGAGCTGTATCGACCCGATAGAAACGTTCAAAGACCCGTTCGGCGGCATCAGTAGGAATTCCAGGGCCATCGTCTGACACTGATATTTCAATGAGATTCGTTTCAGGAAGCTTGCGGCCATTGATTCGAACATTCCCGCCGGGGCGACCGTATTTAATGGCGTTATCGAGTAGGTTGAAAAGCACTTGATCGAGGCGATCGGAATCAGCTCGAGCGCATAGTTCCTCAGGAATGGTATTCGAGAGAGTAACGCTGCGGTCGGCCGCTTTGCGGGTAAAATCATCGAGAACACCGTCCGCTTGGTTGCGGAGCGGTACGGTATCGAAGTTGAGAGCAATCTGCCCAGACTCAAGGCGAGATAGAGTCAGTAGATCCTCGATAAGAAAGGTAAGTCTATCACAATGGCGATCGATGATTTCAAGGAAACGAGCAGACGCCTTAGGATCCTTGGAAGCTCCATCGAGGAGGGTCTCGACCGAACCTTTGATCAGGGAGAGAGGGGTTCGTAGTTCGTGACTTACGTTTGCAACAAATTCGCGACGGGTGCTTTCGAGTTGTCGAAGTCGAGTGGTATCGTGAAAGACCATTAAAGCACCACTGCGGCGTCCGTCGGGTGTAATAATAGCAACGGCGTTGATTTGGATCGAGCGAGGTTCGGGAGCGAGAGTGAGTTCAAGAACACGACCAGTGACCCGACCTTGACTGGCTACTTCTGCCGCCACATCAGCGATAGCATGGGAACGGAATGTTTCGAGTAGGGTATGGCCTCGTAGATCGGTTTGGAGGCCGAAGAAACGGCGACAGGCGCTATTGGTAAATTGGACCTGCCCCTCTTTATTCAAGAGAAGCACTCCCTCTACCATATTTTCAAAGAGAGCTTGTTGCCGGGCGGCGGCGGCGGCCTCTGTTTCCGCACGATTTATACGTTCCTGATCGAGGTCTTGTTGAACCAATCGCTTCTCTTCAAGAACTCGAGTGAACTGCCTTCGTAGAATAAACCGAGTCAGCAAAATTCCAACACTCGTCGTAATTACCGAAAGAATGAGGGGAACAAGAGAGCCCTGCATGGGTTAGTTTTCGATAAAGCGGTAGCCGACACCTCGCACGGTATCGAGATATTTAGCGGCGGTCCCTAGCTTCTCACGGAGTCGGCGCATGTGCGTATCAACGGTCCGAGTATCTATCAGGCTATCGTACTCCCAAACATCGCGGAGAAGAGCCTCACGGCTTTGGACACGCCCACGGCGTTGGGAAAGAAGGATGACCAGTTTGAATTCGGTGGCGGTCAGATCAACACGGGCTCCAGCCACGGTGACCAAGTGTCGAGGAACATCGATAATCAGATCTCCGAACTGCATTTTTTGAGGTTTCTCATCTTCACCTTCGCTTCGGCGTTTGAGGAGATTTCGAACACGCAGGACTAATTCTCGTGGGCTAAAGGGCTTTGTCACATAATCGTCCGCCCCTAATTCTAATCCTACAACCCGATCAATCTCTGATGCCTTCGCCGTCAACATTATGATGGGAATCCCACTGGTCGCCGTGTCTCGTCGCAATAACTTACAAACCTCTAATCCGTCGATCTCTGGAAGCATTAAGTCCAAGAGAATTAGGTCGGGTAGTTGTTGTCGCGCCTTTTTTAAGGCGGTTTCGCCGTCATCAGCTGTGGTGACTTCGTAACCGGCATTCTTTAAATTGAATTCGAGGACTTCAAGTGCATCGGGTTCATCATCGACAACGAGGATTTTTGGCATAACTCGGGTCTTATTTTGCATCAGGTCAAGGGGGCTACGTGACGCTGGGGTTACAATTAGGTAACGTCGATTTCCATTTATCGAAAAATCCTTTGAATTCAGAGTGTAATTTCAATTCTTGCCCCATTTTGTATTCTTAAGAAAAGCGATCAAATCGGCTAAGTCTTGTCTGGAGATTTGATCCTCCAAACCCGCTGACATCAGCGAAATCGTGGAGGGCTGTCGTGTTTTAATTTCTTCTTGGTGAATCTCTTGGATATTGCCCGGCCCAATCACTAGGCGGATGCCACGGTCGTCGTCTTGACGCAGGATGCCGGTCCATTCGGTGCCGTCTCGAGTTTGGATTGTCATCGGTTCGTAACTCCGAACAAAGCTAGAGGAGGGATAGACGATTGCTTCGAGAAGGTCGTCGGCAGAGCGAACAGTACCGATCGAAGTGAGGTCAGGGCCGACATCGCCGCCTTGATATCCGAGACGGTGGCATTGAATACAGGCCGTTTTTGGGGAATTAAAGATCACTTGTCCTCGGCGGACATCGCCATTTGGAAGGGCGGCCTTAATTAAGGATAGCCGAGTACGTTGTTCAGCCCGGCCGGTTTGGAGTGACTCCAACAAGTGTTCACCTGCTGCTTTGACCGGTTCAGAATGGTTTTTTAAAACGGACCGAAGTGTTTCTGGACGAAGTCCGCTGCGTGCTGGTGCTTTCTGGAGAGCGGCAACTAAGGCGAGTCCAGAGGTGGGGGCGGTGAGGCGTTCAAAGGCGGGTAGAACGCGGTTCAATTCGAGAGGCCCAATGTGGCCGAGAAGGTCGAGTATCAACTGGGCTTGATCTGCCTGCAAATGAGCCCGAGACAGGGCGTCTGCAGCCAACCCGAAGCGGTTAGTAGCCGCCTCGATTAGGAGAGTGAGATCGGGTTTGATCGGTGTCCAACCTGATCTGAGGGCGGCATAGGCTTCGAGTCGTTGGAGAGGGGTTGATCTAGGATTTCGGGCTAAGGCGAGGAGTGCTTGGGCGATCGAGGGTGGCGAGTTTAGGGCGCGGGCCGTGCGAATTGCGGCGGTAATCATCGCCCCTGAAGGAGAAGGCGAAATGAGGATGCGAGTAACCGCTTCGGCCCAATCGGAGGGGGGATCCTTTGGGGGCGCTATTGCTATTGCTTCGAGGGTCGCCATTTGCAACACGGGTGAGAGATCCGGTGTTTTTGCGAGGTCAGAGAGGAGGCGTCGACCGTTTTCCGTGGTAAGGACACCGGCTAGCAGATCGTTTAAGTTGGCTGGCGAGCCAGGTTTTTCGCCCTGAGAGAAAAGGCGTGTTCTAAGTCCGTCGGCAATGGCGTTGCCCCAATCGGAATGACGCGTTGCTACCCAGCGTGCGGCGAGTCGTTCGGCGGAGTCGATGGCAAAGAGATGTAAAACAAGTTCTTGGGGTTGGAGCGGGTTGATGGCTATTTGGTCTAAGGCGACAAGCGCAGCAGATCGGACTTTGAATGAGGGATGAGCTAAGGCGTGTCGCAGAGAAGAACTGTCAGCGATATCAATCAGGGCGGTCGTGGCGGTCATTCGGAGGGGTTCGTCGATAGAACCGGCGAGGACGTTGAGAATTCCTGGTACAGCTGGCGCATAAGCGAGACGCGCTAGGGCTGTGATAGCGAGGCGAGTAGGGTAAGCAGATCCGCCGGTGGTGAAGGCGTTGAGGAGAGCTAAAGCGGGGGGGATGACGGCGGGGTCGCGCGCTTCGCCGAGGCGCCGAAGGGCTGCTAAATCCGATTCTTTGCGAGTTTGCGGTATTAAACTGCGGGGTGATGACGAAGAACCCGAACGGGAGATGCGATAAATGCCACCGAGAACATCCGCCTTCCAGAGTTGTGAGCTTGGGCAACAAAGTTTGTACCAGCCACCGGTATCGAGAACTAGAATTGAGCCGTCGTGATCAGCCACAACATCTGTGGAATGAAAATCGAAGTTATCGCTAACAACGAAATCGGTTTCTCGACCCTTGAAGGTGGAGCCTTCAGGAATCAAGTCGATCCGACTGACTTTGCGCAGGTTAAAGGCAGAGGCAAAAAGGGTGTTGGAAAAGGCAGGACCGAAGGCGGTATGACGGTAGGCGGCTAGACCGCTTGGGGCAGCCGCCCCCATTTGGACCAAAGGATGGGCGAGTTCGCGACCGGGCCGAATCACCGCGCGATCATCGAGGACTGAATTCTCCTTGCCGAAAACCGCGCCTAAAGTGGCATGACCGACGCCATCGCGCCACCCAGGTTGGCTGAAATCAATAAAAGTACTTGAGAACAAGGTTTCACCGTCTGCGGTAAAAACGACGCCCACCGGATTATCCATCCCGCCCGACATCATTGATTCCATGGCCGATCCATCAGGGCGAGCTCGAAAGACATGAGCTGCACGATCCCGATTGACCTTGTGAGTGATCCCGTTAGTCCATGAAACCGGATCAAAAGCGCCCTTAGTCCAATAAATAAAACCATCAGGACCGCTATAAGGGCCATGGACTTCATTGCCGCAATGCGTGCTCGGGTGACCGACCGACCACCAAATCGTTTGAGAATCGGCACGACCATCACCATTGGTATCGGTCAACTTCCAAATGGACGGTGAACCGCCCACATAAACAGATCCTTGATGCCAAAGGATACCTTGAAGCATGGGAAGTTTATCAGCCACCACCACCGTTTTGTCATAGAGACCATCGCCATCGGTATCCTCAAGTCGCACCACCCTCCATTTGGGGTCTTTGGCCTGTTCAGCTGGGCCTTCAGTCGATCCGCTGGAGTCGGTGACATAGAGTCGGCCTTGATCGTCTAGAGAGCCATTGACAGGACGGAGGACGTCATTAGTAGAGGCAACCTGAGTGATCTGAAATCCGTCGGGCAGAGTGAAGGAATGGGGGCCAGCATTTTGGACAGCGGCGAGGGCGATTGTGCCAACGTAGACGAGTCCGAGGAGGAAGGGCGGCTTCACGTTCTATTTTTAGATGAGCGGAACAATTTTGGGAAAGAGAATCCTACGAAATCAAAGAGATAATGGGATCGTTGGTTCAAAAAGAGGTCATGGGTCTTTTGATTTCTATCAGGAGAGAGGCCGACAGAGAGTGATGTTCGGATGAGCGTGATCGCTAATTGCCATATTTAAAGGCCTGAGATACAGTCACACAATGTCTGAGATTGCCAGTTATGTTGTGCATGGTGCCGCGCAGATTACCCCCTCTACTTTGGAGAAGGTTCTGCGGAACCTGCCCCTCTGGAAGGTTGAATTCACCCAGATCAATGCGCCGCATTTTCCGCATTTGGTGAATCAGTTAGAATTCCTAGCAGATGCGGTGGAGGATGTGGCAGAAGGGGCCTACAAAGATCTTCCTTATAATGCTCTTGCCTCGGCCGTTTTTGCCATTACTTACGCTCATAAAAAGACAGATATAATCCCCGATCACATCGCCAGTGTGGGATATGCCGATGATTCGAGCGTGGCACGCGCCGTTCTCATCCTTCATGAAAAGGCGTTTGCTCGGTATGCTGAGGTGATGAATTTCAATTGGGCAACGATCACCAGTAAACCCTGAGAAATCAGTTCGGCTTGGTCTTCTTTTTGGCTCTCTGATTTCAGGAGGTCCGGCATCCAAGTGTCAAAAGGACATTACCCCAAAGTGCTTGATCACCGGTTTGCACGGTGAGCACATGGTCATTGGACTCGACGTGTTTATAAAAGTCCCATTTTAGAATAGGCTCGAGAGCTAGGTTTGAACCTGACTCACGCAAAAGGGTTCGAAATTCCGACCAGACAGGCGGTTCCCCTAAGGCGGCGTAGGGATCGTCTGAGGGGATTCCCATAACGTTGACATGATCCACCGGCACTGCTGAGAGGAGAGCGCGGAGGACGTCGGCAACACGAACGAGGCCGGGTGAAAGATTCAAACAGACGATCTCCGAATGGGGACCACGTTTGGTTGAAGCAGGATAATTGCCGTCGGCAATGAGGATACGAGAATGATGACCTGCTCGACCGAGAATCTCGTTAATTTTAGGGTGGATCAGTTGATGTTTAAGCATGTTTAGGGTTTAGGGTTTAGGGATTAAGGAAGTCCGCTTTTAAAAATCGATTATCGAGGGAAAAGTATTCGAAAGCTTTCGAGGGTTTTTGAGGCTGCCGTAGCTGCATCTGGCAGAGGAAGTACTTCAGCGGAAATGTAGCCGTCATAGCCAATTTCTTGGAGGGCCGTCACAATAGGAGCGATATCGAGATGCCCGAGTCCGATGGCTCGGCGGTTGGTGTCGGCAAAGTGAACATGACCCACCCGAGGTCCTGCGGTCCGCAAGGCAGCAGCGATGTCGGCTTCTTCGATGTTCATGTGGAATAGATCGCACAACAGGCGTAGGTTACGCGTGCGAAGTTGTCCGAGAAAAGAGAGAGCTTCGTCGACGGTATTGAACAGATTGGTTTCGTACCGATTCAATGGCTCGTAGAGGAGCGGAACTCCGAGCGCATGCGCTCGAGGTCCCAGTTGTTCTAAGGCTTTGGCCAACCAGTCGAGGGCTTGTTCACGTGAGACGTCGCCGCCGTAGCGCCCTTGCATCGAGCCAATGATTGCAGGAGCACCGTGACCACCGGCAAAGTCGATGATTGCCCCAATGAAATCCTGCGCCTGTGCGCGGATGAGAGGGTCTGGGTCGGTGAGGCAGAGTTTCCGCTGAAGCCATCCGGCACCGGTGCCCATAGCGGCTAACTCGAGCCCATGAATTCGGAGTAAACGACGGAGTTCAAAGCCGTCGATATCGTCGGCGTGTGTGGGAAAAATCTCCACACCATCGAAGCCCGCTGCCGCCGCTGCCGCAAGGCCCGATGCGAGATCGCCATGAAAAACAAATGGGCCGCCTCGGCTTTCCGGTACGATAGAAACAGTGACAGAACAACGGATCATAGATTGGCGAGAATGGAATCCTCGAAGAGGCGATTGCTGCAAGACACAAACCCGATCTAATCGGAAAGAGACTCTAATAATTGAGGTGAAGATGGCGAGCGGGAAGGATCGGTCGAATTGCGGATGATTTTAGTCTCAGAGAAGGGGCGGATTATTTGGCCAGTTCGTACAATAAAAGGGAATTGCTCTCGTTCGGCATGGACCGCACTACCATGGAATCGACGTCTCATTACAAAGTTCGATTCCGACCCTCGCCTCCAGTGCGTTTTCCTAAGAAACTCGCGGGCTCAGTGGGCTAAAACCCCGCTAAACCCCCCGAGTGACTACGAAAGTGACACTGGGAACCCCCGGTGTGCCACCTTCCGGCACCTTCCGAATCTCGGGGTTTACTCAGGTGTAAGGGGCTCACGGGATCCTCTGGCAGACTGTTCAGAACGTCTGCTCCATGAACACAGTCCCCAACGCCTTCCGCCTCTACTGCCGTCAACCCTACGGCACATTCTACATACTCGATGTCCGCACCGGCAAACCCGAAAGCCTGCGCACCAAGGACCCCAAGAAAGCTCAACGCCTCTTCGAAGCCCGCCTAGAAACCCTAGAGCGCCCCGAGGCCGCTTATCGCTTGGGCATGGCCTACCTTCAGACGGCAGACCCTGATGCCGAAATCCGGACATGGGCCCATTTGATCGATGCTTATGCCCATCAACGGAAAGCAGGCTCCACCCGCCACCGCATCGAGACCGCCCGGCGCGACAAGGCTCTGAGCAATATGCTCGATCAGGTGATTCTCCGAACCCGGGCTGAGGACATTTTTGCGGCTCTGAATTCGGGCGGAGTCTCAACCAACACCTACCTGCGCCGGTTCCACAATTTCGCTCTCGATATGGGGTGGATTTCACGGCCGATCCTGCCTCGGCCACTGTGGCCCAAGGTTAGGCCTCAACGCCGAATGGCCGTCACGCTCGAGCAGCACCAGAGGATCGTGGAACGGGAACTCAACCTCGAACGCCGCGCTTACTACCAGTTGTGCTGGTTTCTCGGAGGGGCTAATTCGGATATGGCCTGCCTGCGCGCTGAAAACATCGATTGGTCGCAGCAAATGGTTTCATTCATCCGGCGTAAAACCCAAACACCCTGCCTTCAGAAATTTGGACCGGATTGCTCAGGGATTCTCCGTGGACTTCCTCGGCATGGGCCGCTGTTTCCGTATTTGTGTACGGTCCGCGAATCCGATCGGGCCACTGAGTTTCGTCAACGCTGCCAAGGGCTGGGGATCGATGGCATTACGCTTCACTCCTATCGGTATTCGTGGGCTGAGCGAGCCGCACAGGCCGGCATGCCCGAGCGTTATGCCCAAGCCGCCTTAGGACACGGCAGTCGGGCTGTTCACCGGGCCTACGCCAAGCAAGCGGTGGTCCTGACACCCTGTTTGGAGGAACTGACTTCGGCCATGCATCGCACCAGACCCGAGCCATCCATCACCGATGGATTCACCTCGTCGTTGGGTGCCTAATGGCTGGAGATGTGAAAGAGGATCTGAGGAGAAGGCGGGGACTGTGATCATCCCGATCCAGATCCTTGCCTTCCCATGGACCTGACAAACCCGGGCCTCCCAACGAACCCATCCCACACGACCTGCTTCAGGTGATGGAAGCCCGGGTCAGCCGTTGACCTCAGCCAGCGACTCTGGCGACCGGATCTTCTGCGCCTCGAACTTGGACCGATTGCGGGCATAGATGATGGCCGTGGCTTGATCCAATCCATCTCGATCCTCACTGAAAGCGGCGACATCGACCGTGGCGTAGTATTTCACCGCGTTGGCGGTCGGATTGCCGAGAGGGACCAGCAACCCCGCCCGAGCCAGGAGCGCGAGATCGTCCTTCTCGAAGCCCAAAAGATCGGCCGTCTGCTCGCCGTTCAACCGAGCCGGCGGGCGCTCACGGTCCAAGGCTCGCTTCATCACTTCGGCGATTCGATCGTTGGTCATAGAGGTGCCGGACATCGACTTATCACCCAATCGCGCCCCGGCTACACAGGGCACCACTCGTTGGATTTTCACGACAACCGCCCTCCTGCGTTCTCACTCACTCTGCCTTGCGCGCTGACCGCAGCACCGCCCCAGTGGGTTTCAAAGATCCGCCGAGGCAGGAGCATCAGCCCGCAGTGCCCGCGGCGGGTGACCAGCAGGGGATGCCCGGTGGTATCCACAGATTCCAAGACCGAACAAAAGTGATCGCGAATCCAAGTGGAACTGGCGTGCTGCCACCGGTGGGTCACTCCCGGTTGCAGCCCATTCGGGTGAAAAGTCCCGGGGCTCAACCGAGCGCGCAGCTCCGACCACGGATGCGACCGACCCAGTGCCGCCTCAAAATCAGACGCTCGAACCAAAAGCACGCTGGGCTTGTGGCGGCGGTTGATTTCGAGCGGAAGCCCATGTTCAGCGACCTCCCGCAACAACCGGACCCAAACTGGGCGTGTATTCGTGGCGCTCAATCTTCGAGGTATCAGCACCCGTGCCCTTGGTTCATTCATGCCCAAGGTTTAGGAGGCGAGAGGGGGCCTAGGCAAAAAGATTTGCGCCCTTATTAGCACCCATTAGAGTGCAATTATGCCGCGACCCACCACGATCCACCATCCGTTGGCCACCCTTCGCAAAGCCGTCGACCTCGGACGGGATCAAATGTCTGCCCGGTTGAAGATGAGCCGGCCTGCGCTTGAGAAGGTCGAACGCGGTCGCAATCCATTCACCGCCCTATTGCGGGAGCGAGTCTTCGCCGCCACCGGAGTGTGCCCTGGCTGGCTGGCGACCCAAGACGGGCCAATCCACAGTTGCGACGGATATCCCTTCGATCAAACTCAACTCTCTCGATGGGAAAAGTGGTGTGATCAACCGCCGATTCCACCGGCTCCCCTCAGTATTGTGATTGGCATCGGTGGCCGGAAATTGGGCCATCTTTACCGGCGGACGTGCTGTCCGGGGCCGGGTCGGATCCTAGATCACGCTCCGGTTGAGGCGGTAGGCGGCACCCAACTCGACGCTCGCCAATGGCAGAGTTGGATGAAATCGAAACAGCGAAAAAGCATGATGGAAGACCTTATTGATCGGGTTCGCGGCGCGACCCAGTCGGCGCTGAAAGACTGGGAGAAGGGAGAAGCCCCATTTTGGGAACTGGTAGCCGCCTTGGACCGGTTGTTTCCCGGAGTTAAACCCGTTCCACATCCGGCGGAGGTCGAAGCCGTAGAGCAGTTGCATCGAGAGATGTCGGCGGGGATTCAAAACGCCTCCGACAAGGGGTGAGCCTGCCAAAAGAGGCTGAGATTCCAGCGGAATGCTGGGGGTTCCAGCGTGGTTTTCAGACCAACAGATCTTGCAGTTCGAGCGAATTTCCGTGGGGATTTCGGGCTGCTTTTATTGTTAGCTCTGACATTCGGGGATTCGAACTCGCATTTTAGATGGATCAGTTTGAAGAGCTCACATTTGTCTTATGACACACTGCTGGATTGCTCCCCGGACCAACTATTCGAGCCTCCGAGCCGAGCCGAACCACTTTTGATTGGCACACTTCGACAAAAATCTTACTCTTTGTGGTGAGTCCCCCATGCTAAGGTATTGACGACTCCGCTGGGGAGATTGGAGGAGAGTTCACGCTTCGATGTGAGTTATGGCTGTAAAGATCATCCGCTTCACTGCCCCGGTAAACGCCAGTGAGGTCGTTGCCGAGGCAAAGTGTAAATCGGTCTTGGAAGCGCTCGGTGATCCCGCACCGTGGATTGTTTTTGCGGGCTTAGCATCTTCTTCCTCCCCATTGCACCAGTCCGACGACCTAGATCTTGTGCCCATGGGACCACGAGGGGTGTTTCTCATTGAGGTCAAGCATTGGGATGCCGCATGGATCAACGAGAACAGAGCAAGCGCCGAGGCTGAAGCAGAGAAGTTGACCAGCAAAGCCAAGCGTCTCTCTGGGCGCATCAAGCGAATTCTCGCAGACGGCCCAAAGGTCACTCAGGCCTTTCTCCTCACTCGCGAACCCGCCGGACCGAACCTTCCGTCCACGATTCGCGGTGTGCCAGTCTGGACGATGCGCGAAATTGCCAAAGTATTCCGTGAACTCCGCAATGATGTAATCAGCGAGTCGCAGGTGAAGTTCCTTGCCGAAACCTTAGAACCTGCCACTAAAATGCAGTTGGATGGCAAGATTCGCCGTATCTCCAACTACCAAAATCTCGAACTTCAGACCCCAAAAGAGCAGAGATTTCATCGAATTTATAAGGGGGCCCATCAGCGAACAAAGGAGCGTGTAGTTCTCCATCTTTACGATCTGTCCGCAAGCGATGAAAAGAATCCCGAGCGCTACGCTGAGCGAGAGTCGCGTGCGCTTCAAATGCTTCAAACTACACGTTTCGTTCCGCGTGTGCGCGACACCCTCCGTGAGCTCCCCGAATTCCCCGGCGAATTGTCTTACTTTACGTTGATCGATCCAGGTGCGCCCGACCTTGCCGTGCGTGCGACGGATGCGTCGTGGACCACTTCCGACCGAATCGACTTCGCGGCCAATGCGTGCTTGGCCCTACATGACATTCACCAGCTAAACGATCCCGATGCAGGCAAGATTGTTCATCGCAACCTGTGCCCGCAAAGCGTTCTGGTGGGCTCGCACAACGAGCCCGTTTTTACCGATTTCAGTCTTTCGCGCCTGCCCAACACACAGACCCTTGGGGCGGTTCAGGTACCTAATTCCGAATTCCACGCGCCAGAGGTTTGCGCCAGCGGCCTTACGTCCGCATCGCAGTTGAGCGACGTGTTTTCGCTCTGTTCCGTTTTGCTGACATTGTTTGCCAGCGCCACGGATGCGAAGGCTGACGTGGCTCGGTATGCGCTGCTTTCTGGGCGTAAGGAGTCACCAGACGCGCGCCCTTCGCTCAAGGCCATCGAAGCTGCACTTCGCAGTTGCTTGGCTACCGCACCAGGGCCGGAGGTTCTCTTGCCGCCCGACGAGAGCGAAATTCCCGCGTCAGAATACTGGTCCGAAGGCCAGCTTCTGCCGTTTCGTGATATGACTCTCCGCATCGTAAGTCGTCTCGGAGCAGGCGGTGTTGGTCGCACTTTCAAAGTCGAACAGGTTGATCCTTCAAGCGGTGAAAATTTCGGGACATTTGTCGCCAAGGTGATGATGTCCCAGGATTCCGGCAAATCGGCTCTTCAAGCCTACCAGCGCGTGCGCAGCCATTCCACTTCACGCGGCCTGTCAGTTGTCTTTGAGACAGCAAGGAACTGGCAGCAAGATCGGATCGTAGCCTTATTGAAATGGATCGAAGGAGATTCGTTGGATGGTCTGGCAGGCGTTCTGCCGATTGCGGCCGAAGAAGCCGGCGACGAGACTGTCGAAAACTTGCTCGCCAGATGGTTCGGGGAAGTCTGTCAGTCGCTTGCCACGTTACACGCTCAAGGCCTGGTTCACGGCGATGTAAGTCCCCGCAACCTTATTTGTGATCGAGGAGGCTTGACGCTCACGGATTATGACCTGGTCACGATGGTAGGCAAAAAGCCTTGGGGCAGCGGCGCTACTGCCTACTGTTCTCCGGAGGCTCAGCGCCGTGAAACACTGCATCCCAGCGATGATTTCTTCGCCCTCGCCGCGAGCCTCTTTGAGGTCGCGTTCGATCACTCCGCTTTCCCCAGCCCTCACGGGGCGATGGACAAATGCCACGGACTGGATTGGCGCGACGGCGAACGGGAGTCACTGCCCAAGCTTGCAGCCGTCTTGGATCAGGCGACCCATCCCGAAAAGGCCAGCCGATTCAAGGACGCCCAAGCTGTCATTGGTACCCTTAATCGCTTAATTGTAGTTCCAGTTAGGACAGAGGAGTTCAATACCGTCATTGTTCCAGAAGTCGTGGAACGGTCTGCGCAGGAAGTCGAATGGTTGAATTCCCTTCTACGGATTTATCCAGGCTCGCCACATGGTAACATTGAAACCCGTGGTTTGGACAGCGACTTCGCACTTGCGACTTACGTCGAAACACATCTTGAACAGGCTCTTTTCGACTCGCTCCAGAACCGTAAGACCCGGCTTGTTATTCTCTGCGGGAATGCTGGCGATGGTAAAACAGCACTTCTCCAGCATCTCGCCGTGAAGTTTGGTGTTCAACATCACTTGTCGGCGACCCGTATCTGGGAAGCACTCACGCAGGACGGCTTAAAGCTTAGGGCAAATCTTGATGGCGCTGCGGCTTGGAACGGTCGCAGCGCCAATGAGTTGTTGGATGAGTTTTTTTTGCCATTTTATGAAGGCCCTCCAACGGAGGACGTCGCTCATCTGCTGGCTATAAATGACGGCCGACTTTACGACTGGTTGGAGACGCGGGAGCGCGCCTGCGGACCGAGCCCGCTGACTTCCGCTTTACGATCTTTCCTCTCCCATGACGACGAAGACGAAGTGACACCGTCTCACGTCCAGTTTATCAGTTTAAATCATCGTTCGCTGGTGGGCGGGCGCACGCCATCTGGTCTGTGGTCGGATGATTTTCTCAACCGGCTAATCCAACGTTTACTTGGTGGCGAACAGGCTGCAGCGACTTGGTCACCCTGTCTAAAATGCGAGGCGTGGGATCGCTGCACCGCCGGGCCAAACGCGCACCGTCTTCTTGCCGCGTCCGACACTCCGCAAGGACAGCTCGGGCAACGTCTGCGCGCTCGTTTGAGCGATGCGCTTCAGGCGGTTCATCAACGTGGGCAAATACATATTACCACTCGCGAACTGCGTGGTGTGCTGAGCTACGTATTGTTTGGAATAAATAGTTGTGCGGAATTGCACAACGATTCTGGCCTGAAGCCCGGCTCGCTCTGCGACATGCTTTTTTCTCCGGACTCACGATTTCGCCAAGGAGAACTTCTCCGGGAACTTGCGGCGCTCGATCCCGCACTTGAATCTCATCCCCAGCTAGATAGATGGCTTATGGGACGCACCGCACGTGAAGTTCCAGGCGCTG
>SIAZ01000032.1 GCA_009695405.1 Pedosphaera sp. | reverse complement strand
GGCTTCGCTCCATCGACCATGCGAACCACCATGAGGTCGCCGGCATGGACGTCGAGAGCGAGTTTAATTTGCCGATAGGGAGGCGGCTGAGTTGGTGGAGCCTCAGGGAGAGGATCTACTGCAGTGAGAACTGGCAACGGTGGGTCCGAGGCCACGCTTAGAGACGATTAAGAATTCGAATGTCTTTTCATGGGTAGAAACCTACCTTGAACTTTGTTCCGAGCGGCCGCTAGCCCCCATGCCATCTATCAATCAAAAAGGGTTCACGGCCGAAGCCATGAACCCCTGGGTTGGATATAGGCTGTCTGACTGGTCAGTTGTTCATGGGGTCACCGGCAGTCTCATCACCGGCCTGCTCCCCTTCAGCGACCTCTGGCTCCGTGAGAATCTCCTCAAGGGCGGCCCGCATGTAGCGGCGTCCGCTGAACTTTGTTAAAAATCGAGAAAGAGCCTCTAGGGTGTCTGCGTCCTTCCTGGTGACTGTGGTTGCCACAGGTTGGTCATCAATGATCAGGGTGTAGGCTGATTTTCCAGCTTTCTTGATCTCGTAGGTAATTGGCGATTGCCGTACCTTGGCGGGTGCCTCAGGTGCGGATTCGTCAGTGGCGTTGTCGACCGTGGAGATATCCTCGGCCTCTTCGAATTGTTCAGTTTTTTCAGTGGTGTCCTTCATAGACAGCCCAGCCTAGTACTGGGTGCAGCGGCCACTCGGACACAAAAAAACGACGTCAGTTCGGGTTGGCCAGACCACGGCATGAGAAACCTCACGCCGGGGCGCATTTTCGAAGGAGATCTGGCCTGAAAATATTTTTGAGCCGGCAGCGAACCAGATGCGCTGGCGTCATTTTTGGCGGCCATTTTCTCGCAGTGGCCAGCAGTCCCACAGGTCATCCAAAGCCGAACCATGGGAGCCTGGAAATGCCGGATGTAGGCAGGCCGTGCGCTGACCAGCCGGACAGCCAATCGGCGTGTCTGGATGTCACCGGGCGCTTCTTCCGGCCCATCCAGTCAGTTCATCCGATAGCCTTTTTGAAGACCTTGCGCATGGGTCACTCCATGGCCTGTTTGACTGGAGCGACCCTGTTTTTACTCGCCCCTTTGATTGACCGTTTTACTCATCGTCGTCACCTCCTGCCTCAGCCTCTCCCTCGGCCACCCAAGCCTCGAAGACTCTTTCGAAGTGTCCCGACAACTGAACGTAGACGTCCGAGTCGATGCTAGTGAAGTACCGCAACCGTCGACGCTTCGTGCCTCCATCGGCGTTGAGTTCGTTGTAGGCCAACGAGAACGGCCCCCACAGGTCCTGGCAGGAGATGGCATCAATGAACCGGATGAACTCATTCAGACTCAGCGGGCAGTCGCTCCTGTCCGGTTTACAACCGAACTCGGTGGCGTACTCGTCGACGACCCGGTAATGGATTTGCCCATCCTCCCATCTGGCTCGAATGCTGATGACGTCGGAGGTGGTCGATTCCAATTCGATGCGGGCGATTTCCGTCTCCTCCCGTTCATAGCTGGGGAGGTACTCACCACCCATGAGCGATGGGTGGATTTGCCCCAGTTGGTCCCGCAGCTCATTGGAGATTTCAGCGGATTGGATTTCCTCAGAGATCTTCTCGAATTTGCCCTCAGCCAAAGCCTTCGAGAGGAGTTGCCGACGGTGCTTACCTTTTACCCCACGCAGGACGGCCTGCTCGACACTTATGTCATCCCAGTAGCTCGTAGGGCAGAAATCATAGCGGATGCCTTCGTACTTCTTCATGGCGCGGTTCCTTTCAGGCTGCGGTCGGGGTGACTGGCAGGACGGCGAGCAGAAAGTCCCGGATCTGGCGGGCCTCATCGATGCGGTGGGTTCCGGTATTGCGCCGGATACGTTGTTTCGTGAAGTCCGGTCGATGGACCGTGAAGTGACACCACCAGGTGCCGTGGTTGCTCCAGAGGTGATGGTTGGGGTTGCCCTCTGGGATACGGATCGATGTGTGCATGGCTATTTTCTGCCTGACTGGCACACACCCAGAGCCGTGTTGAAAAGACGAAGGCCGCCGCTCAATTCACGAGACGACGGCCTTCACACAGGAGTTAACATTTTGATTCAGGCTTTCGCCTGCACATCGGAAACCCTTGCGGGCTTCCAAAGCACCTTTCCCAAAACTCTGGGCAGGTCGCTGGTCAGCGGATTTCTCCCCGCTGACGCTCTGGATGCGTCTCGTTCAGACGTTGAAAACAAACCACATGGGATTGGTCTCGGCAATTCCGCAGTGTGTCATAATGGTTTGCGGTCCGTTTATTCGCACTCCCACGATCCAAGATACCAGTTCGACAAGGAGAATCTTTTGCTAGCCTTTAGGCCTCGTTTGAAGAGGCGGTGGCGTCCATCTAGAGGAGGCTCGCCGCTGGCGATCTAGAAGCTCCGTCATCAGTTGGCGTCGTCGTTGCCTCGTGGGTCAGGCTGATCGAACCAACGTCACCGCCATTCTCAAACATGGTTGCAAGCTCAGCCATGGTGGCTGCAAGGGGCCAGATGAAGGTGGCCACAATAGTGTCACCCACAGCTAGCTCCCAGACCATGGTTGACCATGCAACCATGTCTGAAGCCTGCCGGTGACCTTGTTTCCTTCAGGCTGCCATCAAGGCGGATGGTAGCCAGCCCGTGGGGCAGTCAAGGCGTGGGGCACCATGTTTGGCTGGTAGAGAGGCTTGGAAGGGATGGCTTTAAGGACAGGTTGCCAGGGATTCTGAGGTGGCCTAGAGGCTGTCAGCATCCATTAGCCCCATAGGACTCGTTGGAATCAGCCAAGCAATTTCACGGCCTTCCTGTGGATGGGAGGCAGGATTGCTCGGTTGCAAACCGGACTGGCCGCAGAGGCTGCTGCAAACGTCGACCGGTACCGCCACCCCTTGGTTCCTGGCCGCCTCGACCTCGGTGGGCGTCACCGGATGTCGGCGGACAAGTTGTTACTTTCGTTGTTACTTTCGGCTGGGGAGGGGGTCTGAAGACGGAAAAACCGCGAGAAATCGCGGTTTTTTAAAGTGGTGCCGGTGGAGGGACTCGAACCCCCACGCCTTTTGGACAACAGATTTTGAGTCTATCGCGTCTGCCATTTCGCCACACCGGCATGTTCCCAAGGGCAAATAATGCCCGTGTCACCCCTCCTGTGGCAAATTAAACCTGCGGAAAAATTTCAAGGCACATCTTGCCCTTAGAGCATCGACGTTTGGTTATGGTATCGATTGGGACTTAGGTTTAGATCGCTTTTAAAATACCACCCATGTCGAAGGTGAACTTGGCTCTACTTGGATTTAGGAATCCTTTTGAGGTCAGAAACCAAGGCAAGTGCCGAACCCGATCACCTGGACTGCTTGGATTTAATGCGGAGGGTGTCGGTAAGTACTGCCTCTTCCTTGGCCTGTTTAGGCTCTATCGCCCGTCAAAGGCCGCGTCGAATGAGTCGCACCGAATCTAAACGGACTCGGGCAAGGGAGAGGTGGCGGTCGAGGGCGATTTTTTGATCTAGGAGCGCGGTGATTTCCTCGGGCCGAACGTTAGGATTCACCGTTTTAAGCGTCTTTAATCGAATAATCTCTTTGTCGAGACACGTTTCCGCTGTCTTTCGTGCTTCACTAATGATCGTTTGAGTCTTTTTTTCGGCTAGTTCAGTCGATCTTTTTAACAAGCTTGGCATCAGGTCTTCTCGAAATTCTTCCTGCTCGATGAGCGGATAAGCCTCCCCATTCTTTAGACTGCGATTCAGTAGATCGGCAGGGAATCGTGTGTCGACATCATCGCCTTGGTGATCCACTAAACCGCGCAACGGTGTGGGGGGTAAAAACCGATCGATATGTAGCGCCGAAGGGGCAATACATTCGAGGACATAGACAGTTTCGATATAAATTCCAGCAGACTTGCTGTCGGGCCATTTAGCAAAACTACTATTCCCTTTGCCGGAACCTAACAGCATATCCATGGCAGCTGTCACCAAGGGGTGGTCCCAAGTAAGAAACTGAATGTCTTCCCGTGATAACGCTTTCTGGCGGTCACAGGTGAGGGTCATACCTTTTGCCGGCAGGCCAGGAAACGAATCCGCAAACACCCCAGACGAACCCAGTTGATAGGTGCGGGCACTCACTTCTTCGATGGAAATATTGAAGTGGTCGAACACGGAGACCATAAACCGTTCGAGGCTTGAATCGGTGTCGCTTAAAGAAATCTCCTGTACCAGTCCAGTTGCTGTTTCTGATCGGAAAGAGGTCAACTCCAGCAAACGGTCACGCCCTTGCTCAAGGCGCTTGGTTAGTTCGCGTCTCACGGTAATAGTCTCTTCGATGAGCCCCATCAACTGGGGTCTGGAGTTGAATTCAGTATCGGAGAAGTTTAAGGCAAGCTCGTGAACCTGTGCTCCGAAACGTTCGAGAAGCTCTCGTCCTCCGTGAAGATTTCCTTCAAATGATCCCAACCCCTCGTGGAACCATCGCACAAGCACCTCTTGCGCACTGCCGCGGACAAACGGGACATGGACTTGAATTTCCGAGGTTTGACCAATGCGATCCAAGCGTCCGATTCGTTGTTCCAGTAGTTCTGGATCGAGAGGAAGATCAAAAAGTACGAGATGATGCGCAAATTGAAAGTTGCGGCCTTCACTACCAATTTCAGAACAAAGTAAAATTCGAACTCCGTCTTGTGTGCCAAACCAAGCCGCATGACGATCTCGCTGCACTAAGGTTAAGCCCTCATGGAAGACTGCCATTTTTACCGTCAATCGGCGACGTAGTGCTGTCTCCAATTCATCCGCTTTGGCCTCCGTTCGGCAGATGAGAAGGACCTTTTCATCACCCAAACGCCGCAGTAATTCAGCCAACCATTCCACACGCGGATCTTGAGCGAAGTCTGGCTTAAAATAATCAACCAGAGCCTCGTCGGTGTCGGCTGTTAATTCTTCGGTCAAGGCATCGAGCAGAACTCCCCTCGGGTTAGGGGCTTCTAAAGGATGGAGGCACGCCATACGTTTAGGGAATCCGCTGAGGGTAGCGCGACTGGTCCGAAACATCACCCGACCGGTTCCATGTCGATCTAGCAAGTCCGACACAATTGAATCCCGTCCGCCAATGTTTGAAGGAGATAATTTCCTCTGAATTTCCGCTTCTTCAGTTCCCAAAATACCGGCTAACATTCTTATTTCATCGTGATCATAGGGCTGCTTTTGCAGTAGTTTGTCGGCAAGTCGAGCGATAGATCGATACTCATCTGCTTCGTGTATAAAAAGGTTTAGATCGTGGAATCGAGCTGGGTCCAATAATCGCAAACGGGCAAAGTGACTGGTCATTCCTAATTGCTCCGGTGTTGCGGTAAGTAAGAGGAGTCCGACCGACTTTCTCCCCAGCTTTTCTACCACTTCATAGTCGCGACTTACCGAGTCGGGTGCCCACCCCAAATGATGAGCCTCGTCAACTACCACCATGTCCCATCCAGCATCAATGGCTTGCTGGAGTCGTTGTTCATTTTCAGTAAATAGAGTCCGACTGGCCAGAACGAATTGGTCGTCGAGAAAAGGATTTGTCCCTGGATTATTCAATTGGATAGCGGCGCAACGTTCTTCATCAAAAATAGGGAACCAGAGATTAAATCGGCGTAATAATTCTACAAACCATTGGTGCACTAGTGACTCCGGTAAGAGAATAAGAACTCTTTGGGCGCGACCGGTCAGGATGAGGCGATGTAAAATCAAACAGGCTTCGATGGTTTTGCCTAGTCCCACTTCATCCGCTAAAAGGACACGAGGTAGAAGTCGACTTGAAACCTCGGCAGCAATGTGGATTTGATGCGGAATCAGATCGATGCGCCCGCCGATAAATCCGCGGACCGCCGACTGTTTCCGGCGATGCTGTTGACGTAATCCGGTGATGCGAAGGTCAAAGAGTTCGACTGGATCGAGTTGCCCAGCAAGGAGGCGGTCCTCGGGTTTATCAAAACTCAATGCATCGCTGAGATCAGCTTCGCTTAGGTTTGTTCCATCACATTGATAGTGGAGAATTCCAAGACGTTCTGTGACAGATTTAACATTATAGGAAGCCCCTTGTTGGTTGCGGATAGTATCACCAACGCGGAAACGCACGCGGCGCAGCGGAGCGTTGTCCAGCGCGTATTCGCGGGTCTCGCCGCTTGCAGGAAAAACAACGGTCACAGTTCGAGTAGACAACCGGAGCAGTGAACCCAAACCGAGCTCAGGTTCACTATCGCTAATCCAGCGTTGACCAGGATGGAAGGCAGAATTCATCAATCGGGAGTCCAAGGCTACTTGAGCTGCCACCCGTTTTGAAACAGCGAACCTCGCAATACGGTGTTTCACTTTCCAATCGGTTTCCCAGCGGTCTCGTTCTTTAATGGAGCATCGCCCTTGAATCTTCGTCTTTGAGCCCCATCCAAACGAGGTCCCTGCTCGACGTTAGAGGGTTTCCAATTCACACTGTCGCCTCTATGACCGCATGGATCACTCAGTATTTAGAGGCGCAAAAACGAGCGGTGGATTCTCTGAATCCAACAGAATTGGCGGCAGTGATTGCAACCGTCAAATCAGCTTGGCAAGGAGACCGCCAGATCTTCGCGATCGGCAATGGGGGAAGTGCATCAAACGCGAGCCATTTCGCCGTTGACCTCGGTAAAGGTTCCAGCGATGCCCTGTCGCGACGATTCAGGGTGATGTCTCTCACCGATAATGTCGCTTGGCTAACTGCGCTCGGAAATGACTACAGTTATGATACGATCTTTTCTCGGCAATTAGCCAACTATGCCCGCAAGGATGATGTCCTAATTGCGGCCAGTGTGAGCGGTAACTCACCCAATCTTGTGAAGGCTTTTGAATGGGCTCAAGCCAACGGCCTGTCCACGATTGCTTTGGTGGGCGCCAAACGCGGGCGACTCGTTGAAATCGCCAGTCAAGTGATCGTTGTTGACGACACCCATTATGGTCGAGTTGAGGATGTGCATATGCACATCCTGCATCTGATTTGCTACGCCTTTATGGAACAGTCCGAGTCGGTAAATGATTCAGTCTGAGAGAGTCGAAGGCGGTCGAAATTCTCAACTCGTTGGGGATTGGATTCTTGCCTTTCAGCTTTGTTTCCATTGAATACCGCCATGCCCCTGCAAACCTTTATTCTGAGCGTCCTGCTTTCGGCAGTCTTTGCATCGTTCGTCTCGGCAGGATCCTTAGTTCGATTCCGGACGGTTCTGGGTGACACAATCGTTGAACTTTACGACATCGAAAAGCCGATCACGACCAGCAACTTTCTCGCCTATGTTCGCTCCGACCGGTACACGAATATGTTCAGTCATCGTTTGATTTCTGACTTTGTGATTCAGGGCGGCGGCTTTCGTGTGAGCAATCGGGGGACTTCGAGCAATTCGGTTGAATCTGTTCCCTCCTTACCCACCATCACCAATGAATTCAGTAAAGGTCCTCTCTATCGCAATCTGTACGGGACCCTTTCGATGGCCAAGTTGGGTGGCGATCCTAATTCAGCATCGAGCCAGTGGTTCCTCAGCTTTGGCGATAACTCAGCGAATCTCGATACTCAAAACGGCGGCTTTACGGTGTTCGGACGGGTGGTAAGTGACACCAATGTGTTTAATCGATTGAACACATTTACAACATCTCGACGGGCAACAAATGTGATCGTGAATGCTCAGGGAGCCTTTAGTGAATTGCCTCAAATTACCTATCCGATCAATCAAGCTCAAGGCCTCACCGCAGAACAACTTTTTACTAACTTGCTCTACATCGAAATCAGCGAACTTCCGACGATTGTTTTGCCGTTGCCCAATCCGCGTTCTGCGTCATTGACCTTTGTTACCGTGCTTGGGCTGACTCATAGATTCGAAGCGTCTTCTTTTCCGATAGGACCTTGGCAGATCCTGAGCGACTTGATGGGAACAGGCGGGGCATTGATGGTACCCGACCCAGAGGGAATCGGGACTAACCGTTTCTATCGACTCCTCCTGCCGCCAAGCCTTCCACGTCCGCTTTGATTGCTGACTTAAAATTGAGTCTAGTAAGAAAGTCGGAGGAGGCGTTGGATTCAACGATAGCAAAGGAGGAAGGTTCACCCTTGATTGAGCAGTTAAGATTAGAAAACAGGTAGACTAAAAACGATGAAAGGCATTTTACTCGCAGGCGGTCTGGATCACGGCTTTATCCGCTAACCCGAGTGGCGTCCAAACAACTCCAACCAGTTTATGATAAACCGATGATCTATTATCCCCTGACCATGCTCATCGAGGGAGGGATTCGTGAGTTTTGTCTGATTTCAACCCACTCCGATTTACCCCGCTTTCGACAATTACTCGGGGAGGGTTCAGAGTGAGGGGTGACCATCGAATATCGAGAGCAACCACGACCAGTGGGAATCGCCCAAGCTTTTCGTATTGCAGCCGATTTTGTTGGATCAGATTCGGTTACGCTGATCCTGGGAGATAATATTTTCTGCGGTGGTGATTCCTTCCAAAAAGCGTTTGATACCTTTGCCGGTGGGGCTACGATTTTTGGTTATCATGTGACCGATCCAGAGCGGTATGGCGTAGTCGATTTTGATCTATCAGGGCGAGCTCTTTCGATTGAAGAGAAGCCTGCTCAACCCAAGAGTAGTTATGCGGTTCCTGGCCTCTATCTCGACGACAATGAGGTGATACAAATTGCCCGCGACCTAAAGCCTGAGGTGCGGGGTGAATTGGAAATCACCGATGTGAACATGGAGTATTTACGACGCGGTCGATTGGGGGTGAAGCAACTCTCATGCGGTGTTGCTTGGCTTGATGCGGGGACAAGTACCAGTCTGCATGAGGCCAGTGCTTATGTGCAGACCATCGAGAGGCGCCAAGGTATTAAAGTGGGCTGCCCAGAGGAAGCTGCCTTCAAACGTGGCTTCATTTCCTTGGAAGATCTCGATGCGTTGACCCACCGTTTGCCATGGTGTGAATATCGATATTATTTGTGCGGTGTAGTGGCGGAAGCCCAGTCGCAAAAAGCGCGCCGATGAAGAGTATAGATTCGGATCGACCCTTAAAAATCCTCCGCGTGGCGCAGGTGCAAAGAAATCGCATCGGCGGAATGTCTCGGACTTTATTCCTGACCGGCGACGCCCTTGAAGCATTGGGACATTCAGTCGACTATTGGTTTGAAGAAGACCTTAAAGTGGCATTGCCCCCGCAATTATGGCGATTTGTTGCTCCGTGGAAATTATGGCGTCGGCTGGCTGCGGAACTACGTCGTGGTACCTGCTGGGATATCGTCGAATTTCACGAACCCATTGGGGCTTTCCTTACTGCCTTACCCATTGGATCCACGCGGTCCGTTGCCCTTTCCTACGGACTAGAAGAACGATCACATTTCGCGTTTTTAGAATATCGGCAGCGCGCTAATATTCCGGTGTCTTTCAAGCAGCGCTACTCACCGTTGACCGTGGTTTGGCAGGCTCAACGGTCTGTTCGCCATGCGGATCATGTCCTTTGTTCCAACTCGATAGACGTCAGGTATCTGGTGAATGACGGGGTTGATCCAACCCGAGTGACTCGGCATTTCAGCGGTGTGGAATCGGTTTTTCTGAAAACCGATTTTCGTCCAGCCGAGTCGCGATCTAGAATACTCTTTGTCGGCACTTGGATTGATCGAAAAGGTATCCGAGAGATCGTCCCAGCTGTTAGTGCCTTGCTGCGCGAAGATTCGAAGTTGACCTTCACTGCCGCTGGCACTGGAATTCCCGAGGGACAGGTCTTAGAGGGATTTGATCCAATCCTCCGCCACCGGATCCGAGTGATATCCAAGATCGAAGGATCAGACACATTGATCCGACTCTACGGGGAACACGCCGTGTTAGTTTTGGCTTCTTATTTTGAGGGGCATCCCCTTGTTTTGGTGGAAGCTGCTGCCCAAGGATTACCTGCTGTGGGCACGGATATTGGAGGTATTAGTGATTTTATTACCCATGGGCAGGATGGATTGATTATTCCGGTCGCTGCCCCCTTGGAATTGGAGGCGGCTCTTCGACGGATGTTGAAGAATCCTGAACTACGCAATCGCTTCGGTACTGCACTTCGCATCAAGGCATTGGGCTTCACTTGGGAGGCTTCCGCTCGCAATATCGAGGCTGCATTTCGCACAACCCTCCGGCAGACTCATCGGAGATAACCCTATGTCCTGTTATTTACGGTTTATCCTCAGTGAATTCGGGTCTTTACTCCATCCATGCTTCTGACCTCGGCTGAATTGGAGAGCCTTATTAATCTTCAAGGTTCCTCCCCGCATGCTCTTCTTGGCGTGCATCCTCTGGGCACTCGGCCGGGAATAGTCGGGCGCGCTTTTCTGCCGGGCGCTCAAAAAGTACGAGTTATCCCTCTTCACGGTTCGGCTCAGTTCGGCTTTGATCTCCAACGCATCAGCGATACAAGTCTGTTTGAAGGTGTTTTCGAGGGTGAATCCTCGGTTTGTACCTATGATCTGGACATTACCTGGGCGGATGGATCGATTTCGCGCGGTCGCGATCCGTATTCCTTTTGGCCGACAGTAGGTGAGACCGATTTGCATCTTTTTGGTGAGGGAAATCATCGTAAGATTTTTGATGTACTTGGGTCGCATCTGACCTCCCTCGACGGAGCTTCTGGCGTTTCCTTTGCGGTCTGGGCCCCCTCGGCTCGGCGGGTTTCTGTGGTGGGCACATTCAACCAGTGGGACGGGCGACGGCATTGGATGCGGCAGTTGGGTGCGAGCGGGGTGTGGGAGATTTTTATTCCTGGAGTCACTGAGGGTGCTCTCTATAAGTTTGAGATTCAGGATGCCAACGGAACTGTAAAGTTGAACACCGATCCTTTCGGGCAATTTTTTGAGCAACCGCCGAAGCAATCCGCCATTGTTTGGAATACGCGCCGGCACCAATGGAGCGATTCTGATTGGGTCGAAAAGCGGAGCCAATCCAATGCGTTAAAGTCGCCGATGAGCATCTATGAATTCCATCTAGGCTCGTGGAAGAAGTGGGGTCCGGATGCGTCACCAGGATATCGTGGATTGGTGGGGCCGCTGGTTGATTATCTTCGGCGGACGGGTTTTACCCATGTCGAGATGATGCCCATCGCGGAACATGCCTACTATCCGAGTTGGGGTTATCAAGTCACCGGCTTTTATGCGCCAACAAGTCGGTATGGGACCCCAGATGATTTTCAGTATTTCGTCGATGCGCTGCATGAAGCCGACATCGGCGTTCTAATCGACTGGGTTCCGGGGCATTTCCCTCGCGATACGTGGGCATTAGCCCGTTTCGATGGAACGGCCCTTTTTGAACATGAAGACCCTAAGCAGGGAGCGCATCAGGATTGGGGAACGCTCATCTTTAATTATGGGCGACATGAGGTCCGTAATTTTCTGGCCGCGAATGCCCTTTATTGGTGCGAGCGATACCATGTGGACGGGCTCCGTGTGGACGCGGTTGCCTCAATGCTTTATCTCGATTATTCCCGTAAGGAAGGGGAATGGATTCCGAATCGACACGGTGGTCGTGAGAATTTAGAGGCTATTGAGTTTTTTCGTCATGTAAACCATTTGGTCGGGACAGACTATCCGGGGGTGGTGACCATCGCCGAGGAGAGTACCTCTTGGCCGATGGTGTCGCGCCCGCCTTGGATTGGAGGATTGGGGTTCACAATGAAATGGAACATGGGTTGGATGCACGACACCTTGGGGTATTTTAAACGCGACCCGATTCATCGGCAGTTTCATCAAAACGACCTCACCTTCGCCATGCTGTATCATGGCCATGAAAACTTCGTTTTGCCTCTTTCCCATGATGAAGTGGTGCATGGCAAGGGTTCCTTGCTCGGTCGTATGCCCGGAGATGATTGGCAGGCCTTTGCAAACTTACGCTGTCTTTTGGCTTACCAATGGTTTTTCCCCGGCAAAAAGCTACTCTTCATGGGTTGTGAAATCGGGCAGGCGCGCGAGTGGAATGAAAACGGTGAAGTGGACTGGTGGTTAGTGGAAAAAAATCCTTACAACCGAGGGATCCAACGTTTGGTGGAGGATTTAAATCAGATTTATCGTGGAGAACCGGCGTTGTGGCGGAGTGATTACGAGGCAGATGGGTTCTTTTGGATCGATAGTAGCGATACGAAAAATAGTGTACTGAGCTTTGTTCGTCACGATCGAGAATCTGGATCACTTCTCCTCGTGGTTTTGAACCTGACCCCTGAACTGCATTCCTGTTACCGAGTAGGACTGCCGAAGCTAGGTTATTGGGCCGAGATTTTTAATAGCGATTCTGGAATCTATGGCGGCAGCAATCAAGGTAACCGTGGAGGCGTACAGGGACAGAAATTAGTGAGTCATCGACAGGCGTATTCCGCTGAATTAGTGCTACCGCCTTTGAGTGTAAGCGCTTTCCGTTGCCAAATGTAATAAGGTCAAAGTTCCTTGAATTGCCCCTTTTTCGTTTAGGAAAACAACTGAGCGGTTGGGGAAGTGAAGTATCAGTTTCTCAAAAACATTAGTGATCAGCGATATTTATTGTCAGTTCTTGGAGTGGGATCTTTCTTCAATTAGCCTCAGAAATTCACCGTCCTTATTGTCTAACCTTACTATATGATCCGTCGGAGCACTCTTTTTCACACGGTTGCAATCCTAACCCTCAGCAGTTTTGTATGGTTGAAGGCTGATGGCCCCGCAGATAATAGTGCGGAAAAGGTGCGGCCGGTTCCACCCGCGGGCATTCTTATTCCCGAAGATATCCGCTTGGAATTAAGCGAGGGAGTCGCTCGTTTAGGTAAGGCTTTAGACCTTGCGCGGACCAGCCTCAGCAACCGTTCTGAACTTCAAGCGAGGCTCCCCGATGTGGCGGTGTTTCATAAAGCGGTTGATTGGGCTCTCCGCTATTCCGAGTTCTTTCGGACCAACGAATTGAACATTGCTCGCCAGCATTTGGTCACCGCAAATGAACGCCTTCAGTCTCTTCAGTCTGGATCCGCACCCTGGACGCTGACCAACGGATTGTTGGTCGCTGGTTATGTGTCCAAGATCGATGGATCTGTTCAACCTTATGGCTTGGTTATTCCGAAATCGTGGCGACCCGATTCCGGTCGAAAATGGCGGCTGGATACTTGGTTTCACGGTCGTGGCGAACAATTGAGCGAATTGGCTTTCCTCGCCGATCGGCAGCGTAGCCCTGGTGAATTTACCCCAGAGGACACCTTTGTGCTTCATCTCTACGGTCGGTACTGTAATGGAAGTCGGTTCGCGGGTGAGACGGATTTTTGGGAGGCTCTCGCAGAGGTCATGCGCCGCTATCCGATCGACGAAGAACGCCTTGTCGTTCGAGGGTTTTCATTGGGGGGCGCCTCCGCTTGGCATTTTGCAGTTCACCACGCCTCACGTTGGGCCGCCGCTGCGCCGGGAGCTGGATTTAGTGAGACCGCCGAATTTCTTCGGGTTTTTCAAAATGAACAGCTCTCTCCGTCTTGGTGGGAACAGAAACTCTGGCGGCTCTATGACGCAACTGCGAATGCTCTGAATATGTCCATGGTTCCACTCATTGCTTACAGCGGTGAAGTGGACTCCCAAAGGCAAGCGGCGACTGCAATGGAAAGGGCACTTCAAGCTGAGGGATTAGAGCTTACCCATCTTATAGGCCCGAAAACCGGGCATAAATATGAAGCCTCAGCCAAAGCAGAACTTAATCGGCGCATCGATAAATTAGCGGCCAACGGCCGTGTCCGTGTCCCTCAAGATGTTCATTTTATTACCCATTCTCTTCGTTACAACACCATGGCTTGGGTGACATTGGATACCCTAGGCGAACACTGGGAACCAGCCCGAGTCTCGGCGTCTCTATCGCCTCGGGGAACTAAAGGTCCTGCACTCATTCTTCAAACAACCAATGTCACCGGGCTTACTCTCTCCTTCGGTCCTGGTGACGCTCCTTTTGAGGTTCTTTCCCCGGTCAAGGTGCGGATGGATGGCACGGATTTAGTGATGCCAGCGCCCCAGACCGATCGCTCTTGGAAAGTTTCCTTTCACCGTCAAGGCAGCCTCTGGAAAACGGGTTCGATGACCCCTCCAAGCCTCCAAAAACAACACGGACTTCAAGGCCCCATCGATGATGCCTTTATGGATACCTTCTTGATGGTGCTTCCCTCGGGTAAACCACTCAATGCTGCCGCCGGCAATTGGGTTGTTTCGGAATCGACGCGAGCTATCGAACATTGGCGGCGTCATTATCGGGGCGATGCGCCTCAGAAAAAGGATGCCGAGGTAACGGATGCCGACATTCAATCGAGCAATCTGATTCTTTGGGGAGATCCATTCAGTAATCAGCTTTTAGCTCGGATTGCTGATCGATTGCCAGTGCGATGGACAGCAGAGGGGGTAACCGTGGGCGATAAGACCTATCCCTCGGCGTCACACCTGCCGATCTTAATCTTTCCAAACCCATTGAATCCCACGCGCTATGTCGTCATTAACAGCGGTTTTACCTTCCGAGACTATGACTACCTCAATAATGCACGTCAGACACCCAAGTTGCCTGATTGGGCGGTGATTGATCTCTCACAAGCGCCTGGAAACCGAACCCCAGGACGCATTGTGACCGCCGGCTTCTTCGGAGAAAGTTGGCAGTTGAAATGAACTCCTTTTCGGAAAGGAATGCAGAGGAAGAGTTAGCGAGATTCTAAATTTCCCGTTTCAACCGTTGTCGATTAGCATTGTCTTCGTTCGATGAAGAAAAAGAGTCTGTTTAACGACATCCCGTCTGTTCTAGCCGATATCCGCCGTGGTCGTATGGTGGTGGTGGTGGATGATGAAGACCGGGAAAATGAAGGCGATCTTGTTCTCGCTGCCGAAAAAGTAACGCCGGCCGCGGTGAACTTTATGGCGAAACATGCCCGAGGTCTTATCTGTGTTCCCACCACGGGTGATTGCCTCAATCGGTTGGGAGTTGAGCAAATGGTCGCCCAAAATAGGGATACATTTAAGACCGACTTTCAGGTGAGTGTCGACGCCGCAAAGGGGATCACGACGGGTATCAGCGCGGCCGATCGAGCTCAGACGATTCGAATTCTTGCTGACCCAGCAGCGACGGTAAAGGATTTGGTGCAACCTGGGCATATATTCCCGTTGCGATCAAAGCTCGGCGGGGTGTTGCGGCGAGCGGGTCATACGGAAGCAGCGGTCGATCTTGCCTCCTTGGCGGGGTTGCATCCTGCTGGGGTGATCTGTGAAATCATGAACGACAACGGGACCATGGCTCGTTTACCTGAACTCTTGCTCTTCGCCAAACGACACAAGCTTAAGATTTGTACCATTGAAGACCTCATTGAATACCGTCGGACATCGGAAAGGTTAGTGGAGCGGATCGAGTCAATTCGTATGCCGACAGATTACGGTGATTTTATTCTGCATTTGTATGAATCGAAGGTGGATGGATCTCAGCATCTGGCTTTGGTGAAGGGGGAAATTTCAGGTGAACATGGTGTTCTTGTTCGGGTCCACAGCGAATGTCTCACCGGTGATGTTTTCGGTTCTCGTCGCTGCGATTGCGGTCCGCAACTTCAAGCCGCAATGGAACGGATCGAAAAGGAGGGGTGCGGCGTTATTCTCTACATGCGTCAGGAGGGACGAGGCATCGGTCTAGGCGCTAAGATTAAAGCTTATAAACTTCAGGAGCAGGGTTTTGATACCGTTGACGCCAACTTGAAACTCGGGTTCCCGATGGACCTTCGAGATTATGGATTTGGTGCTCAGATGCTCTGTGATCTCGGTCTAAAAACAATCCGTTTGCTGACCAATAACCCCAAGAAAGTGGTCGGACTTCAAGGCCATGGACTCGAAATCATCGAGCAGTTACCTATCCGAGTGGAACCAAATCCGGAGAATGTGGACTATTTAAAAACAAAACGCGATCGTATGGGGCACATCCTGTAAATTCATTTACGCGCCTTAGTTCTCGGTGTCCAAATTTAAACGGATGGATCGAATGTGTCTACCTCTCGACCTACAACAAGTCATTTTTTTGGCGGAGTTCCTGCTTCCAGCCAGCTTATGGGAAATCGAGCGAAGACAATTCGAGCATAATCATCAGTTTCAAAAAGACAGCCTACCCGGCCGTCAGTGAGGCGAGTAAGCACACTGTAGGCGAATCCTCCAGGCCAGAGGACACGTTTAACAGGCCAAGTTGCCCCATCATCAAGACTTAGGGCTACCGTCCCGTTGCTGCGGGTCGTTGCATCGGGACCGCTGTAGAGGAGTCGCCCCAACTTGTTTGTTTCAGTGCCGAAGGAGTATCGGAGAACGCTGGCATTACAACTGGGATCTCGCAGGTCGGGGATGTCCTCAACCGCCGACCATGTCATCCCACTATCACGGCTAATCGCGGTTTTCCGGACTTTTGCTCCAGCAAATTGACGTGAATTCAGGCGTATCGATCCGTCGGATAATTCGACCATCTGTACTTCATTGATCTGACTCTTTCGGCCAAGTCGAGTGTCGGACAGAAAGGCTCCAGGAACGTTCTCGCCATAGGACCATGTCGTGCCTCGGTCATCACTGAAGACAGCAAAATTGTTCCACTGATAAAAAGGTCCTTCGTTGAAGGGAATAAGAATTCGCCCAGCGCGAGGCCCACGGGTTAGTTGAATACCGATCCCCGGACCACTGGCAAGTGTGGTCGCACCTGAAGGGCGTTTAGTGGTCGAGGTAACGTCCGATGGCCGACTCCAAGATCGACCGTCGTCGTCAGACCACACCAAGAGATTTCGGTAGATATTTGTGCCGGTATATCCGGTAGCGGTGTTGTGACTCGTTTCTTTTAAATGCGCTGGAATTCGCTGGAACATCAGGTACACACGACCGCTTTGCTGCTCCACGATTGCTGTCGGGTTATTAAGGGAATTGTGACCGTCTTCGTGCACCACCTGCGCTGGACTCCATGTGCGGCCATTGTCGCCACTGCGCTTGAGAATAATATCGTTCTCGGCCTGGTCCGAAGAAAATTCCCGCCCCTCGGCGAAGGCGAGCACTGTGCCCCGTTTGGTGAGCACGACGGAGGGAATACGAATTGAGCGATAAGTGAGTTCTCGACCGACCTTGAAGACATCGAAGAACTCAGGTTCATCGCCTGCTGTGAGTCGAAGTCCCGAGTAAAGTAAGGCGAGGTAAAGTATAGGAATCATCAGGTGATTTGGTGAGAATAAATCGAATCAACGTGCCCTCGATATTTGGCGTCTTTATTTGCTACTGACTACTTTGAAACTCACTACGGAGTATCAACGAAAGCGTTTACCGAGTTTCAAGTGCGGTTTACGAGTTAGTTGAACGAGGGCGAATTAACAGAATCAAAACAATTGAAATCAATGCTGAGCAAGCGAAAGCGCCAAAGATTATATTCAGCGGATAGCCACGGTCCCGTAGGAGTCCGAAGCCCCAGTCGGCGAAGCCTCCGCAACTGATACTTACCATGTTCATCAAACCGTACCCAGTTGCTCGCAAATCAGGTCGGACAATCTGGCAAAGAATGGGCATGTTATTGACGTCAAAAAAGCCCCAACCAAGTCCAAACAGGGCGAGAAAAAAGACCGCAACCTCGAGAGATCCGGCATTCCCTGTGCCGAATAATGCCGGAATGATAAACGCCATTCCGAGGGCGCTGACGTAGATGCGTCCTCGCAGATGAGTTCGCACCAAACGATCGGCCAACCACCCCCCGAGGAAAGCTCCGATTATGGCAGCACTTTGCCAATAGAGTGTTGCTGAAACTCCCGCTTTGCCTTGGCCAATATGGAACTGCTGTTTGAGAATGGCTGGCATCCAGTCGCGTATCACCCAAGCCGCTTGTGCGGGTAGGGTGAAACAAACGATCAGGAGAAGGAACGATTTGTTAGTCATTAGTTCCCAGATAGGATTAGAACGCGGTACTGTTGTTGCCTTCTGGGTCAACATATCTTTGGGCGCATCGCGCAGGAGAAACGTCAGCGGAAGTGTGTAAAGAATGCCGGTTAATCCGCAGGCTATAAAAGCAAACCTCCACCCCATCGATGGAATGTCTGCAGCATAGCCACTAAATCCTCCGATAATCACTCCGAGATAAATGGAGGTCTGATGAAAGCCTACAGCCCTCGAGCGAGTGGGCCCAAGATGATAATCAGTGATCAACGCCAGTGCCGCAGGTATATAAAAGGCCTCGCTCACGCCCATCAGCGACCGGGCTAACATTAACTCTTGAAACGTGTGCACCTGACTTGTTCCCCAAGTAATTGCAGACCAGACAAAGAGGCTTCCGCAAATGGTTAATCGTCGACTAAATCGATCTGCAATATAGCCACCCAAAGGACTAAAAATGGCGTAAACCCACTTAAATTGACCCAGCATCCGGCCCCAATTAGCATCGTTACCGATATCAGGAAGGTCAGCCATCACTGAAAACTTCATCGATGAGAGCATTTGCCTATCGAGATAGTTTAAGAGTGCGACTGGGATCAACAATCCCACAACGAGCCAAGCAGAGCGGAGGGATACTTGTGAAGCGAAGGTCATATGAGGGTCATGGATGGCAGGCAGTTAATTGAGTCTCGTTTTCTGGAAAAGGATGCACTTAGTTTCTAGTTCCCGGGTCAAGTTAGATAGGCCACGTGCAGGGTATGGAGCGACAAAGCATTCCCTTGGCTTCAGCACTGTTGTCGAAAGGTTCGCCGAGATCAACCCTGCCAAGGGGCCTCCGGCACGCCGCCGCTCATCCATGGTATCCAAACCCGGCAACGTCACAGGGTCTTTACCCCATCCCCAAATCCAGATGAACTTGCCCTAGCCCTAAACCGGCGGTGCATTCACAAGTTGTCGGTGAATGAGCTGGACTACCGGTGGCAAAGAGCTCATAAAGCAGGGCGTGCTTAAAGAACTAGTATTGCAAGGGCGACGGATGGGATCTGAGGAAGTGGAGTGGTTACGGAGATGGATTGAGGAG